>JALYVY010000107.1 GCA_030852985.1 Gemmatimonadota bacterium | reverse complement strand
CTAGAGGACTCATGTTCAAGCCACTGATTCTTGTCACTGCCCTCATCGCGCTCGCGGCGCCTGTGGCCGCTGGTGCGCAGACCTCCACGACCGAGGCCGCACGCGAACGCGCGCGCGCCCTGGCGGAGGCACGGGCCGAACGCGCAAGCGACGCCGCGAACGCAAGGGCCGAGCGGGCGCGTGATCGCGCGGAACAGACTCGCGAGCGCGAGGCTGAGCGCCAGGAGCGAGACCGTGCCGGCTCGCTCGATACGGTCGTCACGTTCGACGCGCGTGGAGCGCTGACGGTGAGCTGCCCTGGCGGCGAAGTGACCGTCACCGCATCAGACCGCAACGAGATCAAGGTGCGGGCGCGAACCGAGAATGGATCGATCCGCTTCACGAGCAATGGGTCGCGCGCGACGCTGGAGACGGCGTCCGGGCGAGGCTGCAGCGACGGACGCTTCGACATTACCGTCCCAGCGGGAACGAGGCTCTCGGCCAGCACGTGGAGCGGATCCGTGGGCGTTCGCGGCGTGCATGGTGAGATCGAGATCCGTGCGCAGAGTGGCGACATCACCGTGCGCGATGCGGGCGATCGGGTGGACGTCGAGAGCCTCTCCGGCGACGTCAACATCATCGGGGTGAAGGGAGAAACGAAGGTGAACACGATCAGCGGCGGCGTGGAGCTCAGTGGAGCCCGAGGGGACGTCACGGCCGAAACCGTGAGTGGTGACGTCACGCTGCGGGACATCATTGCGAAGCAGGTCCGCGTGCACAACACCAGCGGGGACATCTCCTTCATCGGGTCCATTCTCGACGGTGGCCGCTACGAGTTCAACACCCACTCGGGTGAGCTCACCATCGGCCTGCCGGCCGATACTGGGGCGGAGCTCAGTATCTCGACCTTCAGTGGCGGGATCGAGAGCGACTTCCCCATCACGCTCAAGGCCGGGGCGCACGGCATCGGCGCCTCGCAGGCCAAGCGCCTCAATTTCACGCTGGGCCGCGGCACCGCGCGCATCGTTGCCGAGTCATTCAGCGGCGACATCACGCTCCAGCGAAAGCGGTAAGGCGCTTCGCGCCTTTGCCGCTTTCGGTTCGACAGTCTGACAGTCGGACCCGGACGAGCAGCGGCGAAGCCGCGATCGGGTCCGACGGTCGGACTGCCGCAGGCCCCCAATGGCTCACCGGGCGCTCCAAGGGGTATATTCAGTAACCCTCAAAGGAGATTGTCCCATGGGTGTTGCCTACACGGGAACACTTGTTCGTACAGGCGAAGAGCGTGCGACGCTGGTCCGGCGCACCTACGGTCTCGTCTTCGCCGGCGTCATCGTCACCGCCATTGGCGTCGCCTTCGGGCAGACTCAGCCCGGCCTCATGCAGGCCGTGGTCGATCATCCGTGGATCACGCTCATCGCGATGTTCGCCCCGCTCTGGATGGCCATGCGCGCGCGCGGCCGGCCAATCCAGGGGCTCGGCCTCTCGTTCGTCTTTACGTTTGTCGCCGGCATCATGATCGCGCCGATGCTCTATGTGGCCGAGCGCACCACGCCCGGTATCACACTGCAGGCTGGCGTGCTGACGATGACCGCGTTCGGCGTGCTGTCGCTCTATGCCGCGCTCAGCAAGCGCGACTTCAGTGCGTGGGGCAGCTTTTTCTTCGTCGGCCTGATCGTGCTGGTCGTGACGTCGCTCCTCAACATTTTTGTCCAGAGCACCGCGGCCTCACTCTGGATCTCGGCGGCAACGGTCCTTGTGTTCAGCGGGCTGCTGGTGTTCGACACGTGGCGCATTCTCCGCTCCGGACAGTACGGCCCGGATGACTATGTGCCCGCCGCGCTCAACATCTATCTCGACCTGCTCAACATGTTTCTCGCCATCGTGAACCTCCTCGGCGGCGGCCGTCGTCGCTGAGGCACAGCGGGCGCTGACTGCAGTCTTCGCCCATCCTGACGACGAGACCTACGCGACCGGGGCCACCCTCGCGCGCTCCTCGGCACAGGGAGTCCGGTGTTCGCTCTATTGCGCCACTGACGGGGATGCCGGGAAGACGTCCGGCATCCCCGTTTCGTCGCCCGAGGAGCTGGGCCGCATTCGTCGCGCCGAACTCCGTGCGGCGTGCGCCGTGCTTGGCGTGCAGCGTGTGGACTTTGGCGGACATGGCGACGGGAAGCTCGCACAGGCAGACGAGCAGCAGGTGATGGGCGAGATCGTCCGCCTGCTACGACAGGAGCAGCCGGAGGTCGTACTCACCTTCGGTCCTGAGGGCGCGCCGACGCAGCACCGCGATCACATCGCCATCTCCTCGCTGACGCGGCGCGCAATCGAATGTGCCGCTTCGGATAGCGAGTATCCCGAGCAGCTCATGGGCACCGTGCGTCCGCATCGAGTGGCTCGCCTTTGCGTGGTCACATGGCCGGCGCCCATGCCCGGTGATCTGTACCAGGCCATTGGCCAGCCGGCCCACATCCGCATCGATGCCGGACCCTGGAACGGCAAGAAGCGAGAGGCCTTCCTCAGCCACCGCTCGCAACGCCAGGCAAACTTCGAGCGCTACGCGCTGGTCGATGCCGAGTGGTACTGCGTTGCGTGGGGCGCGGCTGCGCCGCTCAACGCCGAGGATTTATTTAGCGGGCTTTAGTCGGTTGCCGTGGCGGTGGAGCATACAGTTCGCTTGCCACCCGGTCGCCGTGTGCGGCCCTGGCCGCACCGCCGCGGCGCTACCGGAAATCAGGCCTCAGATGCTCAGGCCTCTGCCCCAGGGTACAGGAACCAAAGGGGGTGTACTTCACGCTGTCCAGCGAGAGCGACGGCGCAGCCGTTCGCCCGGGTCAGACTGTCTGACGGTCAGGCCACGGTTTCAATGGTGCGCGCCAGCGACAGGTCGCTCTCCGTGATGCCGCCCGCGTCGTGCGTGGACAGGGCAAGTATCACCTTCGTGTACCGGATGTCGATGTCCGGGTGATGATTCGCCGCGTCTGCCGCCTTCGCCACGCGTTGCACGAAGTCGATACTGCCGGCGAACGTCGGGAACGTGAACGTCTTTGTCAGCACTTCGCTGCGCCGCGCCCAGCCCGGCAGCGAACCCAGCGCGCGCTGGATCTCGAGGTCCGATAATTTTGTTGGCATATGCCTCGTTCGTGGTGAGCTTTGCCCGTGAGTGATGATAGCCTTCGGGGAACCCTTCAGCCAAGCACCGTCTCCCGACGGAATCAGGAAACGACCAGATCGAGTCTTACGGCACCCATGAAACGTCTGTTGTCCAGCATTGTCCTACTCGGCATTCTCGCAACGCCATGTGCCGCGCAGGACACACGCGCCACATCCGACAGCGCCGTTGCCGTGGCGCACCCGCCACACTACTGGCGCACAGTGGCCACCGGGTTCGCCGCGAGCCTCCTCGCGCACGAAAGCGCCCACGTCGCCACGTCGCTCATGCTGGGCGGACACCCGTCATTCTACTTCAACAGGGGGCGACCGACCGTCTCTTCCGGCTTCGACGTCATCCGTGACCGGCACAAGCAGTTCCTGTTCTCGAGCATGGGACTGAATGTGCAAGCCGCACTGGACGAGGGAATTCTGGACGTTCCGCACAGCCGCGGCTCCGCCTTCGAGCGTGGCGTGCTCGCCGGCGGCATCGGCACGGCACTGTTCTACATCACGATCGGCCGCACGGCATCGGTGAGCGACGTCGATTTCATGGCGCGAACGTCGTCGCTGAACAAGACCGACATCACGATCATCTACGGCGGCATCGCGGCACTGCAGATGTTCCGCATCAGCCGCGACGGCCACTACGCCAACTTCTTCCTTCGCCCCAACCGCGTTGGTTCAGGTGGCCTTCTCGTGGGAATGGACATCCGCCCTCAGTGATCGACGCCGAGAATCCAGCCGTCGTCCAGCTCCTCGATGACGTCGAGGCCGGATGTCTTGATGAGGAGCGCGTTGGCGACGTAGTCCTCGGACCTGGCAGTGAAGAGCAGTACGTGGCCGCCGTGTGCGCGCACCGTGTCGCCGAAGGCCTTCAGCGACGCGTGCTCCGTCAGCTTCGGCAGTTCGTGCGACGGACGACGCAGGTAGAAAAAGATCGCGGCGGGCCAGTTGGAGTAAATCGGCGCGCCGTACCCCTGGTTGCGACCCCACGCCAGCACTTCGCTCTCGCGCCATTGCTGGCCGGCAAAGTCGGAGCCCCACGTCATCGCAAAGTGCGCGTTCACGTGTGTGGCGGCGAGCGCCGCGCACCACCAGGCGAGAAGGGCGGCGGCAACGACTCGGCGCGCATTGCGCAGTCGGGTGCCGCGCCACCAGAAGGACAGGGTCGTCGCGGCGATGATCATCAACAGCAGCAACGCTGGCGCGAAGATGCGCTCGTCGAAGGGAATGCCCGGGTCGGCGAACAGCCGTGATGCGCCCAGCAATGCCGCATAACATGCGAGCAGCAGCGCGCAGGCCTTGATGAGACGCGACGCGCGGCCCGCATTGCGCTCGCGACCAGACTCGGCGCGCGATAGATGCCACGCCCCGATGGCGCAAAGACCAGCGAGTGCCAACGCCGCCGCGACGGCAAGCATCGCGCGATGCGCCAGCGGATCGTGGTCCGCCGCCGCGTCGGGAATGAGCCACGCGGCGAACGTGGTCCCACCTTGCTGGAGCGTCTTGCTCCACTTCCCATAGAGCGCGATTTTCCGGATATCGCTGACCACCGCGACGGCACGCGTCCGAAGCACCCACACAATCTGAAGGACGAGCGCGGGGGCGACGGCAATTGTCGCGCGCTTGAATCGTTCCGTCCAGCGACCCGGCCGCATGAGCGCCCAGATCCCGATTGCGCCAACGATCGACAATCCCGCGTAACGCGTCATCAGCGCGAGCGCCGCTGGAATGCCTGCACGTACTGGACGATCCGGCGTGATCACCATCGCTGCCAGCGTCAGGGAAAGGCACGCGAGAAAGAGCGGCTCACTCAGTACGGATGCGTGTGCGGTGTACATCGCCGTCATCGCGAAGAGCGAGAGCGCGAGCAACGCACCCACGACGGGCGACGCAGCCGTGCTCACCAGCAGCACCACCGTCGCGGTCGAAATGAATGCCGCGCTCGCGTCCACGAGTCGTGCCGCTTGCGCTGGCTCCATGCCCATGCGCACCGGGAGCGCGAGTGCGGTCGGATAGCCGGGCGGAAAGTGCGTGAGAGGCTCGGTGCTGTCAGCGCTTTTCCATGGGGCGAGGGGCACAGTGTATTCCCCAGCAGCGGCCATCGACGATGCGGCACCAAGGTACTGCAGTGCGTCGGGATCGAGGCCGGGGCCCGGCGGATCGGTGATGGTGAGTACGAGCACAAAGGCAATCATGCCCATCACCGCGCTGACCAGGAGCGCGACGAACCCCCGGCGTCGATCATCCATGCTGATCAGGCGCCTGCTATTGGCGTGGTCACGATGTCCGTCGACCAGTTATCCGCTCCATGCATCGCGGAATGTCTCGATGGGGTGTGTTCATGCCATATCCTACGAACGCATGCAGCGCTCCGGAAGCACAGTGATCAACAGTCGCTGCGGAACGCTCACTGCGCGAAGAGCTACTACTCTTGCTGCGCCGGTACGACGGCCACCGAATCAATCGCGATCATGCGCGCGGTGCCGGAAACGTCCGTGGGTGAGTGTGCGAACAGCTTGCTGCGCAGCCACACGCGCACGAACGCTCCCTCGAGGTCAGGATGCGCATCACCGTCGGGCGACTCGCTGGACCTCGCCACCTGCGTAACGCCGTCGACAGTGACGAACGCCTCGGGCTCGTGCTCAGTGCTGCGTGCGGAGATCACGCGAATGCGCAGTCGTCGCGCATCGCTCCTGTTTTCGGAGCTGCCGTACGATCCCACGCCAGTCGTGGGCTTTCCCAGCACGCCTCCGCCGGCGCGCACCTCCAGCACCTGGCCCGTCAGGTCCGGCGGGTCGATGGGCCATGATTGCGGACGCGATCGGCATCCGGCTATCACGGACAGGGCGATGATCGTGCATACGGTCACGTAGCGGATGCGACCCATGGCCATTCCCTCGAAGGCTGAGATTCCACCGGTGTTCTTCACGCGACGGTGGTTCTCCTCACGTGTCGCGCGCGCGAAGCAGTCGGTTGGCGAGATGACGCTGCACATCGCGCCACTCGGCCGCCAGGATACTGTACACCACCGTGTCCCGGG
Source organism: Gemmatimonadota bacterium (assembly GCA_030852985.1). Lineage (GTDB taxonomy): Bacteria > Gemmatimonadota > Gemmatimonadetes > Gemmatimonadales > Gemmatimonadaceae > AG11. The sequence continues at coordinate 8,665 of JALYVY010000107.1, read as the reverse complement.
CGGTTCCGTCGCGGCGCGCCTGGTGGTGACGCAACACGCCGTCGCGCTTGGCGCCGAGTGCCTCGATGGCGCGCTGCGAGCGGAAGTTGAAGTTGTCGGTGCGAAGTCCGACCACGGCGCAGCCGAGCGTCTCGAACGCATGCGTGAGGAGGAGGAGCTTCGCGGCCGTGTTCACGTGGCTGCGCTGGTAGCGCGCGGCATACCACGTGTAGCCGATTTCGACGCGGTCGATCGGAGTGACGATATCGTGATAGCGCGTACTTCCGACGATGTCACCCGTGGCAAGGTCGCGCACGGCCCAGGGCAGCATCGTGCCGGCGGCCTGACCGGCCAGGGCATCGCTGATGTACCGCCCAGCATGCGATGGCTCCGGGACGGCCGTGTACCAGAGCTTCCAGAGCTCACCATCGGCGGCGGCGGCGGCCAGCGCAGTCTCGTGATCGGGAGAGAGTGACTCCAGCCGTACACCATGTCCTTCCAGGGTTACCGCGGCAGGCGCAATCACGATATCGGTGTCTCGGGAGTCAGGACAACTGATTGGACCGCATGAAGGAATGCATGTAGCCGCACGTGTTGCAGGTAAAGCACAGTGCGCCACTGTCCGTCAACCACCCCACTTCCTCGCGCTGCTTCGCCTTGCGGTTGATCTCCTGTCGTCTCTTTTACCGGAAACCGCGCATTGGCAAACGTTGCGCATCTCGTCGCCGCAGGAGCGCGCGAGCACGCGCCCGTCCCGTGACCAGTCGAAGAGATAGATCGGCCAGAAGGGCACACGATCAGGGTTGATAGGCAGCCAGTTGATAGACACGATTCCGCTGCGCCTTGAACCCCCCCGCGCCATCAGAAAAGCCGTCCTTGAACACGGTGCGCTGAACGATGCCCACCTGAGGCGCGAGGAACACACTCGCGTCTATCATGGATCCCGGGTCCGACGAGTCCCGCAGGTCGTACCGTACGCACCGGAACGTGCCTGCACCGACGGTGATCGCCGTGTCCAATGCCGTGACGAAGCCAATCACGGTGGGCCGTCCCTTGGGGACGGGGTAGGTGATGACGGAACTGGTGAATACGAATTGCTGACCCGACAGCCCCGGTCCGGTGGTGAGACGCCTGAACCCATCCGAGGCATTCGCAAAAAATCCTGGTTGCGTCCAGACGAAGAGCCGATTGATATTCTCGATTGCGAACCAGCGACTTCCGGTGACATCGACCGTATCCTTGACCACACGCAAGGTGAAATCGGAGTCCGGCGCAGCAGGGCCGAAGTCAGCGCCTGGGCCCGTGGTGGCATCGAAACTGTGATAGGACCAGGTGGTCCCCACTCGGAGCGGAAAGAGCCCTTGCGCCCCCCCGGTGTCCGTTGGCACGCCGCCGCAGCCCGAAAGTGCCAGAGCCACAGAAGCTGCCGCTGTGGCTCTGCCAAGGAAGTGCGCAGCGCGATACCCGGTTGTCATTTCTCGGGCGTGTTCTGCGGAAACTTCTTCTGATTCACATCCAGCGCATTCCAGTTGAGCATGGCGTTCAGCAGCATCGCGTAGCTCCCCTGCGTTTCGTAGCGCCACATGGGACGAATACCGAACATCACGACGTGTCCCTTCCCCACCGGCGCGTCGATGACCGCACCACGTCCCGCCATCTCGGCACCATTGTCGAGCAGACCCGACACAAGCAGCGAATCCGCGCGCGGCGTGAAGCGCACGATTACCCGCGCGCGCTGTGCGCTCAGCTCCTTCTCGATCGACGCATCCGCGATGTTCTCCGCCACACGTCGGCTCGCGGAATCGTTCTCCGCGGCCGGCGAGACGCTGAACAGTGGCGCGGTGTTGAAATACACCGGGAAGTTCTGCTCACTGTAGCCATAGAGGATGGGACTCGTGCGCTCCATCGCCTGCGCCCGGAACACGGCGCCGCGCGCCAGCAACCGAGGTGTCGTCACCACGGACACGGTTGGCGTAAACCCGAAGTCGATCGGCACGCGCGAACTGTTGCCTTCCGTGACCAATAGCCCGCCACGATCGACGAATGACTTGAGTGCGGCGAGGCCATCGTACCCGAGCCCTGGACGGATGTCGTCCGTCGAGTCGATGACGCCGATGTTCGGGGTCAGTGGCGTCTTCTTCCACGGAATGGCCGGACCCACCAGCGCGCGTCCATTCACGATCGTCGCCGCCGGTGCGCCGACGTGCGGCAGCAGCACGACGTCGAAGTTGTCGAGGTACCCTGGCTTCCGCACAGACTGCGTCGACGTATACGTGAACGGCACGCCCATCTCCTCGAGCGCATGCCGCACCCAGCCTTCGTTCTGCGTCTCGATCCAGGTGTGGAGAAACAGGATGCGTGGCAGCGCGATCGCGTGCGCCCGTACGGTCGGCGTCTGGACGAGCGCGACGGCCTTGAGGCCGAGCGTCTTCACGGCGTTTTGCGCGTCGGCGTTGTTGGCGACCAGGTAGGTGCCGGCAGCGTACGTCGCACCGTTCGCGGTGAAGGACGTGTCGGCAACGCGTACCGCCGTGCGCCCGAGCTTCCACGGCAGCGTCGCGGAACGCCAGTCGCCGACGTGCGTGATCGCGAGCGTGCCGCCGCTGCCTGTCGACGTTCCGTTCACGACGACGTCCGCCGTCAGCAGCGACATCGGCTTGGTGAGGATCGTCGAATCCGCGATCGTGAGCGCGGTGACGTGGCGGAGTTGATCGAGCGTCCATCCCGTGTCGTCGTATGGTGACGGGTCGTCGGGACGGAAGCGCTGTATGGCGAGCACCGTTCGCACCAGTGCCGTGTACGGCTGGTCCATGCGGACGATCCAGTCGCCAGCGTGCACGGTCGTCGTCGTATTGGCGCGCGCGGCGATCGAGTCGCGGCGAGCGGCGGCTGCGCTGTCCGGTGTACCCGCCGCTCCTGCCGGCGCCGCGTTGGCTCCTCCACCGCCCCCACTCGCCGCGCCCGGGCCTGCTCCACCGCCCACGAGACCACGCTCGATCACGGCGGGCATCGTCTTCGTCGTGAAGTCCGCCGTCGCGACGTGCACCTCACTCCCGATCTTGCGGAAGTAGTTGACCAGGTCGCCCGCTTCAGCGGCGCGCTTCTGGTCGTGCGGGATGACGAAGGCATACGGCGCGGAGTGCTTCCCGCGCTCCAGCATGCGTGTGCCCTTGAGCGAGAAGTTCTCCATGAACGTCTCGTGATTCCTTGCCACGTAGTTCAGCGCCACCAGTACGCCGGACTGCTGGTAGTTGATGTTGCTGCGGATGCACCACTTCACGCCGTTCACCGGCGGGTTGGGGCGATCCCATTCCTTCGACGTCGCGCTTCCCGGCAGCTTCACGATCTGGCAGTCTGCGCCGCCTGACGTGTACGTCTCATAGAACTTGCCGAGCGAATTACGAAACTGGGCAATGCCCAACATGTAATTGGGCGCCCACCCGTCATAGAAGCCGTGTGTCCACACGCCGGGCAATCCCCGCTTCGTGAGCTCCGTGACCTCCTGATAGGCGAGCGTGTGCCATTCGTCCACGACGATCGGATCAAACTCGTCGTTGTACGGTCCGGTCCCGGTGCTCGTGTACAGGAACGGCACCGACTCGTGCAGGTCGTGGATGATCGTCGGGTGCCAATGCAGGAAGCCCGTGTTCATGTTCTGCGTGAGCTTGATGCTCATCATGAGGCCGTCGCGATTGTTGTCGTGCGCGATGTACTTGCCCCAATACACCGTCGGAATGCCTCCGCGGCCGAGCTTGAGGTGCTTCTCTTCCTCGATCAGGTCGACGATGCGATTGCGTCCGTCTACCTCAGTGGCCGGCGTGATGAGCGTGATGACGTTGCTGCGGATCTGCTGGATGTACGGCGTCTCCTCCACCGCAAGCCGATACAGCAGCTCCATCAGCATCTCGGGACTTCCCGTCTCCGGCGCGTGAATCGTTCCGGTGAGCCAGTAGAGCGGCTTCGACTCGCGAATGAGCCGCACGCGCTCCTCATCGGTCGCGGTGCGCGGATCCGCGAGCTTCGCCGTCATCGCACGATAGCTGTCGAGGTTCGCGATCGTCGCCGAGTCGGCGACGGCGGCGATGATCATCTCGCGCCCTTCCTCGCTCATGCCGAGCGAGAAGATCTTTACGCGCGGCGACGCGGCCGCCACGGCGCGAAAGTATTTGTTGAGGTCTTCCGTGCGGGACAACCGGCCGATCGTGCCGGGGACGTAGCCGAGCACCTTCAGCGGCGATGGCACTGTCGACGATGCCGGTAGATGGTCGACGAGCTCCGTCGTGAACTTCCACTTCGGATCGGTTGGCGTGAGCTCGCGAATCCTTGCGGTGTATTCGGCATCGTTCGCCTGTGGCGCCTGGGCGTGCAACGGCGCGACGGAAACAAGGAGGGCAAGACACGAGGTGGCGACGAATGCCGTGCGGCAGAAGATCATCTGGTGCGAAGAGGAAGGGAAAGTTGGAGGGACGACGCGGCAGCGTCGCGTTCAACAGGGTGTACGTCGAACGTGACCCCGGCAAAGTGCGTTGCTGTCATTCCGCGTGCAAAGCAAATCCGCTATGACGCGCTGGGGGGTGATTTCAAGCTCGCGGTCAGTTCCTCGCTGGCGTCTGCCACGCGGCCAACCTGATCCGCCACACGTTTCGCCGCCTCGAGCGCCGACGTCACCGAGGCAACCGGCGCCGTCCCGAGCTGGAGCCGCAGCAGCCCCAGTCGAATGTTCTCCAGGGCGGCCACGGTTGCCGCGAGACGAGCGCGAGCCATCTCGAGCGACGATGCCAATTCAACGGCGATGCGATCACGTCCCTCGCTCACGCTTCCCAGCTCCGCGGAAGCCGCCAGCGCGCGCGACGCACCAACCGCGTCGCGCTCCATCTGCACCTTGTGGGTATCGAGACGGTCGATCTGCTCGCGCATGGCGTGCGCATCCGCTTCCAACTTTCGCACCGTAGCGGGCAGGTCGCCAAGATTCCGCTTGATCGCGGCAGGCAGCCCCTCGTACAACACGTCGGTCGCACGGCCGATGGCGAGCTCCGTGAGTTGCGGGGCCAGCGGCCGCGCCGCGACCTGCTTCAGGCCCACGCGCGCGAGCGCCACGACTCGCTCACCCCATTTCCCGTTCCAGAAGCGGAGGCTCATGCTGCCGACGCGACCCACCCTGCGCCGACGCACCGCATCGATGACGCCGAGGGCGACGGTGATCGTCCCGACAATCCCACCGGCTACCATCAGGATTTCGCGCCCGGGCATCGCCGTGAGCGTAGCGCCGGCAGCGACAGCCAACCAGCCAAGCGCCGACGCGCCCCAGATCGCGAAACGCGCTGCACGCGAGTTTTCAACAGCTTCGTAGATCTGCTCCTCCCGCCGACGCGCCCAATGTTGGCGAATGCTGCTTCGCAGATCCTCGAGGCCATAGCCCGACTTGAGGACACGGCGCGTTCGACCAGTCACCGGCAGGACCACCGCCGACCCGACGAGCGTGAGGGGGATCAGTCCGAGCCACAGGTTCATCCCCATGAAGGGGACGATCCCCAGCGAGAGGTAGACAATCAGGAACAGACCCGCGCCGCTGCTCTTCTCCCCCTTGGTGATCCAGACGCGGATGGGTGCTGGCATCTCGCGCGGCGGCTCCGTTGCGGCCGTCAACGCTTCGGCCAGCGCTTCCCCCGTCGCAAAGCGGTCTGCCGGATTCTTGGCGAGGCAACGGTCGATTGCGTCGCCGATCTGGCGCGGAAGTCCGGGCACCAGGCTCGCAAGCGGCGGCGCGGGCTCGGTGAGATGCTTCGCGAGCAACGCCGCTGCGGATGGCGCGTCAAAGGGCACCCTTCCGGCGAGCAGGAAGTGCGCAACGATTCCCAGCGAGTAGAGGTCGCTGCGTCCGTCGACTGGCTCCCCCGCCGCCTGTTCGGGGCTCATGTACTGCGATGTGCCGAGCACCAGGCCATCGTCCGTGCGTGCCGACGAGGCATCGACGTGGGCAATGCCGAAGTCGGTCAGCATCGCGCGCCCGCTCCCATGCTCGATGAGGATGTTGTCGGGCTTCACGTCGCGATGCACGATGTGGCGAGCGTGCGCGTACGCAAGTGCCCACGCTGCCTCGCGGAGAATGCGTGCGCCTTCGTGCGGAACGAGCGGCCCCTTCGTCGTCACGCGATGCGTCAGCGTTTCTCCCTCGACGTACGCCATCGCGAAGTACACCAGCCCTCCGACGTCCCCGACGCGAAACACCGGGACGATATTCGGGTGCGAGAGGCGCGCCGCGGTCTGTGACTCGCGAAGAAAGCGGTGGCGCAGTTCCTCGTTCACCGAGAGGTGCGGCGGAAGCACTTTGATCGCAACCAGCCGATCGAGTTGCACCTCCCGCGCGAGATAGACGATACCCATCCCGCCGCGACCGAGCTCGCGTTCGAGGGAATACTCCCCCGCGAGTGCCGACTGCACGAGGAGAAATGTTTCGTCGATCGGCGCCGGTTTGTTCATCATCGGCAAAGCTGCCCGCGGGGTACGAAACCAGCCAGCGGGATCATGATCCCGACGAGCAGCCGCAGCAGGCGACGACGGGATTCTCCTGATCGACACCCTCGGCGCCGTGTGAAACAGCCCTCCGGGATAGGTTCCTCGGAGGGCTGCTCATTTTTTGCCACCGCCCGCGAAGGCAAGGCGACCTCGCTACTCAGCAGTCGACGGATCGATGATGCTCTTGATCTCCGACACGCGGTCAGCGGGGAATCCCCCCTGCCGCGCGTGCTCGCGCACCATCGCTTCGTTGGGCGCCCGGTAGATGCAGTGGATCTGGTCGTCCGTGACGTAGCTGTGCACCCACTGGATCTGGGGTCCGAGCTCATTCAGCACGCTGCATGACTTCTGCGAGATGCCCTGAAGTTCAGCGGCAGTAAGCTTCCCGGCCCCTGGGATGTTGCGCTCGATGAGATACTGCGGCATGTGAGGTACAGGAGAGGGTGGGGTTTACCAAGACAAGGAAAGATATTCGTGCCTTGGTAGGGGGACGCCAGTATCGTGACTTCGATACCACAGGAGTATCGGTGGCGAATGGATCGTTGGGTAGGTGCGTGACATGAAGTTTTATCGAGCTTACGCGGTCCGGGCGCGAGCCGGTGCACGTCGGCCAACTGCGATGGACAGCGCAATCAGGCCGACGACGAAGGGAAACAGCGCAGGCAGCACGCCCATGCCCATCGCCGTGAGGACGGTGGCTCCGGTCATCACGCCGACGAGCCCACACGCCGCCAGTGGCGTCAGCGTCTGGTGAATCCTGAACAATCCAGGGAGTACAAGGCCGAGTGCGCCGAGGATCTCGACGACGCCGATGAAGCGCAGGAAGAGCCCGGGCAGCTCGATCGGTCCCTGCATCGCCGCGATCGGCATGATGAGCTTCATCGCGCCGGCGAAGAGGAACAGTGCGGCGAGGAGGCCCTGAGCAGTCCAGAGGGCTCGGTTGATGGCTTTCGGAGTGATGCTCGGCATGGCTGTTCTTCTGGTTCGTGATGGATTCGCGATGCTCACATTATCACGACGAATGGTGTTTCGGGAATTCGACAATCGGACTTGGGAGGGAGGCGATCCGGGCAAATACGGGGGGCGGTTGGGGTGCCTCCAAACCGCTCGACTTCATGTAACCATCGTCCAGACAAGCGCTTGCTTTATCGTGGCAGGTTGCGATTCGAGTCCTGCCATCCGGGCAGCGCTTGTAGTTTCGGGTTTCGTTCGGTAGATACCTCCCCCCGCCCTGATTCGGTCGTCACCTGAGTCGCGGCAGGCTCTCGCTGTGAAGTGAATCTTCGGTGTTTGTTCGGCATCACTCCTGCTGTTCTGGAACGCTGTTCTGAGGCGTTGTTCGGAGACCGCTGTCCGCTGACTCCGCGTTTCGGAACTTCCCCACTGTCTCGGCTCCCGCGTTCTGGTTCCCGCGATTCAGGGTTCCTGTCCTTCTATCCGACCGTCATACCGTCCGACCAGAAAATGTCGCTCTCTCTCGCCGAGCTCGTCCAGCTCCTTCCGCCCACCGCACCGGCCGCGCCGGCGCTCCCCACCGGGATCGCCGCGCTCGACGCCGCGCTGCTCGGCGGAGGGCTGCCACGCGGGAGGCTCACGGAGCTCGTCGGGCCAACGGGAAGCGGGAAGACGACACTCACCCGCGCCATCGTCGAGAGCACCATCGCATCGCACGGCTGGGTCGCGTACATCGACGCACAGCGCACGCTCGACGCACGTGACTGGGTGCACCTGGGCGACGCTGAAGGCATGTGGATCATTCGACCGCACGACCCCATGCGAGCCGCCTGGTCCGCCGACATCCTGCTCCGGAGCAGTGCGTTCGCGCTCGTGGTGCTCGATGGTGCCCCGACGCTCTCGAAGGCCGCCGCGGTACGCCTCACGGGCCTCGCCCGCGAATCCAACGCCGCCTTCGTGCTCCTCGGCGACCGCGCCGGCAGTGCCTCGCAGCTTGGCGGCGCGGTGCGCCTGTTGGTGGAACGACGAAGACCTCCGTCCGACCGTCGGGCTGTCCGACTGTCCGACGGTACACCCTCCGACGAGACGTACAGCACCATCAGCGTGAAAGTCGAGAAGGGAGGAACGCTTCGAACTGTGGAGGTGAGCTGTGCAATCGCTGTGGCGCGTCGCCTGTGTACGCATCCCGAGGTTCCCGATCGGCGCGGTGTGGCGC
>JALYVY010000285.1:2921-5330 GCA_030852985.1 Gemmatimonadota bacterium | reverse complement strand
AGCCCACTCAGCCCACTCATGGGTTGTTTGCCCATGCTCCTTCCCATGCCGGTACTATTTGCGTTGTACCAGGTATTTCAGAACACTATTGAATTTCGGGGCGTTCCGTTTCTCTGGCTGGCAGATATTTCCCTTCGTGATCCCTACTACATCACGCCACTCCTCATGGGGGTGTCGATGTTTGCAATGTCGTGGATCGGCATGCGGAATTCCCCGCCAAATCCGCAAGCAAAGATGATGAGCTACATGATGCCGGTGATGCTCACGGTCCTCTTCCTCAATTTCGCATCTGGATTGAATCTCTACTACGCCGTCCAGAATGTTGCCGCGATTCCACAACAGTGGCTGCTAGCACGGGAACGGGGAAAACAAGCACCAATCGCGACGGTCGCAGCAAAAAGCCGGGCTTGACGACACACTGATTGCGACGCCCCCGTGCTCATCACGTATATCGGACACGCGACGCTGTTACTGGAAATCGGTGGTGCGCGAGTAATCACTGATCCGAATTACGAGAGCACGCTTGGCGGGTTCCTGCCACGAGTCAGCGCACCGGGTATTGCGCTCGAGAAATTGCCAGCGCTCGATGCGATACTGCTGACGCATGCCCACTTCGATCATCTCTCGTTCAAGTCGCTCGATCGGCTTCCGCGCGATATCCCACTCTTCGCGCCGGAAAGCATCGCGCTGTGGTTGGTGAGGAAGGGGTATAAACACGCCACTTCACTCAATCCAGGTGAATCCGTGACGATTGCCGATGGGACCGTCACCATCCACGCGGCCGCGGCAACCCACAAGGGCAGCCGGTATGCTATTGACAGGTGGCGCAGCTCCGCCAACATGTACCTCCTTGAAACGGCTCAAGAGAGCCTCTTCTTTGCTGGCGACACTGCACTCACCACAGAGACTCATCATCTCGTGGAGCGAGTGCTGTGGCAAAATGGTCGTGAACTCGATCTGGCGCTGCTACCAATCGGTCACGCACCGCCGTGGAAGAAGAAATCATTTCAAAAGGGGCATCTTACGGGGCAGGATGCACTGGCGCTCTTCGACATCCTGCGCGCGCGCGTGATGCTTCCCTACCACTGGGGAACGTTTCGCCATGTCACGGCCAGTGCGCACGATGCGATTCACCGGCTGCAGGATACCCTTGCCACGCACGCACGACGTGACAGCGTGCACATTGTCCAACCAGGTGAACGCCTGTGCGTGGATGCAGCGAGCGTAAAGCACCTTCGGCGCTCCTGACTCTATCATGAACGCCGACGCCCTCGGCGATGGACGCACGATCGTGGCGCTTTCGACCCCACCCGGCAGAGGAGCGCTGGCTGTTGTGCGGCTGAGCGGCCGCGGTGTGGACGCTATTGCTGCAAGAATGCTCGTTCCAGTGCCGACGGCACCTCGGCACGCCACGCGTTGTAGGGTACGTGGCTGCGATGGGTCAATTATCGACGACGCAATAGCGGTACTCTACGTAGCACCGCACTCATTTACCGGTGAGGATCTGCTCGAGATCACCACTCACGGAGGGGCGATCGCTCCAACGGCAGTTCTCGGGGCTGCGGTGGCCGCGGGGGCGCGAATGGCCGAGCCGGGCGAATTCACGCGGCGCGCCGTATTGAACGGGAAGATGGACCTGCTTCAGGCAGAAGCCATTGGAGATTTAATTGATGCCCGAAGTTCTGCGGCGCATAAGGTGGCTCTTCGCCAACTCGACGGTGGCTTGTCACGACGAATTGAGGGATTGAGGGCTGCCCTACTGGTACTCGAGGCACAGCTGGCGTACGACATCGACTTCCCCGAAGAGGACGACGGTCCGATTTCGCGGGACCGTATCCTTTCCACAGCCCAGAGTGTCATTGCCCGGCTTGACCTGCTGCTAAGTAGCGGTGTGCAGGGCGCCTTGGTGCACAATGGCGCACTGGTCGTACTGGCGGGCGCTCCCAACGTGGGCAAATCTTCCCTCTTCAACGCATTGCTCGGAGAAGCACGGGCAATTGTGACGGACGTTCCCGGCACAACGCGCGATGCCATCGAATCGGTGCTCGACATGCCGCATTGGCCGCTGCGCCTTGTCGATACCGCAGGGTTGCACGACACAGAAAATCTCGTGGAGCAACTCGGCATCGAGGCATCATCTCGCTATCTACGGCGCGCGGATGTTGTGCTGGCCTGTGTCGATGGAAGTAATGGTTTCCCTATCGCTGAGATGCTGCGGTCCCACACCGACGCTCCGATCATCATCGTACGCACCAAAGCAGACTTAGTAGCAGATAGATCACATATTAGTGCGGATGTGTTCGTGAGTGCCACCTCGGGGGAAGGCCTGCGATCACTCCTGCAGGTCGTCGAAGATCGCCTAAGCGGGCTTCATGGTACTCCTTCGATGGATGCTCCGCTCTTGACGCG
>JALYVY010000285.1:0-2911 GCA_030852985.1 Gemmatimonadota bacterium | reverse complement strand
CATGCGGCATCAAGTCGCCGTGAGATCAGCCGCTGAGGAAATGCGTCAGTTCGTGGCTGTCTGGACAGACGAGAGGCTGCCGGCATCGGTAGCCGCCACGCACATTCACGAGGCGGCGGCGGAGCTGAGTACGCTGATCGGGATTATGACGGCCGACGATATCCTGGACGTCGTCTTTCGTAATTTCTGCGTGGGGAAGTAAAAGACTACGCCGAGGCAGCGGCGTCGCGCGCGTGCTGGATGATCTCGCCGGCACTCGCGCGGACAGCCCATGAAATGCCGTGTTCGGCAATCGCTGCCTCCACCATCCGCGCGCCAAGAAAGTAGCCGCTTCGTTCAGGAAGGACGTAGCGGTCGACGGTTCGGGCTTCGTCGCTCATCCCGCCAGAGAGGTAGCGCAATCGAAGGCCCAAACCTGCGCGATCCAGGTCCTCGGCAACAGCCCGGGTGATGATAGCTTCCAGCTCACGAATGCGTGCATACTGGCGGCGGCCAAATCCGAAATATTCCCAAGGCGCATGCCCAGGACTGATCATTTGCGATACATGCACCGCCAGTCCCTCATTGATCAGCAACTCACGAAGTGGTGCCTGGCGTCCAGTATCCCAGTAGGAGTAACTGCCGTCGGCGGTGGCAATCAATTGGCGCATCTCACTTCTACTACCCGGAGACGTGTACCGGATTGCATGCGTGAACTCGTGCGCAAGCCAAAGGGGAAGCAGCTCCGGGTCAAGCCCGAGTCCCTGCGTGTCAGTATTTGCGACCGACGTGAAGTGCTCGAGACATGCAAACGCTATCCCGCGCCCGGCAACTACGAGCTCCCCAGCATTCGCGGCGCCCACGCCGACCATGAGCACAATGTCAACATCCACGTCCTGATCAAGCAGCCTCGCGCACTGCTGTTCGGTCGTGCGGGCCAGCGTGACCACGTCAGTGCGTTCGAGCATCTCCCGAAGATCGGAGCGATTCGCGAGGGCGGTCGCGCGCACGACATCAGCGAAGTGGGGACCATCGCAGTCGACAACGTAATTCTGCCAGTACGGCTCGAGAATTCTGCGGTGGGCCTGAAAGTAGCGCTGGTAGGCGGCGACTCGGTCGGTGCTATTGAGAACGGCGAAAAAATCTGGCAGCAGGTTGATCAGCATTCGGCCGGAAGCGACCTGCGGGAGGCGGTACGAAACCCGTCGCACGTACGGGAGCACCCGGTTGCGGGTGCATTGGACGCGGAATGATAGCGGCGACCATGTGGCCGAACAAGAGAGGGACGCATGGCACGCTTCTTTCCTTCAGCTTCCCTAAGTGGAGACCAGGAGCAGGAGAGTTGTCATGACGACACTTCAGCAGATCGAGTTGTGCTGCCCCATCTGTGACACGCGATTCAAATCGCAGCAGGTGATCTCGACGAATTCGTTCGGTGGGAAGCGAACGGATTTTCACGAGCGTGCTGCGGGGACACAACCACTGCCCTTCCTGATCCACATGTGCAGCCGGTGCGGCTACTCGGGTGCAGAGCGCGACTTTACCGAGGATGCGGACGTCACGGCCGTACTACGCGAGCACGTGTGGAACGAACTTGCGCCGCAGCTCTCAGCCCTGGCCGTGTGCGGCTCGGAGAAGTACGAAGCCGCGGCGAAGGTCGCGGAGTGGCAAGGGCTCGATGTGCGCCACGTGGCTGACTTGCTGCTGCGGGCAGCATGGTGCTGTGTAGACGAGAATGACACGGAAGCCGAGCGCTTCTTCCGCCGGAAGGCGGCGTGGAAGTTCGCCGAAGCACTCTCGAGCTTTGACGGTGTGGCACGCGAAGAGCGCGCCGTCTTGACGTACCTGACTGGTGAGCTATGGCGCCGCGTGGGAGACTCAGCGCAGGCGCAGCAATGGTTCAATCGCGTGCCTTCAGAGGTGCATGACGCGGCCACGCATCAGTGGGTCGTTGACGCTGCGCGGCAACAGCGCGACTGCCCGCGGGAGTGGTTCGGATAATCGCTATCATCCGGTTGACGCCGCCGATCCGCCGATCCGCCGCTGGCGCGCCTACCGGGTCCCGAACAGGCGGTCGCCCGCGTCACCCAGGCCTGGCAGGATGTATCCCTGCTCATTCAGTTCGCGATCGAGAGCAGCGCAGTAGACGACCACCTCTGGGTGCGCTTCCGCAAGCCGCCGCACACCGGCCGGTGCCGCGACGAGACACAGAAACCGAATACGTGTGGCACCAGCGCGCTTCAGTGACGTCACCGCCGCCGCGGCGCTTCCGCCGGTTGCCAACATGGGATCCAACAGGAAAAAATCGCGCTCGGCCGCATCGCTTGGCACCTTGAAGTAATAGTCCACCGGCTCGAGCGTGTCGTGGTCGCGATACAAGCCGATATGACCAACGCGCGCCGAGGGTACCAGTCGGGCAACACCCTCCACCATTCCAAGTCCAGCACGAAGAATGGGAACAAGCGTGAGCTTCTTTCCACTCACTCGCTTTCCAAGCATGCGTTCGAGCGGCGTTTCCACGACCGCATCTTCCAAGGTCAGTTCGCTGGTCGCCTCGTAGGCGATCAGGGTGGCGATCTCGTCCACCAGTTCCTTAAAGATCTTCGTCGGTGTCGCGCGGTCACGAAGCAGGGACAGCTTGTGCTGGACGAGCGGATGGGATGCGACGCGGAGCGTGGGAAACGCGGGGGTGGTGTCCATGCGCCGGAAGCTACTAACTTCGGCCGCATGAAAGAATACCAGGCAGTGATGCTGCGCCTGTCGCGCCGCGCCAGGGATGATGAAGATGCCTTGACCGATCTACTAAATGAGCGAAGCCGAAGCGGCTGGCGACCCTCGATGATGTCGCAGGATGACCATCGGCTCACGATCATCTTCGAGCGTCCAAACGACGGAGACCTCTAGCACGGGAATGGCGCGTTATTACCCGGAT
>JALYVY010000106.1 GCA_030852985.1 Gemmatimonadota bacterium | reverse complement strand
CCACCCCGCCCACCCCGCCACCAGCCCGCGCCACCCCCCACCAGCAGTACCACCCTGCACCACCATCGCCGCTGTAAGCTGGCCGCGGAGTGTAAACCGCGGACGCCCGCTTGGCACTCGCAACTCAGCATAGCCGCATATTCAACCTTGGTATTGAACGGTCCTGACGCGCAGGCTCATTCCAATTTTGGAATGAGGGCAGGATTCAGGGTGCTCGCGTAAGCACGGCAGGGCTGGGGAACAGGTGAGCACTCGCACCTCAGGGCCGCTCGTCCACGCGCGCAAGCCGACGCTCCGCAGTTCTCCGAAATCGCTCAATCGACCACTGCCGCCCAGCATCGCCGAGCGTGACGGTGATGCTCACCGAGCCACCCATGCGGTGGATGCGACGAATCAGCCACTCGATGCTACAACGATCCACCACGCCACGACTCAGCTCCGACATCCGCGGCTGACGGATGCCGAAGCTCGGCGCAATGGAATACGCGCTCGCCGGACCGAGCGACCGCACGATCTCGGCCCCCAAGTGACGGCGAAGTGACAGCATGGGATCCCGACATGACGAGGGCATGACTCATAATGTCGCCCACACCAACGCACGTCACATCTCGAGAACGCGCCGCGTACCAACTCCACGCGAACGAACCCTAGCGACGAATACGCCGCATCATCCGCAGCAGCTCCAGGTACAGCCAGATCAGCGTCACGAGAATCGAGAAGGCAAAGTACCACTCCGTCTTCGCGCTCAGGCGCGAGGTACGCGCGCTCTCGATCTCCGCGAAGTCGATGAACAGGCACGAGATCGCCAATCCGATCGCGATCACGTTCACCACGAAACCAAACACGCCCTGGTCCAGCACGGAACCGAATGGCACACCCATCACCCGAAGCACCATCTCCAGCAGGTAGAGCGCGAACAGCCCCAGCATCCCGATCGCCACTTTTTCGGCGAACGACTCGGTGACCTCGATCCGATCCATGGCGAATAGCCCGAAGCAGACCGCGGTCACCGCGAGCGTCGCGGCCGCCGCATGCAGCGGCGCACCGTGATAACGCGCGTTGGTCATGTACGACACCGCGCCGATACCGAGTCCCTCGAGCACCGCATAGATCGGTGCAGTGACCGGTGCCACGGTTGGCTTGAAGATCGTGATGATCGCCACGATCAATCCGCCCAACATGCCAATCGCCGCGGCGCCGAACACCGCATCAGGGCCCTGCAGCGCGGCCGTGCGCCACGTGTAGGCCGCACTCGCAATGACGAGCGCCAGCAACACGAGCGACTTCTTCGCCACGCCGGGCAGTGACAACACCGTGCCATCACTCACCTGTGCAGCAGACAGGCGGGCGATGGCAGTGCGGCTGTATGTAGGATTCGTCGAGCTTTTCATGAGAGGCCAGTGGGAGTGCGGGTGACGGCACCTGTAACTGTGTCTTAGTGGACGAACCCCCCTCAACCGGGTCACATCCTCCCGGAGAAAGCAACAAACGTCAATGCACTCTAAACAAGAGCGACCGGCTTTCGCCGGTCGCTCAGTCAAGTTGTCCTGCTGTCCGACTCGTGTTGAGTCAGACTGTCCGATGTCACACGGGGAACAACATCTCGCGGTACTTCGGCAGTGGCCACAGTTCGTCCGCCACCTGGAGCTCGAGCGCATCGCACGTTTCACGCGCCGCGGCCATCGCATCCGCCACCGCACCCGTGAGCAGCTTCGCCTGCTTCGGCGCATCGTCGTGCATGTGATCCGCCTTCGCGATCAGCTCGCCCAGCCTGTCTCGACGCTCACGCAACGTGGCGATCATCTCTCCAATCTCGTTCGCGGCCGCAACCTGCGGCACGTTCTTGATGCCGGCCGACACCGCATGCGACGCCGACGTCGCCAGCGCGCCGGAATAGCTGAACGACGCTGGCAGCACGATCGTGTCGATGATCTCCTTCAGCGTGTTCGCCTCGATCTGCATGTCCTTGATGTAGCGCTCCAACCGGACATGATACCGCGACTCCAACTCGGCCTTCGTGAACACGCCGAGCTTCGTGAGTAGCGCACGCGAATCCTTCGACAGCAGCTGCTCGAGCGCTTCCGGCGACCGACGCAGGTTCGGCAGCCCACGCTTTGCGGCCTCCTTCACCCAGTCCTCCGAATAGTTGTTGCCCTCGAAGCGAATCGACGCGCTTTCCTTGAATGCCTGCTGCACCACACCGAGCACAACGTCGTCCTGCGACTTGCCACGCTTGGCTCCCGACGAGATCTGCTCCGTCAGTTCCCCGAGCGCCTCGGCCACCGCCGCATTCAGCAGCACGATGGGAAACGCGATCGACGCCGACGAGCCCACCGCGCGAAACTCGAACTTGTTCCCCGTGAACGCGAACGGCGACGTGCGGTTGCGATCCGTGTTGTCCTTCTCGATCTCCGGCAGCTTGGCGACGCCGAGCTTTATCATCGCCTGCGACGCATTCGCCGACGTCTTGCCCGCCGCAATCGACTCGATGACCTTCGTGAGCATAGAGCCCATGAACACCGAGATGATCGCCGGCGGCGCTTCGTTCGCGCCGAGCCGATGCTCGTTGCCGCTGGAGGCAATGCCGGCACGCAACAGCCCCGAATGCTTGTGTACAGCCTTGAGGATCGCGGCGAGGAATACAAGGAAGCGCAGGTTCTGGTGCGGCGTCTTGCCCGGCTTCAGCAGGTTCGTTCCATCCAGCTCACCCTCGCCCGCGATCGACAGCGACCAGTTGCAGTGCTTGCCTGATCCATTGATGCCCGCGAACGGCTTCTCGTGCAGGATCGCCTGGAGGCCATGACGCAGCGCGACCTTTCGCAGTAACGCCATCACCATCTGGTTGTGATCGACCGCAATGTCCGTCTCCTCGAACAGCGGCGCCATCTCGAACTGGCAGGGCGCAACTTCGTTGTGCCGCGTGATGATCGGCACGCCGAGCTTGTAGAGCTCATGCTCCACTTCCGAAATGCACGCCTGGATACGCTCCGGGATACCGCCGAAGTAGTGATCCTCGAGCTGCTGCCCACGCGGCGGCGGCGCGCCGACCAGCGAACGACCGGCCATCACGAGGTCCGGACGCAACGCAAAATGCGCCCGATCAATGAGAAAATATTCCTGCTCGGCGCCGAGGGTCGTGTAGACACGCTGCACACCCGTGTCGCCCAGCAGCTCGAGCAGCGCGATCGCCTTCTCGGAGAGGATGTCCGAGCTGCGCAGCAACGGCGTCATCTCGTCGAGCGCTTCACCGTTGTAGCCGATGAACACCGACGGAACGCACAGCGTCCGCGTGTTGCCCGACTCCACGATGAACACCGGGCTCGCCGGATTCCACGCCGTGTAACCGCGCGCTTCCCACGTAGCGCGCAATCCACCGCTCGGGAAACTCGAAGCATCCGGCTCGCTCTGAATGAGCTGGCTGCTCGTGAACGCTTCCATCGGCTGCTTGTTGTCGTCGAACGTCAGGAAGGCATCGTGCTTCTCGGCCGTCAGCCCGGTCTGCGGCTGGAACCAGTGCGTGAAGTGGGTCACGCCACGGCTCACCGCCCAGTCCTTGATCGCCTTCGCGACCGTGGGGGCGACGTCGATGTCGAGCTTCTTCCCGTGACGAATGGACGCCGCGAGCTTCGCGTAGACGTCCTTGGGGAGCTTGTCGCGCATCTGTCGCGCTCCAAAGGTATTGATGCCGAAATACGCCGACGTCGGCGGAGCGGTGCCCTCGCCATCGCTGGCCGGCACGGGAGTGCGAGGAACGCGCGCGATCACGTCGCGAAGCGTGGACTGACGGGAAGGATTCGAAGCTGGCATTGGCCGCGGTGAAGGCTGAAGGAGCCAAAAATGCAGGAATTGTCTATCAATTTACACAAAAGCAGCTGTTTTCGGCAACAACGCGCGTGTTTTTATGCGCGTGGAGCAATAAAAGCTATCAGCAAAAGCGATCTTACCACGGAGGACACGGAGAACACGGAGGAAAGCGTCGGCTAGTCGAACCAGTTCCGGAAGATCGCCTTCACGTGGTTCTGCTCTCCTCCGTGTCCTCTGTGTCCTCCGTGGTAAATCGCCCTTGCGGAGCTCGGCCTAAAACACATGTGCTGCGCAAGCGCGATTACGCAATTCGCTCAAGCTTTCTGAGCGCCGGCACCAGTCGCGCCGTCAGGCCCACGACGGCGAGCGACGCTACTCCACCGAGCACCACCGCCGGCACCGCGCCAAGCAGCCGCGCCGCGACCCCACTCTCGAACGCCCCCAGCTCGTTCGACGAGCCCACGAACACCGAATTCACCGCCGACGCGCGCCCGAGCATGTCCGTCGGCGTGAGCATCTGCACCAGCGTCGAGCGAATCACCACGCTCACGCTATCCGCCATGCCGCTCACGGCAAGCAACCCGAGCGATAACCAGAAGCTCGTCGACAGCCCGAATCCGATGATGCACACCGCGAACACCGCCACGGCGAGCAACATGCTGCGCCCCGCCCGTTCGAACGGACGCCGGTGCGCCAGATACAGGCCCATCGTCACCGCGCCGGCCGCCGGCGCCGCGCGCAACACGCCAAGGCCCTGCGGCCCGATGTGCAGCACCTCGGACGCGAACACCGGCAGCAACGCCTCCGCCCCGCCCAGGAACACCGAGAAGAGGTCGAGCGACAGGGCGGCGAGGATCACCGGCTGCCCAAAGACGAACCGCAGCCCCACCAGCAGGTTCGTCCCGATCGAACGATCGCTCGGCGTCCACACGCCGGGTTGATACCGCATGGTGAGCATGCCCAGGAGTGCGCAGATCATCAGCGCGACGTCCACCGAATACGCGGCGACTGGCCCTGAAAATCCGTAGAGCAGCCCACCCACCGCCGGTCCCACCACCGCGGCGATCTGCCAGCTACTGCTGCGCCACGCAATCGCGTTCGGGAGATGATCCCTTGGCACCAGCTCGGAGCTCAGCGCCTGCCGCGCGGGCTGCAACAGGCTCCTCGCTATGCCGCTGGCGAAGATGACCACATAAATGGGAGCCACCCCCACGCGCGTGAGAACGCCCTCCAGGCTCAGCGCGAGCAACGCGATGGCGCACATCGCGAGCACCGCCAGGCCGACGACAGCAACGGTGCGCCGGTTCAACCGATCGGCCAGATATCCCGCTGGCAGCGCTACCGCGATGAATGGAAGCGCCTCCGCCAGGCCGATGAGGCCGAGCGAGAGGGGATCATGCGTGATCGAGTACACCTGCCACCCGACCACCACCGCCTGGAGCTGGGTACCGAGTGTCATCGCGAAGAGACTCACGATGTACCAGCGAAATTCGCGATGCCGGAGCGAGACGTACGGGTCGTGCGGCGCCGGCGAGAGGTCTGCCGGCGCGCTACCTGTCACTGTCTCGACGCAAGCGTGGCTCGGATCTGCTCGGCATGCGCGAGGTGCGCGCTCACGGCGGGTCGCAGGCTCATCACGAAGTCACGCAGCTCTCCGGCCTTCGTGCTGGGAATGAGGACGCTGCTGATGGCATCGAGCAGCTCCTGGTGGTACTGCACCTCGTTCGCGATGTAGGTGGAGTCGAACTTCGCGCCGTCGAGCTCACGGAGGACATCGCGTCGAGCCGCGCTGTGGTCGCGGAAGCCGAGGCTCACGGCGTCGTCCTCCGCGGCGATGCGGTCGCGCATGGCGATGTCGTTGACCCGTGCATTCAGCAACGTGTGGTCGGTGAGCATGCGCTGTGCGAACGCCTTCACCTCGGCATTACTGGAGCGGGCGGGGACCAGCCGAGCATAGCTGAGGTCCGTGTTGTTCGCGGCGAGGACGATGGCGACGACGTTCTCCCGGGACACTTTCATGGTGACGGGGGCGACCGAAGGTGTCCGGGATAGCCTGGCCGCCGAGGGTGAAGGCGCGCGTGACGACGCCTGGGGACGGCGACAGGACACCACCGCGACGAGGGACAATGTCGAAAGGTGGACGAGGAAGCGAAGGGTGGGGCGCATCGAGCTCCGGACTGGGGAAGCGCGCATCGGTGAGGTGACGTTATCCGGCCGCGTGGCGCACGTCCAGAGTACAGGATGATAGGAGGATAGGAGGATAGGATGATAGAACTTCTCCTATCCTCCTGACCTCCTGACCTCCTGACCTCCTGACCTCCTGACCTCCTATCCTCCTATCCTCCTATCCTCCTATCCTCCTACGAGTGCGGTATGCCACATAGGTAAGCCCGACTGTACATTTGTCCGCACATGAATCCGTCACCGTCCGATCCGCCGTACCCTTTGCAGGTGATGCGGGCGCCCAACCGTGGCGACGCGGTTGCGGGGGCGCTGGATGATGCGCAACTGCTCCGCCAGATGTCCGCGGGCAATGAGCTGGCACTTGGTGCGTTCTACGACAAGTGGCATCCGCTGGTACACGCGGTCGTCTTGCGCGTACTTCGCTCGGGGGACGACGTCGACGATGTGGTGGAGGAGACTTTCTGGCAGGCGTGGCGCCAGGCGGGACGGTATGAATCCGCGCGAGGCGCGGTGCAGACGTGGATCCTGACGATTGCCCGGAGTCGCGCGCTCGATCGCGTGCGGCTCACGAACCGGCGGCGTGAGGAGCCGATAGAGGGAGAGAGTGGCGAGCAGGTGCTGCAACTGGCGACGGAGAGTGATCCGTCGATGGATGCGGAGGCGGCGGAACGTCGGACGCTGGTGGTGGCGGCGATGGCCGGTCTTCCCGCTGAGCAACGGGAAGTGCTCGAGTTGGGCTATTTCGGCGGCTTGAGCCAGACCGAGATCGCGGAACGGACCGGCCATCCGCTCGGTACGATCAAGACGCGGATGCGGTTGGCGATGCAGAAGCTGCGGGCGAGTCTCCAGGTGCTGCGCGAGGGTGCGCAATCATGAGCAACGGGATACCACACGAGGAGGCACGCAACGCGCTCGAGGCGCTCGCGCTGGATGCGCTGGATGCATCCGAGCGAGCGGCCGTGGTGGCGCACGTGGATGGCTGTGCCGTGTGTCGCTACGAGCTCACGGCGCTCGAGAACGTGGCCGCGCAGCTCACGTATGCGGTCCGACCCGTACCCATGTCCGACGAGCAGCGCGACCGCGTGCGCAGCCGGTTGATGAGCCGTGTGAGCGGCGGACGGAGCGAGGCGCCGCGCGAGGTCGCGGCCGTGGGAGCGCGCGCTCCGCACCATCGTCCCACCGCGGAGCTCGAGGCCGAGCTCGACGCGCACGGGGAGAAGCCGTTCCACATCCTCATGCCGAAGGCGGGCAGTGCGCCGGTGCACCACGACATCGTGCGCTTCACGGCCGCGCGCGCGTGGTGGCTCGCGGCGGCGGCGAGCCTCATCGCCATCGTCAGCCTGGCGTCGCTGTACCAGGTGACGAAGGAACGCGACGCGGTCACCACGGCGTACCAGATCGCGGCGGTCGACCGGTCCGGGAACCGTCAACTCCTCGACTCGCTGCGCAACGATGTGACGACTCGCGACCGCGTGATCGCCAACCTCACTGGCCCCGATGTGGCGGTGATGACGCTGGCATCCGCGGGGCCGAATGCGCCGTCGGGCCGGATGTTCTGGAACCAGTCGGTGAATGCGTGGACGTTCGTCGCGCACAAGCTGCCGAAGCCGGCGCCGGGTCGCACGTATCAGCTGTGGTTGGTGACGGCGAAGCAGAAGATCAGCGCGGGCACCTTCATGCCGGCCGAGAGCGGCGACGCCATGATGCAGGCGACGTACGCGCTCCCGAAGAATGCCTTGGCCGCGGTGGCGGTCACCGACGAGCCGGAGGCCGGAAGTCGCCAGCCGACGACCACGCCAGTACTGGTCGCCGTGGCGTCAGCGCGCTGACGCCTCCGCGGCTGGCACTTCGCTCGGCGCGCGGCGTTCCTCGATCACGTCGCGCGGTGCGCGGCGTCGTGCAAGCACGAGCGACGCCTCGAGTGTGGCCATGCAGAAGCTGGCCCATCCCAGGCCAACGATGATGCCACCGATCACGTCCGACGGATAATGCACGCCGAGGTAGAGTCGCGTGAGGCAGATGAGGAGGATGAGGAAGACTGCGGCAAACAGCGTGAGCGCCTTCGCCCACTGATGCTTCTGGAGGCGCATCAGCAGGTAGGCGACCGTGCCGTAGACGACCGTCGCGCTCATGGCGTGCCCCGAGGGGAATGACGAGCTGACGGCGGTGACCTGCCACTCGAACACACTCGGCCGGGCGCGGTGGTAGACCAGCTTGAGGACGCCGTTGAGGAGGATGTTGCCGATGGTTGCCGCGAGGAGGAGGCGTGCGGAGTGCTTGTGCTCTGTGTGCCAGAGGAAGAGCGCCGCGACGCCGACGATGACGATCACCACGGTGCCCGTGCCGAGGTAGGTCATTTCCACCATGAGGGCAGTGACCGGCTTCGACTGGTGGGCGTGCAGCCATTGGAGAATGGCGACGTCGAACGCCTGGGTGCCGCCGGCGAGTACGTGCTCGGCGAGCTCGGCGAATGCCGCGGTGGCGGCGATGGCGATGATGGCACCGACGGTGAGGAAGATGCCGACCGTGGTGTAGAAGGACTTGGCGTCGAGTCCGGCGCGGCGCATGCCGTCGAAGATCAGGTTCCAGAAGCGCGGGAAGCGACCGCGCGGTCGGTCGCGGCGGTCGTTCGAGTCCCGCGGAATGTGCGGGTTGATGGGTGCGGAGTCGGCGGGCATTGGCGGGCGAAGATATTCAAGAGGCGCGCCGTGGGCGACCTCTGCCGCTTGAGCGGGGGAGCGGCGGGTGGTTACCTTGCGAGTTCGGCGCCGTGGCCAAGTGGTAAGGCGGGAGACTGCAAATCTCCTATTCGTCGGTTCGATTCCGACCGGCGCCTCTTTTGTAAGTGATTGTAGGACCCGAGGATCAGCGTAGTTTGTGTGGTCGCGCAGTTGTCCCTTCCAGAGGTCAACATGCAAGCCACCGGTTTCGCACGTTGTTCCTCCGTGGCTAGGCGCGCGGGTCTGCTTGGCATTGTAAGTGTGTTCCAGTGGAGCTCTCTTAGAGCCCAGGCGACTCCGGCAAACATCGCGGACCCGATTCCGCGTGTGTTGATAGTCGGAAAGGTCCGTAGCCCCGCGATGAACGGCGTGTCCGCACAGATCACGCTCCTTGATGCGCAGCGTGTTGACACTGACTCGAGCGGTACCTTCCACGCGCTGGTGCCCTCCGGCGTCGCTGCGGTCCATATTCGAGCCGTTGGTTTCGCTCCGCTCGATACGCAAGTCGTTGTGTCACAAGCCAGCCGTGACTTCGTCTTTCTGCTTGCGCGTGGCACCGTTACGCTCCCCATGGTGGCTACTACGGCCACCGTCTTGAAGCCGGCCCGCTATGCCGAGACAAGCAAGTACGACGAGTTCTACGAGCGGCGGCACACGGCGATTGGAGGAACGTTCATAACTCGTGAAGACATAGACAAGTCCAGCGCTGTGGAGCTTGTCGACTTACTTCGAGGCATTTCGGGAGTGAGGCTCGAGCGTAATCGGTTCGGTCAACCTACAGTCGTTCTCAACCGGTGTAAAATGTCGATTGCCGACAAGCCAGGTGAGAGTACTGCCTCGAAGGCGGTGCAGGTATTCGTGGATGGAAGGAAAATGCAAGACGGTTTCGACACCCTCCAAATGTTCAAGACCGGGGACGTCGAAGCGATGGAGGTTTACACCAGTGTCGCATCACTGCCACTCGCAGCTCGCGGCGATGGTTGCGGTGCCATTTTCCTTTGGACGCACTGATCACACGTTAGCTGGTCAAGATCGGCATGATGAGTCTTGGAATTGAGTCCCAGGCGCAGATCCGACCCAGCAATCCGCGCGAGTGACCCCCGTCGGGCATTCTGTGCGCCGAAAACGGTGAGGGCCATCAACAGGCGATTGAATTCCTGAACGTGAGTCGGCACGGGGCGCCGGAGAGCCTATCAGTGCCTGCGGTGATAATTCCCCTCAGCCTTGAGGCATCCGTTCCCGGCGGGCTCGCGCATTTCACACATCGTCGGCGCCGGCATCACGTCTCTGAGGCGCGAATCATCCTGGTTGCCCACTCATCAGAGGGACGGGGAACACCGTGGAACAAGACGCGAAGGGCGCGCAGAAGGCTGAGCACCAGTACCACTTCAAGGTCCAGCCCCGCTTTTCAATCTCGATCAGTCGACGAACGGCTCGACATGTTCGCGAAGCCAGTCCGCGAGCGCCTTCTCGTCGCGTGTGCGCTTGACGACGTCGAGCATCAGCTCCACGACTTCCGGCTCAGGCGCGAGGATTTCCCAATCGTTCATGCCGAGAAACGTGTACATCGCCATGAACCCCACGCGCTTGTTGCCGTCCGTGTATGCGTGGTTCGTGGCCAGTCCAAAGCCATACGCGGCAGCAAGCACGAAGAGGTCCGCGGCCACGTCGTCCGTCCACTGCTGACGCGGCCGAGCAATCGCCGATTCAAGCGCGTTCTCGTCCTTGATGCCAGGACGCCCTCCATGCCGCTGCAACTGATCGTAGTGGATCGCGTCGATGGTCATGCGATCCAGCCAAGTCGGCTCGTCCACGAAGCGACGCTACTTCGCGAGCTCGCGGAGGGCGTTCTTGAACCGGTGGGCGCCTCGCTGGTAGACGCGCATCGCCTTGTCGAACGTCGGGTCGTAGGCAGTCAGCAGCACCCCCTGATCCGTCTCGACCACGAACGCGTCCTCCCCGGCCGCCATGTGGTAGCGGTCGGCCATGTCCTTCGGGATCGTCACCGTGACCGAGCCCCCCGCCCGACGTATCGCAACTCGCTTGACCATGACATTGACCTCGGGTTAAAGCCGGCAATTCAGTAGCACATAAGTCTTACAGGGATTATGCTACATATCTGCTACAGAATCAAGGGGCACGTCCCACTCTTTTGGGCGTGAGGTCGAAGTCGACGATCGTGAAATCTCTGGAAGAACGCTCAGAGCGACTCGTCCGAGGAAATCCTCCGATGAGGTGCAGGTACGCGCCCACGCACACATCACCGGGACCGACTGCATCTAGTCCAGAAGAACGGACCTCATTCCATTGGACGGGATTCGAGTAGTCGCTTCAACACGGCGAGGTCCTTCCTGTTCGCCCGGCGCATTGCCACGCTGAGCAATGGCGCGAGCAGCTTCGAGAAGCCGGCCGGCTCACCTCGATTTCGTAACCGCATTCGCGTGGACCGCGCGGCGAGAGGCTCGAACTCGTACGTCGTTTCCATTGGAAACGGCCCCTGAGCCGTTCGCATCACGAGCCGCCGCTCGGGCACGAGCTCGGCGATCTCGTACGTGTAGGCCATACGTCGCCCCAGGAAATACGCCACGAACGCGATCCGTGACCCGAGGCGGAGAGGCCGCGTCGTGAGCCACTCAACGGACTTGATGTTCACGTACCACGTGGGCGCGTTGTCCGGATCCTTGGCGTAGCGCGCCACGACGTCACATGGCGCGCCGATCACGATCTCTGTATTTATGTCGACACTCATCGCAGTAGTTGTAGTACCATCGCGACATGATCTATCGTTCCGTCTGTGAGACCAGATCTGTGAGCCGGAGCGTCCTGCGACGCTCGACCGATGAGAGCACTTACAATTGGAACGCGCTTACCGACCGGTCGTCTGCAGGTAGCGCGCGCACGCTCCAATCTGAGCGCACATGGCCCGCACCAGCCAGTGGCAGCTAACACTGCCGCCGCGCTCGCGCTGCGCGCGCAGGCACGGCTGTACGGGGAAGGTCGCCTCTGGGCCGAGCTCGGCGTCGCGGCAGCCGCGGGCCGGTCCGCCGCCGCTTTGGAGCACCTTTGCGATCGTAATTCGCCACTGGGCCAGATGGGACCGCATAAGGGGCTCCAAGTAGCTGCTGCGGAACTATCAAGCATGTCACGGTATAATACCAGATTGTGAACGGTAAATTCCCGTTGATTTATCGGACAAAAATCGGTATGATTAGATTATTCTCCTCTCTCAGGCAACCAGCATGGCGACCGCACTCCGGCTTGAAGCCACCTTCAACGATCCGACGGACGTAGAGCAGGTCGAACGACTGCAGGCTGTCCTCAGGACCGGGAATGCCGACCTGATCCGCAACGCGCTGCAGTTGATGGACTGGTGTGTCGGCCAAATCCGCCAGGGACGCCATATCGCGAGTGTGACCGAGGAGGGAGCCGTGCGAGAGCTCGACATGCCGGTTCTCGAACGCGCTCGCTCGATCGACCGTCTCCGCGTCACCGATGCAGCGTACAGTCGCATGATGGAACTCATCGACAACTCGCCGGAGCCGACCGCCGCTCTTCGTGAGCTTTTCGCCCGACCGAGTCTGGTCACGGCGCGATGATCATTCGCGGCATCGAGGAGGGGGACGGCAAGGGTGGGTTCTCCTGTGGAGAGCCCACCCTTGACGCATTCCTGTCGAAGCGCGCCTACGGGAACCACCGTGCCGGGATTGGGCGCGCGTACGTGATTCTCGATTCGCAGGATGCTGGCCAGGTCCTCGGGTTCTACACGCTGTCCGCCAGCAATGCGACGCCGGAGACGTTGCAACCGGTGCTCGGCGGCAAGCTTCCGAAGTATCCGTTGCCCGTGACTTACATTGGCATGTTCGCCGTCACCAGAGGCCAGCAGGGAAAGGGTATCGGAACGGAGCTGATGGTCGACGCCATGAGGCGGAGCGCTGCTGCGGCAGGAGTCGTCGGATCGACCGGGATTTTCCTTCACTCCCGCGATGCCAAGAGCACCGCGTTTTACGAGAAGATGGGATTTACGTCGCTCGGCGCGGAAGCGACCAATCGCCCCATGTTCATGCCGATGGGCACAGTACAGCGGGTGATCGAACTTACAGCGTCCCGCGGCGTCCCGAGTTCGCCTCGCTGACGCCGGATCGCGCCCGGCGCTTCAAGGCATCGGGGCATACAACGCGTAGTTCCTCCTTGTCGACCGAAGCTGCCCGAGGGATGCAGGCATGGCCAGGACACGGAGCGGCCATGTCGCAGGCCATTCCGGCACGCGACCTTGTGCCGAGACTGTGGCAGGAGTCCACGGAGCTCCTCCGCTAGTCGGCAAACTCTCCCTGCAGCCGAGACAATGAGGCAGGACGTCGAGTCCTTTGGGACCGAACATGGAGAATTGAGTGCCTGGTCCACGGCGTCACGGCCATGGAGACGCCAACAATGCCTGTTAATACGGCTACTGCTGCCGTTCGCTATTCACGCTGCCGCCGCGCTCTCGCTGGCCGCACAGGCACAGCCGGCCGGGAAGGGACGCCTCTGGGCCGAGCTCGGCCTCGCGGCAGCGCAGCAGCTACACCGATGTGTGCAGTGTGATGGGGCCGGCACTGCGGTCGGTCCAGCGGTGACGCTATCGGTGGGACACACGCTCGCCAGCGGATTCGGTGTGGCGTTCACGGGACTGGCGTTCCATGAACTCTCGTTCGAGACATCATTTCATAGCGAGTATCTGGCCGCTCTTGTTCAGTACTCTCCGCTCAAGGCGTCGGTGCTGACGCTCAGCGCCGGTGCGGGATGGGGAAAACACGAAGGCGACTCCTCGCCGGGACTCAGCAACGGGAATGGCAGCGTCGTGGTCGGGAGTGCCTCGCTCCGACTCCCGCCGGCAAGCATGTTTGCGGCGAGCCTCTCGGCCAGCGTGTTCCAGTCCATCGACGGTACGCCGCGACGCTATCTCCGCCTCATGAGCGTAGGCATCGCTATCGCACTGGCCTCGGATGCAGACGCAGTTGGTCCCCGTGAGGCAGCTTCGAGTCCATGAAGGTGCAGACACGCGACGATCGTACGGCCTCGGCGAGCACGCCAGTCGAGTCGCGTCGAGTGCGCTAACGCGAGTGACAGTTCGTCGACTGTGGCGAAGCACGAGTCGCGCAGACACACTTTGTGTCCATCGAATCCACACCCGCTTCGCAGTCCCGCATCCAGGAACGTCATGCCACCGAATCGCCGCGAGTTCCTCCAGACCAGCGCCGTTGCGGCCGCCGGGTTGTGGTTGCCGAAGCTCCCCGCCGGAATCGTGCGACCCCGTGCCGCGGCCGACTTCCAACCCTCGTTCGCCTCGCTGTCCCAGTACCAGACGCCCGACTGGTTTCGCGATGCGAAGTTCGGCATGTGGGCGCACTGGGGACCACAGTGCGTGCCGGAGCAGGGCGATTGGTACGCACGCCGGATGTATCAGGAAGGCGACCGCGATTACGTCGCCCACGTCGCCCGATATGGGCATCCTTCCCGCTCGGGATTCAAGGACGTCATCCATCAATGGCGCGCCGAGGAGTGGCGGCCGGATGATCTGGTCGCGCTGTACAAGCAGACGGGCGCGCGGTACTTCATGGCGCTCGCGAACCATCACGACAACATGGACCTCTGGAACTCCACGCACCAACCGTGGAACTCCACGCGCGTGGGACCGAAGAAGGACCTCATCGGCGGATGGGCGAAGGCGACGCGACGCGCCGGAATGAAGTTCGGCGTGTCGGTGCATGCGGCGCATGCGTGGAGCTGGTACGAAGTGTCGCAGGGTGCAGACACGGCAGGGCCGTTGGCAGGCGTGCCCTACGACGGCAAGCTCACGCGCGCGCAAGGACGTGGTACGTGGTGGGACGGCCTCGATCCGCAGGACCTTTACGCGCAGCGGCACACGCCCGGGAAGGGACTCGTGTGGGACTGGAATGCCTCGCGCGGCAGCAGCGTGCCTGACACGGCCTACTGCGAGCGCTTTTACGCGCGCACGATGGATCTGATCGAACAGCACGATCCCGACCTCGTCTACTTCGACGACACCGTGTTGCCGCTGCATCCGATCAGCGACGTGGGGCTCCGCATCGCGGCCAACTTCTACAACCGCAGCGTAAAGCGAAACGGTGGTCGGCTTGACGTTGTGCTCACGGGCAAGGTGCTCAACGAGGAACAGCGGAAGTGCATGGTGTGGGACATCGAGCGCGGCGCTGCCAACGACATCGTGCCGCTGCCGTGGCAGACGGATACCTGCATAG
>JALYVY010000015.1:4158-38461 GCA_030852985.1 Gemmatimonadota bacterium | reverse complement strand
CCCGGAGAGAACGCGGGCGTCATCGCCATCGGTGACGGGTTGGCAATCGCGTTCAAGATCGAGTCGCACAATCATCCGTCGGCAGTGGAGCCCTATCAGGGTGCGGCCACCGGGGTCGGCGGTATCCTGCGCGACGTCTTCACGATGGGTGCGCGCCCAATAGCGCTGCTCAATTCACTCCGCTTCGGATCGCTCGATTCGGCGCGGGTCAGGTATTTATTCGCAGGTTGCGTAAAAGGTATCGGCGACTACGGGAACTGCGTGGGTATCCCGACGGTAGCGGGTGAAGTCGTGTTCGATCCGGCGTACGAGGGCAATCCGCTCGTCAACGCGATGTGCGTGGGATTGTTGAAGGAAGAGGAGTTGATGCTCGCCGTCGCGCAGGGCGTGGGAAACCCCATCATTGCCGTCGGCGCGCGCACGGGGCGGGACGGTATTCACGGTGCGTCCTTCGCGTCGGAAGACTTGTCTGCGTCCAGCGAAGCCAAGCGGCCGCGCGTGCAAGTCGGCGATCCCTTCACCGAGAAGCTGCTCCTCGAGGCGAGCCTCGAGCTCATTCGCAGCGGCCACATCGTCGCCATCCAGGACATGGGCGCGGCGGGGCTCGTATCGTCATCAGCGGAAATGGCCGCACGCGGCGATGTCGGCGTCGTGATCGACACGCTGAAGGTACCCGCGCGCGAAGAAGGCATGACGCCCTACGAGCTGCTGCTCAGCGAATCGCAGGAGCGCATGCTGGTGGTGGCCAAGGTCGGTCGTGACGATGCCGTGCGCGCCATTCTCGAGAAGTGGGACCTCACTGCCGCCGTGATCGGCGAGGTGATCGAGGAGCCCGTCTATCGCGTAACGGAAGGTGATCACGTGGTCGCCGAGTTTCCCGGCATTCGGCTCGTCACCGATTGTCCGATGTACGAGCCTGAAGCCCGCGAGAGCGACGACATCCGTCAACGTCGCGAACAGGACGTCAACGCGATCGCGGAACGTGCTGAGGAAGCCGATCCGCTCTGGACATTGCTGGAGCTGCTGCGCTCCCCGACCATCGCGAGCAAGCGCTGGGTCTACCAGCAGTACGATCACACGGTGCGCACCAGCACGGTGGTCGGGCCCGGTGGCGATGCGGCCGTCGTTCGCATTCGCGGCACCGACAAGGCGGTTGCGCTCAAGACCGACTGCAACGGTCGCTACGCGTATCTGAGCCCTCGCGAGGGAGCACGCATTGCGGTCGCCGAGGCGGCGCGCAACGTCACGTGCTCCGGCGGTCGGCCAATGGCGATCACGAACAACCTCAACTTCGGCAACCCGAAGCGTCCCGAAGTTTACTACCAGCTGAAGGAAGCCATCGCCGGAATGGGCGAAGCCTGCGTTGCCCTCGGCACCCCGGTCACGGGCGGCAATGTGTCGCTCTACAACGAGAACCCCACCGGTGCGGTCTATCCCACGCCGGTCGTCGGCATGGTGGGGCTCGTCGAGTCGCTGGCGCACATTACGCGATCAGCCTTCTCCACCGCGGGCGACGGCGACGCGATCATCCTGCTCGGGGACAACACCGACGAGATTGGCGGTAGCGAGTACCTCCAGCGCATTCACGATGTCGTTGCTGGCGCGCCGCCACGCTGCGACCTGGTTGCCGAGGGCGCCTTGATCGACGCGCTCCTCGAAGCGATCCGCGAAGGCACCATCCGCTCCGCACACGACTGTGCCGACGGTGGCCTCGCTGTCGCGCTAGCCGAGTGTGTGATGATGGATCGCGCGCAGCCGACCGGCGCGAACATCGATCTCACGGCGTGGCTTGGCCTGCCGCTTCGCGCGCTACTCTTCGGCGAAGCCCAGGCACGCGTGATCGTGAGCACACCGGATTCCGCCGCCGTACTCGCAACGGCGGGTCGTCATGGCGTGCCGGCGAAGGTGATCGGCACGGTGCGGTGCTCAACGGGCCGGCTCGACATTGCCGTTGGCGGCATGCGGGTGCGCGCGCGCGTGCCGGAGCTGGCCGAAGCGTACCACGAAGCAATTCCTCGAATCATGCAGCGGAGCGCTTCGGCGCAGGACGTTGCGCTCGCCTCCGACTCGGTGGTCTGACGATGTGTGGCATTTTTGGTGTGCGTGGACATCCCGATGCGGTGGCACTCACCAAGCTTGGGCTGTTCGCGCTGCAACACCGTGGACAGGAATCCGCCGGGCTGGTGGCGGTCGACGGCGGGACGGCGCGTGGCGTTCGCAGCATGGGGCTCGTCGCGGACATGCCGCTCGCGCAACTGGATGCGCTGCACGGTTCGCTGGTCATCGGCCACACGCGTTACAGCACGGCCGGCTCGTCGACCATCGAGAATGCGCAACCTGTCCTCGTGAGCTCGCGGGGCGGCCATATCGCGTTGGCGCACAACGGGAACATCACCAACGCGGGTGAGATGCGCGTCGAGCTCGAGGAGATGGGCTCGATCTTCTCGTCGTCGATGGATTCCGAAGTGATCGTGCATCTGCTGGCGCGTTCGCCCGCCGAGCTGCCCGAGCAGCGGCTGGCGGATGCACTCCGCGGCGTCGAGGGCGCGTTCAGCCTCGTCATGGCGCTCGGCGACACATTGCTCGCGGCGCGCGATGCCCGCGGTTGGCGCCCGCTCGTGCTGGGCCGCCTCAACGGCGCGCCGGTGTTTGCGTCCGAGACGTGCGCCCTCGATATCGTCGGTGCCACGTACGAGCGCGACATCAACCCCGGCGAGATCATCGCCGTGGACGAGCGTGGCGAGCGCTCG
Organism: Gemmatimonadota bacterium; assembly: GCA_030852985.1. Taxonomy (GTDB): domain Bacteria; phylum Gemmatimonadota; class Gemmatimonadetes; order Gemmatimonadales; family Gemmatimonadaceae; genus AG11. The sequence goes on along the minus strand of JALYVY010000015.1, from coordinate 35,711 downwards.
ATCTTTCCCTTCGAGGTGAAGGAGCTGAAGCGCTGCGTGTTCGAGCACGTGTATTTCGCTCGGCCCGACAGCCGCATCTTCGGTGGTTCGGTCGACCGCGCGCGTCGCGCCCTTGGTCGACGTCTCGCGCAGGACTGCCCTGCCCCCGGCGCCGAGTTGGTGTTCAGCGTCCCCGACTCGTCGAACTCCGCGGCGATCGGCTACGCCGAGGAGAGTGGGTTGCCCTATGAGCTCGCGCTGATCAGAAACCACTACGTGGGTCGGACGTTCATTCAACCCACGCAGGCCACGCGCGATGCGAAGGTGCGCCTCAAGTACAACGCGGTGCGCGAGGTGATCGAGGGCAAGAACGTCGTCATGGTGGACGATTCCATCGTGCGCGGTACGACCACGCGGGGGCTCGTGCAGCTCGTGCGCGCCGCCGGCGCTCGTGAGGTGCACATGCGCGTGAGCTCGGCGCCCGTGACCGGCCCGTGCTATTACGGCATCGACACGCCGAGTCGTGAGGAGCTCATCGCAGCCAACAACAACCTCGAGGAAATCCGCGCGTCGCTCGGCGTTGACTCATTGGGCTACCTCACGATCAATGGGATGCTCGAGTCGGTGCCGACCGGACCGGAAGGGTTCTGCCATGCATGCTTCTCCGGCGACTATCCGACGCCGCCGCCAACGGATCCTGACAAGTTGCGATTCGGGTGTGGGTGCTGATTCGCGCCGGGGCCTGAAGGCCGGATTTACCGCGGAGGGCGCAGAGAACCGAAACGGACGCAGAGCGCGCAGAGGTACCTGAACGTTTGGCAAGAAACCTGAGCGTTGTGGCGTGCTTTTCGCTTTCCTTGCGCCCTCTGCGGCTTTCCAATCTCTGCGCCCTCTGCGGTAAAATCGTTTTGGTCAGCGACCGTGAATGCGCCCACCATGGTGACAGAGTGAGTACCTCCGTCTACTTCTTCGGCAACGGCAGGGCCGAGGGCACCAGGGACATGAAGGCCATCCTTGGCGGCAAGGGCGCCAACCTCGCCGAGATGACCAACCTCGGCGTGCCGGTGCCGCCGGGCTTCACCATCGCGTGCGACGCCTGCATGGCGTACCTGCGCGACGGCACGGTGCCTCCGGAGCTGCGCGCTGAGGTCGAGGCGTATCTCGTCCGCCTCGAGGAGGCCAGTGGAAAGAAGTTCGGCGACGCGGCAATGCCCTTGCTCGTTTCCGTGCGCAGCGGCGCCGCGGTGTCGATGCCCGGCATGATGGAAACCATCCTCAATCTCGGCCTCAACGACCGCACGGTGGCCGGCCTTGCGCGCGCGAGCGGCAACACGCGCTTCGCGTACGACTCCTATCGCCGCTTTATCCAGATGTATGGCGACGTCGTGCTCGGCGTACCGCATCACAAGTTCCAGCACTTGCTCGCCGCGAAGCGCATGACCGCCGGCGTCGAATCGGACTCGGAGCTCAACGAAGACGCACTCCGCAACCTCACCGAGGAATACAAGTCGCTCATCCGGTCGACCACCGGCCGTGATTTTCCACGCGATCCGGTGGAGCAGTTGTGGGGCGCCATCGAAGCGGTCTGGAAGTCGTGGACGCTCAAGAAGGCCCTCGACTACCGTCGCCACGCAAACATTCCCGACGACCTCGGCACCGGCGTCAACGTCGTCAGCATGGTGTTCGGCAACCTCGGTGACGACTCGGGCACCGGCGTCGCGTTCACGCGCAATCCAAGCACGGGCGAGCGAAAGTTCTACGGCGAGTTCCTGGTCAATGCGCAAGGCGAAGATGTTGTTGCGGGCATCCGCACGCCGCTCGACATCGAACAGATGGCGGAGCGCCTGCCCGAAGCGTATCGCGAGTTGCTCGACACGCAGGACAAGCTCGAGCAACACTATCACGAGATGCAGGACATCGAGTTCACCGTCGAGCGCGGAAAGCTGTTCCTGCTCCAGACACGCACCGGCAAGCGCACCTCGGCGGCGGCGGTGCGCATTGCGACGGAGATGGTGGACGAGGGCATGATCGAGCAGCGCGACGCGGTACTGCGCGTCCCCGCCGATCAGCTCGACCAACTCCTGCATCCCGTCATCGACCCCAGCGTCCGCGCGGAGCCGATCGCCACCGGACTTCCCGCCAGCCCGGGCGCCGCGAGCGGGCGCGCGGTGTTCAGTGCGGACGAAGCGGTCCGTCGTGCCGCGGCTGGCGATGCGGTCATCCTCGTGCGCGAGGAGACAACGCCGGAAGACTTCCACGGCCTCGTCGCTGCGCGTGCCGTCCTCACGTCGCGCGGCGGCATGACGAGCCACGCCGCGGTCGTGGCGCGCGGCATGGGCAAGTGCGCGGTGGTCGGTTGCCACGAGATGGTCGTTGACGCATCGGGGCGTTCCTGTCGCATGAATGACAAGCGGGTGAGCGAAGGCGACTGGATCACACTCGACGGCGCCACCGGCAAGGTCTATCTCGGCGACCTGCCGACGACGCCAAGCGAGGTGGTAGCCGTGACGCGCGGCATGCGGCGGGCTGACTCGGCGCCCGCTTTTCAATCGTTCGACCGCCTCATGGGCTGGGCCGACGAAGTGCGCACGCTGAAGGTGCGCGCCAATGCCGACACGCCGAACGATGCCCGCATTGCGCGCGCATTCGGCGCGGAAGGCATCGGGCTCTGTCGCACCGAGCACATGTTCTTCGAGGGCGACCGCATCACGGCAATGCGCGAGATGATCGTGGCGCGCGACGAGAGCGGACGTCGGCGGGCGCTGGCGAAGCTGTTGCCGATGCAGCGGCAGGACTTCGAGGGCATCTTCGAGGCGATGGCGGGGCTCCCAGTCACGATACGGTTGCTCGATCCGCCGCTCCACGAATTCCTCCCGCACGGCGGAGAGGAGTCAAAGCTTCTCGCTCGCACACTCAACGTGAGCCGCGCCGACCTGGCGCACGTCGTCGAGAGCTTGCGTGAAACAAACCCGATGCTCGGCCATCGTGGTTGTCGCCTCGGCATCTCGTATCCGGAGATCACCGAGATGCAGGGGCGCGCCATCTTCGAGGCTGCGTTGCGGGCGAAGCGTCGCGGGGTCGACGTACGGCCCGAGATCATGATCCCGCTGGTGGCCGATTATCGCGAGTTCGACAACCAGCGCGCCATCCTGCTGGACGTCGCCCGGCAGGTGCTGGGCGGCATGAACGAGCAGCTCGACTTCACCATCGGCACGATGATCGAGCTCCCACGCGCCGCGCTGACCGCGGCTGAGATCGCCCAGCGCGCGGAGTTTTTTTCGTTCGGCACCAACGACCTCACGCAGACCACCTATGGGCTGAGCCGAGACGACGCCGGACGATTTTTGCCCGGCTACGTGGAGCGCGGTATCTTTCCCGATGACCCGTTCCAAGTCCTTGACCAATCGGGGGTTGGGCAGCTTATTCAGATGGCGGTCGCAGCAGGACGCAGCGTGCGGCCACAGTTGAAGGTCGGGATTTGCGGAGAGCACGGCGGTGAGCCCAGGAGCGTGAAATTCTGTCACGCGATTGGGCTCGATTATGTCTCGTGCTCTCCCTACCGCGTTCCGATCGCTCGCCTAGCCGCCGCACATGCCGCTCTTGAACCCACCGTCCAGTAGCGCTGCATTGAAGCGTCGACCGGCACTGCCGAATCTTCCGACGCTCCCCGTGAATCGCGACGAGCGCACGCTGCGCATCGCGCTCGTTACGGAGTATTACTACCCGCATCTGGGCGGGGTCTGCGAGCACGTCCATTTCTTCGCCCGTGAAGCTCGCCGGCGCGGACATCACGTCGACATCATCACCTCGCACCTTCCCGGCGCCGAGGAGCAACCCAATGTCATCCGCATTGGACGTAGCCAATCGGTTTACGCCAACGGCTCCCAGGCACGCATAACGATCGGGCTGGGCCTCCGGCGCGAGATGCGCCGCGTGCTCCGCGAGGGAAAGTACGACGTCGTGCACGTCCACTCCCCGCTCACGCCGGTGCTACCCCTGCTTGCCATCTCCGAGGCGGATTGCCCCGTGGTCGGCACGTTTCACACGTATTTCGACAAGTCGATTGGCTATCGGCTGTTCAACAGCGCCTTCCAGAAGCGCCTGGACATGCTGAGCGCCGCGATCTGCGTGTCGCATTCCACCACCGTCGCGCTCGAGCGCTATTTCTCGGCGCCCTGGCAGATCATCCCGAACGGCATCGACACGGACGTCTTCCATCCGAGCGTCAGCGCTCCCCCGGCCATCCGCAAGGATGTGCCGTCGATCCTGTTTCTCGGCCGATTTGATCCGCGCAACGGACTCACGACGCTGATCGAATCCTTCCGCAAAGTGAAGGGCCGCCGTCGTCAGGCCCAGCTCGTCATCGTCGGCGACGGACCGCTTCGCGAGCACTACTACAAGCAGGCGAATGGCGACACCGACATTACGTTCGTCGGCGCCGTGCTCGAAGGTCGGCCGAGCTATTACGCGCACAGCTCCATCTATGCCTGTCCTACGACGAAGGCGTCGTTCGGCATCACGCTGCTCGAATCCATGGCATGCGAGACGCCCATCGTCTGCTCCGACATCCTTGGCTTCCAGGATGTCGTGGTGAATGGCCGAGAAGCGCTGATGATTCCTTGCGGTGACCGCGACGCGCTCGCCGACTCGTTGGTCCAGCTACTGGACGACGAAGGCCTTCGCATCCAACTCGGCACCACGGGCCGCTACGAGAGCATGAAGTACAGCTGGCCCCGCGTGACGTCGCAGGTGCTCGACGTCTACCACACCGTCATGGGACGCGTCGCGATCTCGGTATGATCGGTGTTGTTGCCGCTGGCGTTGCTGCTGCGGGCCTCGCGGCGCATGGAACGTGGCATCGCAACTCGTGGATCTTCGGCCCCGCACTCAACCGCCTTCCGGGTTCCGATCGAATCGCCAGCATCACGTTCGACGACGGCCCCAATCCGGTCGCGACGCCGCGCATTCTCGATGTCCTGAAGCGCGAGGACGTGAAGGCCACCTTTTTCATCCTCGGCCGTCACGCGGACCGTTGGCCAGAGCTGGTGAAGCGTGTCGCCGACGAGGGGCACCAGATCGGCAATCACGGCTACTATCACCGAAAGCTGCATCGCCGGACGCCCGGCTACGTCCGCGACGACCTCACGCGCGGCACGCAGGCGATCGAACAGGCGTGCGGCGTGCACCCGCAAGTGTTCCGCGCCCCGCACGGCTTTCGCAACCCCTGGGTGACGCCGATCGCCCGCTCGCTCGGCCAGCGCACCATCGGGTGGTCGCTCGGCGTCTGGGACTCGGCGCGTCCCGGTGCGGACCAGATCGTCCGGCGCGCCATGGACGGGATGCAGCCCGGGTCCATCCTGCTCCTGCATGATGGGGACGGATATGACGAAACGGGTGACCGTACGCAGACAGCCGAGGCGCTACCGGGGATCATCGACGGGCTCCGCCAGCGTGGCTTCCGGTTCGTCACGCTGCCCGTTCGGTAACCTGGGTGGTAGCGGGCGCTCGCCGCTGAGCGCGCGGCGCCTATCTTGTTCGTCGGAAGTGCATAAATTCTGCATTTCGGTTGGCAGTTAACATCGACCTCGGCCACTTCACCGGACCGGCATGAACCAGAAGGTCTCGCACGGCCTGCGCCTCGGCCTCACGCTGCTCATCCTGGCGTTGCTCGTGGTGTTTGCCACGAAGGTGAACTGGCACAACATCTGGGCCTCCATCCGCAGCACGTCGCGCTCCATGCTTCTCGCGGCGGCGCTCGTGAACATCGCGTCGATTGCGATCAAGGGGATTCGGTGGTGGATCTTCCTGCGACCGATCGGGGCGAACTCCCTGCCCCTCGCACTCCGGGCTACGTTCGCGGGCGCGGGGCTGAACAACGTACTGGTGGCGAACGGCGGCGAGGCGGCCCGCGTCGTGTTCGTGTCGCGCACGGCGCATATCACCAGCGCCAAGGTGGTCGCGACGCTCGCGCTGGAGCGCTTGTTCGAGCTTGTTGGCTACGTCGTCCTGCTCTCGCTGGCGGCTACTTTTCTCAACCTTCCGCCCACGCTGGACAAGGCGAAGTATTTCGCGGTGCCCACCCTTATTGCGATGGGCGCACTGCTGGTCTGGCTCGTCCGTCGACCGGATGTGGTGGAGACGGTGGCTGGCCCGAAACCCGCCACGTGGCAGGGTCGGTTGAAGCAGTACGGCTCCCGCTTCGTCGGCACCATCGGCTCGGTATCGAGCGGGCCGCGCTTCATCGCGGCGCTGCTCCTGAGTGTGCTCGCCTGGGCACTTCAGGTCGCGACGTATCAGATGACGGCGCAGGCGGCGCATTTCCCGATGACGACTGTCGCGACCATCGCGGCGCTACTGCTCGTCAACCTGGGTTTCCTGTTTCGTCTTACGCCGGGCAACGTCGGCATCTTCCAGACGGCGTACGCCACGGCGGCTGTCGCGTTCGGGCTCGACCAGAATCAGGCGATCGCCGTTGCGCTGCTGATTCAGGCGCAGCAGATCCTGCCCGTGACGCTGCTGGGTGTTGCGCTCGCGCCGGAGTTCATCTTCAAGGCGCAGAAGCGGCGCACCGCGGATGCGGCGGGCGAGATTCCGAGCGAGTCGCGATCTCCGTCTGGATCTGGCGGTGCTGGCGACCGCCGAGGCTGAATGCGCCGACAGCCGTCGCGCGGCGGCGTGTTCGCGAAGCTCGCCGCGCGGCAGCTGGTTTAGCGGTGGCTAAGGAGTGGTCGTGCGCGCCGCCTTCGACGGTCGCGCGACCCACAGCATGAAGACGCCAAAGATCAACATCACGACACCCCACCACATGTTGATTTGGCCGCCTTTCGTGAACGCGGCCTTGGCGGCCGTCGGCTCCATGGCCCCGTACACCGTGAGTAATACGCCCAGCATGGTGAACAGTGCGCCAATCGGCACACGCACGTCGAGATCCCCTGTGGCGCTCATGTAATTAGCGGAAGATGAGGTTGAGAATCAGCAGGAGCAGCAGCGTCACGATTCCTAGGAAGGCCGGCTTTTCCCAGACTTTGCGCGCGGTGCTGACGGGTCGCGGCGTGAGCGCGTAAACAAGCCCCACCAGTTCCTCGTCCGGTCGCGGTCGTGTCATCATGCTGATCACGATCGTGACGACGAAGCACGTCGTCCAGGCAAAGATCGCCGTCCAGAAGGTCTGCCCCATTTCGCTGCGGAACGTCTCGAGGACGCCGAAGTAACCGCCCTTTATACCCGGGACGGAGCCCGCGGGCAGCGTAAGACCGTGATGCACCGCGGCGGCAACCGTGCCGGACAAGAGTCCCCAGAACGCACCGTGGCCCGTCGTCCTTCGCCAGAACATGCCGAGGAAGAAGGTGGCGAACAGGGGCGCGTTCACGAAGGCGAATACGAGCTGCAGCAGCTCCATGATATTGTTGAACGAAGCGGCGACGTACGCCGCGGCGATGGCGAGCGCGATGCCCACTACGGTGGCGACCCGCCCGATCCAGAGATAATGCTCATCGTCAGCGTCCTTCTTGATGTAGGTCTGGTAGAGGTCGTAGGTCCAGACCGTGTTGAACGCGGTGATGTTGCCCGCCATCCCCGACATGAACGACGCGAGCAGTGCCGCGAGGCCGAGCCCGAGCATGCCGTTCGGGAAGAGATGCATGAGCATGGAGGGCGTCGCAAGATCGTAGTCGAGCACGACGTGTCCGGCCGCGTCCAGCAACGGCCCGCCACCCTCGGCCATCTTCGCCGGGATGATTCCCCCCTTGCCGCCGATCACGAGCGCGATCATGCCGGGGAGGATGACCAGGAACGGGAACACCATTTTCGGAAGCGCGGCGATGAGCGGTGTGCGACGCGCCGACTCCATCGAGTCGGCGGCCATGGCGCGCTGCACGACGAGGAAGTCGGTGCACCAATAGCCGAACGACAGCACGAAACCGAGCCCCATCAGGAGCCCGAAATACTCGACGCCAATGAGGTTGTGCGCCGGCGCGTCGAGTCCCTGCCACGCATGCGTGTAGGCGCCGGCTGGGTGTCCCTGTGACACCGCGAGCGCGGTGAGCTTCACCTTCAGGCCGCTCCAGCCACCCACCTCGTTCAGGCCGACGATCACCAGTGGCGCAAACCCGAATACGATGAGGAAGAACTGGAGCACCTCATTGTAGATCGCGCTCGTCAGTCCGCCGAGCAGGATGTACGTCAACACGATGACCGCGGACACCAGCACGCTCACGTTGAAGCTCCAGCCCAGCAGCAGGTGCATCAGTGCGCCCATCGCATACATCGACACGCCGGACGAGAACACCGTCATGATCGCGAACGAGACCGCGTTGAACGCGCGCGTCTTCTCATCGAAGCGAAGACGAAGGTATTCCGGTACCGAGCGCGCTCGGGACCCATAGTAGAACGGCATCATGAAGAGGCCGACGAACAGCATCGCCGGCACCGCGCCGATCCAGTAGAAGTGGCTCGTGGAGATACCGTACTTCGCACCCGACGCGCCCATCCCGATGACTTCTTGCGCGCCCAGGTTCGCGGAGAGAAACGCGAGACCGGTGATCCACGCGGGCAGCGATCGTCCCGAGAGGAAGAAATCCGTGCTCGTCTTCATTGCGCGGCGCAACTGCCAGCCAATGCCGAGCACGAACGCGAAGTAGATGCCGATGATGGTGTAGTCGATCCAGCGCAGTCCAATGGGAGTGAGACCCTGCACCATCTGCTCCATGCCTCCAGAATGAGGGGGACTCCTGCCGCCTGCTCAGGCGGCGGGATAGCCTACCATGCAGCACGCGCCTCGGCAAATGCCACTCAGTAGCGGCCGGTAGACCGCGTACGCCGCGTCGATGCTCCGCATCTGCTGGCTCCCCGGCATTGGCATGATGAAATACACGTTCGCGATTTCCACCGCGAGCAGGCCGATCACTCCCAACGTGAAGATCCGTCGCATGAGGGTCTTCCTAGCGCTGCCGCCGCGGCGGCGCGCTCCTGGGCGCCCATCGCCTGCGCCACGCCATTCGTCCATCCGAATCCATCGTGCATGGAGGGGCGTACGGGTCAGGCCAGCAGTCGAGTCGGGGCCTGATCTGCCGTAGACGAAGATCCGAGGACAACGCGAAAGGTCGAGCCAACGCCCAATTCGCTCGAGACCTCGATGTTGAAGCCGAGAACGCGCGCCAATGACCAACTGATGGTGAGTCCGAGACCCGTACCGCCGAATTGCCGCGACGTCGAATTGTCGGCCTGTTGAAATGCCTCGAAGATTGATTCAAGCTGGTTCGGCGCGATGCCGATACCCTGATCCACGACATCGACGCTTTTCGGCTCACCTGAGATGCTGCTGCACTGCACGACTACGTGTACATCCCCATCACTGAACTTCAGCGCATTGGCCAGCAGGTTAAGAGAATCTGCTTGAACTTCGCGCGATCGGTTTCGAAAACCCATGCGCTTTCGTGCATGTCGACGATGGTTTTCCGGTTGCATTGAAGCAGCTGCGACTCGAGCTCGGCGACCGTCTCGAAGACGACGTCGGCGAGTGCCATCGCGCTTGTCACCGACTCCGTGTGCCCAGTCTCGACCTTCGTAAGATCCAGCACGCCGTCGATCAGCGAGAGAAGATGCCTGCCGTTGTCCTGAATCCGCTCGATGTATCCGACTTCCTTCGGCGTGAGGGCCTGTCGTGTGTTCCTGCGAAGGATGTTCGAGAAACCGATGACGGAGTTGAGCGGAGTGCGAAGCTCGTGACTCATGTTCGCCAGGAACTCGCTCTTGGCCAGGCTGGCTGCTTCGGCGGCGTTGCGCGCGGCCTCGAGGGCGGCCTGTGCGGCGCTCCGTTCGGTGATGTCGCGCAGGAGCGTCTGGATCGCGCGCTTCCCATCATGGGTGATAGCTGCGGACATTGCCTCCACGACGATCATGTTGCCGCGTGCCGTGTACAGGCGATACTCCTCAGGATTGCCCATGTCGTGCTCGTCGGCCGCGACCGCGAGGCGCTTCAACGCGCGCTCGCGGTCATCGACGTCGATGAAATCCAGGAGCGATCCCAAGGGGGCCAGGGCGCTCGGGTCAAGCTCCATCAACGCCATGCACGCGGGATTGCCATAAACCACCTGGCCGCCACGGTGAACGGCTATGGCGGCGGGGAGTGATTCGATCAATCCGCGGTAGCGAGCCTCACTGGTGCTCATCGTCAACTGCGCCGACTCGGCACGAATTCGATCAGCGGTCTCCTGCAACACCGTGGAGTGCAAGCGGGCTTGCTCGCGAAGCACATGGTAGGCGGCGAGCGTCGCGACGATCGACCCGAACAGGATCGTCATGCCGTGCGACTGCCACAGAGTCAGATGCGGAAAGATCGCGGACTTGGTCGCTTCGTAAATAAAAAGCCCAAGACCTGCCGTCAGGGCCACTCCGCCAGTGGCGTGCTTCACCGATGCCATAACACATTATCGGCACGTAGTGAACGGCGCGTTAGCGCCCGGGCAAACTTGTCGGAACTCGTCACGGCTGTCGTTGCCGGCGAGCAGAGAATAAACCAACGGCGCCCATTTCTGGACGCCGTTGGATCGTTCTGGACCTTCTGTCAGTGAAGGCGCGGGGAATCGAACCCGTCGCGCTGACGCATTGGCTTTCTGATGCTTACGGTATTTCGTGCATGTTTGTCACTCATCAGTACCCCCACCCGTACCCCCACCCTACCTACGCCTCAGTAGCGAGCTATTATGGTGTCAGCCGCCGCGCGTGGCAACACACTGGTTGTCGCGCGACGCCCAAACCGTTGCGTAAACCGAGGGCGCCCGCCGGATTTGCGGCGATGGGGGCGCTCCCTCGGGGTGCCCGCGGTGTGCCCCGCGGATAGCGCGCGCGCGGGCCCGCGATAACTTGCAACGCGGCGGCCCGCCCGCTGAGAACGCGCCGACGCCGGCTGCCTCTCGACTCTTCCGCGCTCCCCCGATGCGACGTCGATATCTCGCCCTGGCGGTCCTTGCAACCGCCACCCTCAATGGCTGCTCGCAAGACGCGACCGCGCCCCTCCCCCCTCTCGAGCTGAAGCTCAGCCTTACGGGCGTGCCATCGTCCGTCGTGAGCGAGTTCGAGGGGCGGCTGAAGATCGATTGCGCGACGGGCATCAGCCTCTCCGCCGCGGGGACCGGGCGTGCGATGATCAACGGCGGCGTCCTGCGGTACTTCTTCGGCGCCAACCGGGTCACACCGGCGGACTCCCAGCTCGTCACCGTCGCGGACCAGCTGTCGTCGTTCGGCGACACGCTCTCTGCCGGAACGAAGCATGATACGTTCTGGCGTTTCAGCGGCTCGGCGCCCTTCGATGTGGAGCTGGAGCTGCGGGCCGTCAGCACGACGAGCACCCTCGGCGCACCGGCGCGGGTACGCTTGTCGTGCGGGCCGGTGCCGGCCTCCGCCACCACGCCGCCGCCCACGGTGACCGACCTATCAGTCACCCCCACCAACGGCGAGATGCAGCCCGGCGACACGATCAGCGTGAAGTATGCCGCATCCGCGTTGAGTCCCCTCTGGAGCACGCGCATCATCCTGAGCGGTCCCTTCACCCTCGAGAAGGAGATCCCCGAGTCGGGATCGAGCACCGCGCGCACGGTCAAGCTCGTCGTGCCCTATGCGTCCTCGGCCACCCCCCTCTCCGTGCGCGTCATCGCGTACGACGCGGGCCTTCGGTCCACCAGCCGTGTGCTCCTTACCGAGGTCACTGTCGTCGATCGCACTCCGCCCGCGATACCGGTCGTCCAGCTCCTGAACCAGGTAGGTGGTCGCATTGCCGGCCAGTACGGCGCGGGCGACGTGCTGCAATTCTTGGTGAACGCTTACGACAACGCGGGCGTGAAGACAGTCGTCTGGACCGTCGGTGCGCCAGCCAACGTGCGGGACTCGGTGGTCGTGGCCGGCTCTCCCACCTCATGGTCGGGTGTGATCGACATCCGGACGAACGACAGCTGGGTGGGCACCCCGGCCATCTCGTTCGCCGTGCGCGACGTGAGCGGACTGACTAGCAGCGCCGTCACGTCGCCACAGAAGGAGCTTAGTTTCTATCCGGTGGTGGACCGCCCCGCCACGCTGCCGCTCGCCGTCACGCTATCAGGCAGCCTGGTCGCCGACCTTGGAGACATCGTGTACGACGCGAAGCGCGGCCTCGCGTACGTCGGCGTTTCGGGCGGCCCCATCATCGCCGTGCTGGACGTCGCGACGATGAGCTGGAAACCGCCGATCCCCCTCGCGGCTGCCGCCTCGAGCTTCGACCTCACGCCCGACGGAGACACCCTCGTGGCCGCGCTGCCGTCGACGCGCTCCCTCGCCGTCGTCGACCTGCGCGCGCCCTCGACGCCGATCCGAACCATCGCCCTTTCGGTGCTCGACACCGCCGGCGCCGAGTACCAGTCACCAGCTCCCGAGCACCTAGCCATCTCTGCCACCGGCCAGGTGCTCGTCGCGCTGAGCGCCCGGACGCGCAGCCTCGACCGTTACGTCGTTGTGAACCTGGTGACGGGGGCCCAGCGGATCCGCACCGACGGACGCACCATTAGCGGATTCCCAACGCGCGACGTACGAGCGACGCCGGACCGGTCGCGGATCTTCATCGGCGACTTCGACTGCCCGCGCTGGTATTTCGCATCCACGGATGCGTTCGGGCCATGCCAGTCCATGCCGGAGCTCTTCACGAACTTTGCGCGCGCCAGCTTCAATGCGGCGGGGGATCGCTTCGCCTGGGGCAATGGCGTCCTCGACCTCTCGTTGCGCGCGCTGGTGGTGTCCGAGAGCATCGTCGGGTACATACCCACGGGCGCGCTGTCGCCGGACGGCGCGTCCGTCTGGTTGGCTGCGGGCCGGAGCGTTTCGCGCATGCGCGTGAGCGACGGCGTCATCCTCGACCGCACGCGGTTGCCCCTCATCGCGGGACGCCTGTTCCCCACTCCCGACGGCGCATACCTGCTCGTGTTCCAGGCGCAGGGAAACCCGGCGAGCGTTTCCCGGATCGACCTGCGATAGGTCCGGGGAGCCGATACCCCTGACCGTCGAGAGCACCGTCGGCGCGGGGAGCACCTTCGCGCTGACGCTCCTATTGCATAATCCGTCTGCTGCCGAGCATGGTCGGGGGGAGCTTCTAGTGGGAGGGCGCCTCAGCTCCCAACGCAGGGCGGAACCTATGTTCGGAATCTGCAAAATTTTGCCAGGGCGACCATAGTGCCAAGGAGAAATGAAGAACGGCGCCCATTGCTGGACGCCGCTGTTCGTTCAAAGTCTGTCTTTCAGTGGAGGCGCGGGGAATCGAACCCCGGTCCGAAGCTAGATCTACTACAAGCACTACGTGCGTGTCCCTCTGATTGATGTCTCCTGCTGCTGGCCAGTGGGCAGCCCACCGCAGGATAAGCCCTCTTTGTTTTGCTCCGCCGCCGAAGGCGTACGTCGGAGCTAGCCCAGATTTGCGTTACCCATGAAAACGCCCTGGGCGGGCTTTCTCGCGGGCACCTCACAGGCTTAACTAAAAGTTAAGCGGCAAGGGCGAAGTTGTTGTTCGCAGTTGGAATTTTTCCGAGTGTTTAACGAGGTGCCCGAAGACCTCGGCACGCGCCCACAGCTTCACCAGTCCCGTCGAAGCCAGTCGCCCCCTGATTTGTTCATCGTACCCTGACAACCTAACACACTGGTACTCCCAGACCAACCCGGTGTTCCACCCCGTCCGCCCATCTGCCGGCTGCCTTCTGCCCTCTGCCCTCTGCTGGCTGCCGTCCGCAGTAGCCAAGCTTCAACTCGTTGCCCGCCCTTTGCCGGCGGGCTTGGCCCTGACGCAGTTCCGCCCGTCGTGCTTGGCGATGTACAACGCCTTGTCCGCCGCGGGAAAGAGCTGGTCGCGCACCTTCACCGTCTCGGGATAGGTCGCCACACCAAACGACGCCGTCACGCGAATCTCCGAAGGGCCATGCTTCACCGGCGTCTCCGACACCCGCACGCGTAGCCGCTCCGCCACCTCAACCGCATGCGCACTGTCCGTCTGGGCCAGTAGCATCGCGATCTCCTCGCCGCCATACCGGACGCAGATGTCGACCGCACGAACACCGTCCTGGAGCACACGCGCGACCTGCTTCAGCACCGCATCACCCGCCTCATGTCCCCACGTATCGTTCACCTTCTTGAAGTGATCGATATCCATCAGCACCATTGACACCGGATGCTCGTACCGATCCGCCTCGGCAAGAATGCGCGTAAGCTGCTCGCCGAAGTGCATCCGGTTCCAGAGGCCCGTGAGCGCATCCGTCCGCGCGCGGCGATCCACCTCGGCGAACTGCCACGCCATCTCCAGTGAGCCCGCCACCACCGCTCCCAGCACGGTCAGCGGCCGCGCGTCTTCAGCAGTGAGTGCGCCGACCTCGTCCGCTTCCAGCACCAGCGCGCCAAGCACCCGCCCCCCCTTCGCCACCGGAATGATCGCGACGCTGCCGGGCTCGCGGATCACGCGCGCCGCCCCGTAGAGCGCCTGCCCGGACGCGGCGCCGCGCGAGTCCTCGAGCACGTGCAGCTTGCCCGTGCGGCATGCCTCTGCCACGACACTCCCGGACTCCAGGGGCGTTGGCGCACGGAGACCGGTCCCCTCGGTCGCGTAGTGCACTTCACCCACGTCCGCGTCCCCATCCCACCGCACGAGCACCGCGCCGCGAGCGCCCGAGACATCGAGCGCGGTTTCGCACAGCGCGCGAGCCAGTCCTTCCCCGCCCCGGTCACTCTGCAGTCGCTGCACCGCATCCAGCAGGGCCTGACTCTGCCGCATGTGACGCGAATACCCACGCCGTGCGCCCAACAGATCCGAGAACGTGGCCAGCTGCGCGGCGAGTCGTGGCATCCATTCCTTGAGGGCTGGTCGCGGAAGGCCCAGTCCCTCGGTGTGGGTCAGGCTCAGCACGCCCAGCAGCACGTCGTCACGCTTTACACAGGCGGCCGCCACGTGCGTCGCGTCGTCGTGCCCGACGGTCTGCACCACGCCGGTTTCCGCCGACCACTGCACCAGCGGCCCCCACTCCTGCATGTCGAAGAACGCCGGCCTTGGCGCGGTTGAGGACCACACCGCGGGCGTGAGCGAATCGCGGTCCGCGCGCCAACGCCAGAAGATTGCCTCCTCCGCACCGGCGACATCGCGAAAATCCTCGAGCAGGTTCGTCAGCAGCGCCTGGTCGTGCTCGACCTCGCGCGCCTCGAAGGAGACGCGGACGTCGCGGCGCAGCGCCTCCCTGCCAACAGGAATGTCCTCGTTTTCCCCCGGGATGGTTGCATCGATCCGCGCAAGGCGCTCATTCGCGACGGCGAGCGCGCGCCGCGAGCCCCGCGACTGGCGCAGCGCATATACCGCTCCGCCCAGACCAAGGCAAGCAACGATGATGGCCGCTGCTTGCAGCATGCGAACGACTCAGCGGTGGAGAATGCGCGCGGCGGCGACAGCGGCCCCGAAGCCGTTGTCGATATTGACGACCGTGACCCCCGCCGCACAGCTGTTCAGCATGGTGAGGAGGGGCGCGATCCCTCCGAACGCCGCGCCGTATCCCACGCTCGTGGGCACCGCGATCACCGGCACGCGCACAAGCCCACCGACGACAGACGCCAACGCTCCATCCATGCCGGCGACGACGATGATGACTCCTGCCCCGTCGAGCGCCTCCCGTTGCGACAGCAGTCGGTGTATCCCCGCGACGCCCACGTCGGTGAGCCGTTCCACACGACACGCCATCGCAGCGGCGGTCACGGCCGCCTCTTCGGCCACGGGCAGGTCACTCGTGCCCGCGGTGACGACCAGCAGCGACTGCGTTGCTAGCACAGGCCCCACCTGAGGCCGGAGAAAGCACGTCGACGCCACCGCGTTGCGCTCCATGCCAGGAAGCGAGGCCACAAGGGAAGCCGCAGCCTCGCCCGCAACGCGGGTGACCAGCACGCCATCGCCGCGCTCGGCGATGTGCGTCGCGATGGCGACGAGCTGCTCCACCGTCTTGCCGGCGCCGTAGATGACCTCGGGAAATCCCTGCCGCAAGGCGCGATGATGATCGATCGTGGCAAACCCAAGCGACTCCACCGGATCCGCGGATAGCGCGTCGAGCGCCTGGTCCACGTGCGCGGACCCATCGGCGACGCGGGTGAGCAGGTCGCGCACCCGCTCGCGCCTCATGCGGCGTCCGCCTC
Source organism: Gemmatimonadota bacterium (assembly GCA_030852985.1). Classification (GTDB taxonomy): domain Bacteria; phylum Gemmatimonadota; class Gemmatimonadetes; order Gemmatimonadales; family Gemmatimonadaceae; genus AG11. The sequence continues at coordinate 19,559 of JALYVY010000015.1, read as the reverse complement.
CCAGTCACCGCCAGCATCCTCGGCGGCCGCGTGCGACGCGGCGTAGCGATCCGCATTCTCGAGGTACTGCGCGAAGATTCCTTCCACTTCGCCGAACGATGTGACGGCGTACAGCTGCTTGCGCAGGTCCGCCCCGCCGTGGAGTCCCTTCGCATACCAGCCGAGGTGCTTGCGGAACTCGATCGCCGCGCCACGCGGGTCCGTCTCATAGGCGATCACCTTCCGCGCATGGTCCAGCGCGATCGCGAAGCGCTCGGCAATCGGTGGCGCCTGGCGCTTCGGACGGCCCGCCATGAGATCCTTGACCTGGTTGAAGATCCAGGGCTGGCCGTAGGAGCCGCGCGCGATCATGATGCCGGCGCAGCCTGTTTGCTGATGCATGCGCACCGCGTCTTCGGCGGTCTTGATGTCGCCATTGCCTAGTACGGGGATGTCGAGCGCCTGCGCGACGGCGGCGATCTCCTCCCAGCGCGCGCTCCCGGTGTACATCTGCGTTCGTGTGCGCGGGTGCAGCGCGATGACGCGCACTCCGGCGTCCTGGCAGCGTAGCCCGATGGTAACCGGATCACGCATCTCCTCGTTCCAGCCACTGCGGATCTTGCACGTGACGGGCAAGTGTGTCGCCTTCACGACGGCGCGGATCACCTGCTGCACGAGGTCGAGGTCGCGCAGGCAGCCGGAGCCGCCGTTCCGGCGAACGACCTTCTTGACCGGGCAGCCAAAGTTGATGTCGATGAACTCTGGCTGGAAGACGTCGGAGACGAAGCGCGCCGCTTCGCCCATGGCCTCTGGATCCGCGCCAAAGATCTGCACACCAATGGGGCGCTCCCCGGGCCCGAAGGAGAGCTTGTGCAGCGTTGCCTCGTTCTCCCGCCGGATGCCTTCCGCCGAGAGGAACTCGGTAACGACGACGTCCGCTCCGTGCTCGTGACAGAGCTGCCGAAACGGCGATTCCGACACGCCCGCCATGGGCGCGAGATAGAGGGGAACCGTGGCGTCGAGCGGGAATGGAAAGCTCATGCGCTAAAGCTACCGAGTCGCGGAATCGCGAGCAACGATTGTGGTTTGACAATGCTCGGCACGCGCGGGTACGTTTCGCGGTTCGATGACGACATGCCGCCGCGCGGCTCAGGCACCGCAAGCACCGGATTGAAACGAGATGGAACTGCGCGAGTTCTTCAGCGAAGACGCAATCAAGCTCGAGCTCGAGGGCGAGACGAAGGACGATGTGCTCAAGGAGCTCATCGGTCTCCTCAAGCTCGACGAAAAGGCTGACGGCATGCTGTACAAAATGCTGAAGCGCCGCGAGAATCTCGGCTCCACGGGCATTGGGCGAGGGATCGCCATCCCGCACTGCCGGTCACTCGTCGTCAACAAGCTGCGGGTCGCCTTCGGCCGCAAGACGAATGGCATGGACTTCAAGGCGATCGACGAGAAGCCGGTGAACTTCTTCTTCCTGATCGTGGCGCCGCCGCTCGAGGTCTCGAACCAGTACCTGCCGGTGCTGGGCAAGATCGCGCAGTTCTCGAAGGAGCCGGACGTGCCGCAGCGGTTGCTGGGTCTCACCGAGCCGCACCAGTTTCTCGAGCTGCTGAAGGAGAAAGGGGTCTAGATAACTGACCAGTCAGACAGTCAGACAGTCAGACAGTTCAGAACTCCAGCAGCACGATGAGTACGAAGGTGGCGACCATGGCCACGCCGAACAACACGGAGTAGATCGACCCCACCATGCCGGTCCGCGCGAGCGCTCCGCCTGTGCTGACCTCGTACACGTTCCGCATCGCGCGCACGAGATACACGACGACAGCGCCCATGCAGATGAGCACGAGGGCGAGCGACACGGGCAAGGCGGTCGTCAGTCGGCGTGCGAGCATGATCGTGAGCGCCAGGAACAGGAACGCGTGCACGTGCAACGCGAATGCGAGATGCTGCGGGAAGCGTCGCCGCGACCGGCGGAACGCCAACATCACGAGGGCGGCGAAAAGCGGCACGAGCACGAACATGGTATTCGGGACCGCAGCCGCCATTTTTGCGATGACGCTACCGCGTTGGCGCATGGCGGCACCGAAATGCTTTCCCCAGGTGCGACTGATCCACTTTTTATGGTGCGCCATTGAATCGAGCGCCGCGATCGCGGCGACGCTATCCGGTTCCGTCACCGTAATGAAGCCGATCTGGGTGCGGACGAGCGCGCCCTCCCGCACGGATACGCTCGCGCGCTGGGGCACCACCGCGCTCACGAAGAAGAACAACAGGCTGCACGTCAGATAGACCCGCAGGGGCGAGATATACCGCACCCGGCGGCCGGCAAGATACTCGTTCGTCAACGCGCCCGGCTTCGTCACCAGCATTCGGAACGTACGTCCGAGCTTGCCGTCCCAATGCAGGAATTCCTCGGCCACCTCGTGGAGGAACTCACGGAAGGTTGGATCTGAATCCACTTGCGGCTGTCCGCACTCCGGGCAGAAGGCGAGCTGCATGTTCGTGCCGCAGTTCAGGCACGGGTTGGACGCGGCGACCGAATGCGCGGGCGTGAAGCCACCCGCGCCCGGCGCTCGCAGCGCCATGGTGCGGCGGTCGCCGACGCGACGGTCGTCGCCTTCCACTACTCCCATTCGATGGTCGCCGGGGGCTTGGAGCTCACGTCATACACCACGCGGTTCACGCCGTCGACCTCGCGAATGATCCGATCGCTGATACGTGCCATGACGTCGTGCGGGAAGGGGTACCAGTCGGCCGTCATCCCATCGGTGCTCGTGACGGCGCGGAGCGCGACAACGTTGTCGTAGGTGCGTTCGTCGCCCATGACACCCACACTGCGAACGGGAAGGAGTACGGCGAACGCCTGCCAGATTTCGTCGTAGAGACTCGCGTTGCGAATCTCCTCCAGGTAGATGGAGTCCGCAAGACGCAGGACGGCGAGGTCAGGCTCGCTCACGGCACCGAGGATGCGAATGGCAAGGCCAGGCCCCGGGAATGGGTGGCGTCCCACCATTTCCTCCGGCAAGCCCAGTTCGCGCCCCACATTGCGCACCTCGTCCTTGAACAGCTCGCGCAGCGGCTCGATCAGCGCGAACTGCATGCCGGGCTTGAGCCCACCGACATTGTGATGCGTCTTGATTGTGACGGACGGTCCGCCGGTGGGCGACGAGCTCTCGATCACATCCGGATACAGCGTGCCCTGGACGAGAAATTTCGCATTGGAGCCCGCGTTCGCCGTCGCATCCTCGAAGACGTCGATGAAGGTGTGCCCTATCGCGCGCCGCTTCGCTTCGGGGTCATCGATGCCGGCGAGCGCCGAGAGAAAGCGCGCCGACGCGTCGACCGTAACGAGCTTGATGCCGAGATGCCGGCCCATCGTCTGCTGGACCTGCTCGCGCTCGTGGAGTCGCAGCAACCCCGTGTCCACGAAGACGCACGTGAGCTGATCGCCGATCGCGCGATGGACGAGTGCGGCCGCCACCGATGAGTCGACGCCTCCCGACAGCCCGCAGATGACCTGCGCATCGCCGACGAGTGCGCGGATCTTCGCGACCTCGACCTCGATGAATGCCCCCGGCGTCCAGCTCGTCACGGCCCCACACACCTCGAACAGGAAATTCGCGATGAGCTCACGACCGCGTGGCGTATGGGCCACTTCGCAATGAAACTGTACGCCATAGATGGGGCGGCTCTCGTGCTCGAACGCGGCCACGGGATTGCCGTCGCTCGTCGCCGTGACGCGAAATCCCTCGGGCGGCGCTTCGATGTGATCGCCGTGACTCATCCAGACCGTGGCGCTTTCACCTTGTGCGAATCCGTGAAACAGCACGCTCTCGCGCGTCGTCCTGATCTCGTCGCGCCCGTACTGGCGCTGGCCGCCGCGCGTGACCTCGGCGCCGTGCAGATGCGCGATGAGCTGCATGCCGTAGCAGACGCCGAGTACCGGCGCGATGGTAAAGAGCGCGAGGTCCGCGCTGGGTGCGTGCTCTCCGTAGACGGAGTTCGGGCCCCCGCTCAGGATGATCCCCGTGGGATTCCACTCGCGAATCCAGTCGAGGGAGCGGGTGGGCGGGTGGATCTCGGAATAGACGCGGGCTTCGCGGACTCGACGTGCGATGAGTTGCGTGTACTGCGAGCCGTAATCGATGATGAGGATGCGGCTCTGAGCCGTCATGTCGTCCAGTGCGCGGGATCGAGGCTGAGGAATTCGACCTTCTTCGTATCGAGGTCGAGGATGGCCGCCTTCGGCGTGCCGTACAGCCACCCGCAGCACTCGCCCGGGTTGACGATCAGCGTGTCGCCGCGGGTCTTCATCGCCTGCTCGTGCGTGAATCCGTGCACGACGATGCTGTGCGACTCGATACTCCGCGGCTGGACGTCGCCGATGTCATGCACGACGAGGATGCGTTGCCCACTCAATTCAAAGCTGTGCGGGCCCTCGAAGAGCTCCGCTCCGAAACCGGCAGTCGCCTTGGCAAGGAGGCCCTGCGTGTCCCCATCGTTGCGACCGAACACGCCGGCGAGCGACATGCTCGCCTCCTCGATGGGCCGGAGTGCAAACGGGGCGCAGTAGTCACCGGCATGGAGCAGCATGGTGACGCCACCCTCCTGCATGATCCTCACGAATTCGCGGACCGCCGGGATTCGGTCGTGACTATCGGCCATCAGTCCGACGCGCATCAGCCCTCCCTCCACTCAAGGTCGACCTGCTCGAGGCGCACGAGGTCGTCGTATTGCTCGCGAGCGGTGGTGACCGCGAACCGGTCTCCGTCGACGAGCACTTCGACTCCTCGCGCGCGCGTGTTGTAATTCGAGGCCATCACGTAACCGTAGGCGCCCACATCATGGACAGCGAGCAGGTCGCCAGGGTTGGCTTCGTCCATCGTGCGGCCGAGCGCGAGGAAGTCTCCGCTCTCGCACACGGGGCCGACCACATCGGTCGTCATCTGTCCGTCCACGGCGCGCACCGCCTCGATCCGATGGAACGCATCATAGTGGGATGGCCGAAGCAGCTCGGTCATTCCCGCATCGGTGACGAGGAATTCGCGGCCGCCGCTGTGTTTGCGATAGAGCACTCGCGTGAGCAGCATCCCCGCATTGCCGACGATGAACCTTCCGGGCTCCATGAGCAGCGTCAGCCCCGTGGGTGCGACCTGTCGCACCAGCGAGTTCGCAAACGTCTCGAGATCGGGAGTGACCTCTGCATCGTAACTCACGCCGAGCCCACCGCCGATGTCCAGGTACTCGATGGATGCGATGCCGTCGGACTTTAGCTCGTCCAGAAGCTCCACGAGCTTGTCGGTGCCGGCGACGTACGAATCAAGCCGAAAGAGTTGGGACCCGATGTGCATGTCGAGCCCGATGAGCTCAACATTCGAGAGCCCCGCCGCGAGGTGCGCCACCGAGCGTACCTCGTTGTAGGGCACGCCGAACTTGGCGCCCTTCTCTCCAGTCTTGATGTACTTGTGCGAGCTGTCGACGGTGACCTCGGGGTTGACCCGAATGCCGATCTTCGCGACCACTCCCAACTCCTGCGCGAGGCGATCGATGAGCGACACCTCTGCGGCCGACTCGACGTTGATCATCATCACGCCGGCGAGCAAAGCCTCGCGCAACTCGTCCTCCGTCTTCCCCACACCGCCGAAGATGATGTCGCCACCCACGAAGCCCGCGCGCTGGGCGCGAAACAGCTCACCACCCGAAACGACATCCACCCCCGCGCCCATCCCACGAAGCAGCTGAAGGATGCCGCGGTTGGAGTTCGCCTTGAGCGTGTAGTGGATGCGATGTGGCAGCGCGCTTAGCGCGGCATCGAGCCGCGCATAGCGATCCCGCACGACGGATGCGCTATACACATACGCAGGCGTCTTGACCTCGTTGGCCACACGCTCGAGCGAGACACCCTCGCACGAGAGTGTCCCGTCCACTCGGCTGAACCCCGACGTCAGTACGCCTTCGCCCACAGGGCCTCGACGGTGGCGGCGCGCCCGCACTTCAAGCATGTCGTCGGAGCATCCGCAGACCGGAACTCCTCATCGGGAAGGCAACGAATCGTCGCCTTCGTTTCCTCCTTGATGACCGCCTCACATGCCGCATCCATGCACCAGCCGGCATAGACGAATCCACCCTGGCCGTCCATCAGCTCGCGGAACGTGTCGTACGAGATGCGCTCGCGAACGCTATTCGCCTCGCGGCGGTCCAGCGCGGCCGCCAGCATGTCCCGCTGCATTGCGCCGAGGCAGTCGGCGACATTCTCGGCGAGCGTGTCCAGCGAGACCGCCTTCTTCTCGCCCGTGTCGCGGCGCACGAGCACACCCTGATTTGCGGCGAGATCGCGCGGACCAAGCTCGAGGCGCAGCGGAATGCCGCGGAGCTCCCACTCGTAGTACTTCGCACCGGGCTTCATGCCGTCGCGTGCGTCGATGTGGATGCGCAGCCGCGCGCGCTCGCCACGATCCCACGCGCCCAGCGATTTCGCGATGCGGTTCGCCGCCTCCAGCACGAGCGCGCGATCCTCATCGGAACGATAGATGGGAACGATCACCATCTCGATGGGTGCCAGTAGCGGCGGACAGCGCAGACCCTTGTCGTCGCCGTGCGTCATCACGAGGCCACCGATCATGCGCGTCGACACGCCCCAGCTGGTGTTCCACGCATACTCCTCGGTGCCCTGCTCGCTCTGGAACTTCAGGTCGAACGCCTTGGAGAAGTTCTGTCCGAGGTTGTGCGACGTCCCCGCCTGCAGCGCCTTGTTGTCCTGCATCATCGCTTCGCACGAGTACGTGCGCAGCGCGCCCGCGAAGCGCTCCGAGTCGGTTTTCTGTCCGGTGATGACCGGCATCGCGATGTAGCCCTCCATGAAAGCACGGTACACGCCGAGCATCTGGCGCGCCTCCGCCTCCGCTTCATCATGCGTCGCATGGGCCGTGTGCCCTTCCTGCCAGAGAAACTCGGTGGTGCGCAGGAACAGCCGCGTGCGCATCTCCCAGCGCACGACGTTGGCCCACTGGTTCATCAGGATGGGCAGGTCACGATAGCTCTGCACCCACTTCGCGAACATCGAGTAGATGATCGTCTCCGACGTCGGGCGGACGACGAGTGGCTCCTCGAGCTTCTTGCCGCCGCCATGCGTGACGACCGCGAACTCGTGTGCGAAGCCTTCTACGTGCTCCTTCTCCTTGTGGAGGTACGACTCCGGGATGAAGAGCGGGAAATAGGCGTTCTGGTGGCCCGTCGCCTTGAACATGTCATCCAGCGCGCGCTGCATGCGCTCCCAGATGCCATAGCCGTTGGGGCGAATGACCATGCAGCCCTTCACCGGAGAGTAGTCCGCCATCTCCGCCTTCAGCACCACCTCGTTGTACCATGCGCTGAAGTCCGCCGCGCGGGTGGTGAGCTTCCTGTCGTCAGCCATTCGATACGTCGTCGTTCAGGAGAGAGATGAATTCGCGTACACCGCTGGCCTGCGCGGCCTTTTTCTGCTTGCTGATCGTCTGCGGACGGAGCGAATACTCCACCGAGTGCCCCGCAGCGCGTCGCCTCGAGGCTTCCGCCATCACCGACTCGATCGGCGTCGATTCATCGGCGCCGAGCCAATAGTCGGCTCCCGCGCTGCTGGCGTGCATGAGGCCCTTGGCACGCAACAACTCACCGAGCACGACGTCGCCCATGCCGAACCCCACCGCCGGCATATCGGCGCCACCGAGCGACTTGAGCAACGCATCATACCGACCGCCGCCACAGATGGCGCGAAACTCCCCAGAGCGATCGAACAGCTCGAACACGATCCCGGTGTAATACGCCAGGCCGCGCACGATGGAGAGATCAAGTGTGAGCCACGACGCGTCGCCACCGAGCAGCGTCGCCACGTAAACGAGATAGGCTTCGAACTCCTCCGCATGCTCGAGTGCATCGGTGCCCGCGAGACGCGACTTGACGTCGGCCATCGTCATTGACGCGATCGTGGCGATCTGCTCGATGGCGATGGACGAGAGTCCGAGCGCCGCGAGCTTCTCGCGCGATACGTCCGCGGGGGTCCGATCCAGCTTGTCGATGATCGCGTAGACGCCGGCCGTCGCGTCGACCGGGACAGCGAGCGACTCGAGCAACGCCTGCAGTATTCGGCGATCGGAGACTCTCACCACCACGTCCGTCGACGTCAGCCCGAAGCCGCGCATCATGTCGATGGCACAGGCGACGAGCTCCGCGTCCGCGGCGACGTCGGACGAGCCGAAGATGTCCACGTTGAGTTGATAGTGCTCACGGAGCCTGCCCTTCTGCTGTCGCTCGTAGCGGAAGAGCTGCGGCATGGAGAACCAGCGCACCGGCTTGCGCAGTGAGTTCGCGCGCGCGCCGACCATGCGCGCCACGGTCGGCGTCATCTCCGGTCGCAGCGCCACGTCGCGTCCACCCTTGTCGACGAAGTTGTAGAGCTGGCCGACGATCTCCTCTCCACTCTTCCGCGTGTACAGATCGAGCGGCTCGAGGGGCGGTCCGTCGTACTCCACGAACGCGTACCGGCGCGCCACTCCACGCCACACATCCATGATGAACGCCCGCTCGGCCAGTTCCTGAGGATAGAAGTCCCGAAAACCGGGGAGGGCGCCTTTGAACATCCAGCAAGTTACCCTGTGAAGGGAGACACCTGCAACCGGTCCATGGCATCGCCAACCGTGTGGAAGGAGCCCGTGACCACGGCGGTTCTCCCAGCATCCTCCGCCTCTTCCAGTGCATGCGCGAAATCGGGAACAGCCACGGCGGAAAGTCCGCGCGCAGAAGCATACGTGAACGCATCGCCGACCGACCACGCGCGAGCACTCGGGGCCGTCGGGGCATTGGTAAGGATGAAGTGATCGACGACGGTCGCCAACTCATCGATCATCGCGCGCCAGTCCTTGTCACCGAGGACACACAGCACTGCGATCACCGGCGTGTCATTCGTCACCGAGCGCAGGCTCGCGGCGAGCGTGCGCGCACCGTCCGGATTGTGGGCGACGTCGAACACCCATCGGCCCACGCGCTGGAACCGCCCGGGCAGGCGCACCGTCGCCACGGCGCGCGCGGCGTCTGCGAGCGACACGCGAAACGGGTCGCCCGCCGCGTCGAGCAGCCCCAGCGTAAATGCGAAGTTCGCGGCCTGATGTCGGCCAACCAGTGGCGTCTCGATGACACGCTCCGAGCCGAATGCGCGCAGCAGGAAGCGCGTACCCGTAGCCGTCACCTCGACGTCGCTGATGTGCATCTCTTCCGCGGTGACATGCACGCTCGACACACCGTGCTTCACTGCCGCGTCGACGAGGAGTTGACGAACGACCGGATCTGGCTCGCCGATGACCGCTGGGCAGCCGCGCTTGAAGATGCCGGCCTTCTCGAACGCGATATCCGCGAGCGTGGGACCGAGGTACTCCATGTGATCGAATCCGATCGAGGTCACGCCTGCCGCACGCGGCTCCACGACATTCGTGGAGTCGAGTCGGCCGCCGAGTCCCGTCTCGATCAGGGCGACGTCGACATGTGCCTTCGCGAAGTGCAGGAAGGCCATTGCGGTCGTCGCCTCGAAGAACGAAGCGCCGATGCGCTCCACGGCCGGCGTGTACACCTCGATGAACTGCACGACCTCCTGCTCCGGAATCGGCGCACCGCCGACGACGATGCGCTCGCGGAAGTCGACCAGGTGTGGCGACGTATAGCGCCCGACCACGAGGCCCTTCTGGCGAAGCAGTGCCTCCGACGTGGCGACGGAGCTGCCCTTCCCATTCGTGCCGGCGATGTGCAGCACGGGGTACGACAGGTGTGGGTCGCCCAGTTCAGCGAGGAGCGCGCGCGTTCGCTCGAGTCCGAACTTGAAAGTGCCCGTCGTGCGCGCGAAGAGATAGTCGAGCGCAGCACGGTAGTCGTTCAGGGCGATGTCCACCCAGTCGCAGTCGGCTTGCCGCTCATGTGGCGCAGGAGCTGGCTGATCGTGTGCTTGAGCTCCTTGCGATGAATCACCTGGTCGAGCATCCCATGGTCGAGCAGGAATTCCGCGGTCTGGAACCCTTCGGGGAGGTCCTGGCCAAGCGTCTGCTTGATGACGCGCGGGCCAGCGAACCCGATGACCGCGCCCGGCTCAGCGATGATGGCGTCGCCGAGCATTGCGTAGCTCGCGCTGACGCCGCCGGTGGTGGGATTGGTCAGGATGGCGATGTAGGGAATACGCCGCTCCGCGAGTTGCGCGAGCACCGCGCTGACCTTCGCCATCTGCATGAGCGACAGCACGCCTTCCTGCATCCGCGCACCGCCTGATGCGCAGATGACGATGAGCGGATGCTTGCGCTCGAGAGACCGCTGACCGAGCCTGGCGATCTTCTCACCGACGACCGATCCCATCGACCCGCCCATGAAGGCGAAGTCCATGACACCGAGGTTGACGGGCAGGTCCTCGATCGTGCCCGTCGCGGCGAGGAGCGCGTCACCTTCGCCAGCGTTGGTGGTGGCCTTCTTCAGGCGGGCGGGATATTCCGGAAACGACAGCGGGTCCGTGGACCGGATGTCGAGCTCGAGCTCCTCGATCGAGCCCTCGTCGAGAAGGATGCTGCAGTAGTCATTGGCGCGAATACGCCGATGGTAATCGCAGTTTGGGCAGACGTTGAAGTTGCGAATGAACTTCTCGCGAATGTCCGTGTGCCCGCATGCCTCACACTTCTCCCACACGTCAGCGGGAATTTCCAGCCGCTCCCGCCGTGGCTGTCGCGGCTTCTTCTCCTTACGGAACCATGCCATTTGGAAAATGTGTCGGAGGGCGATTGCCGTAGCAAGGTCGGACTGTCAGGCAGTCTGACAGGAGAGCTTACGCTCTCGGACAGTCAGACCGTCGGACTGTGAAACAGTACCCACGATGAACGTCTCAGATGGCAAAGGGACCATTTCGTCCGCCGCGGCCTTCTGCGGAAATGCGCAGGAGGATTCCGATGGAGATCCAGCTCGCGAGCATGAAGCTGCCACCATAGCTGAAGAACGGCAGCGGAATGCCCGTGATCGGCATGAGGTTCAGCGTCATGCCCATGTTCTCGACGACGTGCACGAACCAGCTCGCCAGCAATCCGAACGCCACAAGACTGCTGTACGAGTCGTTCGCCCGCTCGGCGATCTTCGTCACGCGAAGGAACAGCAGCGCAAAGAGCGCGATGGCCAACGTGACCCCGATGAAGCCCAGTTCCTCACCAACCACGGCAAAGATGAAGTCCGTATGCTGCGCGGGAAGGAATGCGAGCCGCTTCTGCGTACCCATCGTGTATCCCTTGCCGAACCAACCGCCGGAACCAATGGCGATCTGCGACTGGATCACGTGATAGCCCGACTGCCGCGGATCGATGTTCGGGTTGATGAAGACGAGGAGTCGCTTCTGTTGATACGGCGCGAGTTTCTCCCACAGCTTCAGCGACACCACACCGAACACGACGTTGATCACGACGAGGAAGATGCCCTCGTACATGTACGGCTTGTACCAGAGCACCAGCGCGAGCAGCAACAGGAACCACGCCCCCCAGAAGAAGGTGTCGTAGGCCAGGATGAGGCTCACCACGGGACTCGCCACCAGCACCAGCAAGGGCCACGACACGCCCGCCCAGAATAGCATCGCAAACGCAAAACCCACGAACACAATGCCGGTGCCGAGGTCCGGTTGCATCATGATGAGCGCCCAGGGGATGCCGACCACGAGCGCCGGTTTCCAGAGCTCGAGCAACGACCGCGGCGGCTCCTTGAATCCCGACAGGACCTTCGCCATGGCCAGCACGACGGTGATCTTGGCCAGCTCGGCGGGTTGTCCGATGCGAAAGCCGCCGATCGCCAGCCAGCTCTTCGAGCTTGCGGCCGTTCCTGCTCCCTTGCCGATGACCAGCAGCAGCATCAGCATCGCGATCGTGACGGCGTACATCGGCCACGTCAGCCAGTCGAGCATGCGGACGGAAAATCTGCTGACGCCGTACGCAGCCCCAAGCGAGAGCAGGAACCAGATCATCTGCGATCGCCAGAGCTTGGCGACACCCGTGAGGATGTCGGTCTGCCCTGCGGAGTACACGATGGAGATCCCGTAGATTGACAGCAGCAAGCCGACGATGACCAGTGGCCAGTCAATTGGAAAACGGCGCGTGGACATCAGCCGTCCACCGAGTTGGCGTCGATCACCGGAGCGACGTGGAGGTACGCCTGGATGATCTTCGACGCGATCGCCGCGGCGCGCGTACCGTGTCCACCAAATTCGATCATGACCGCCACGACGATGGCCGGCTTGTACGCGGGCGCAAAGCCGACGAACCAGCCGTGGTTGAGCTCCTTCCCGTTGACATACTTACCACTCTGCGCCGTTCCCGTCTTGCCCGCCAGCTGCACGCCCTTGATCGCCGATGCAGCCGCCGTGCCGGCGTTCACCACGCCCACGAGCGCGGCGCGAACCTGGTCCATCTGCGTCTCGGTCAGCTGAATGACCTGCGCGCGTTCCGGCGTGCCTTTCTTGACCTGCGGCCTGGCGGCCTTGCCGTCCGTCCCCAGTGCGGTGTAAAAGCGCGCCATGTTGACGATCGTCTGCGAATTGTCGCCCTGACCGATCGCCATGCTGAGCACCAGCGAGTTGTTCCATTTTCCCTTGCCGTACTTGTTGTCGAAGTACTCGGTGGTGCTGGGGAAGCGCGGCTTCAACTCTTCGGGGAGGTCGATTCCCGTCTTCTTGTCGAAGCCGATCGAGACGCCACCCGCCACGAGACGCGCGATTCCGAGCCGTAGCCCGAGCTGGTAAAAGTAGACGTCGCACGACTTCGCGATGGCGCCCTGAAGGTCGAGGGAGCCATGTCCTTCGGTCTTCCAGCAGCGAAAATAGCGCGATCCGAACTGCATGCCGCCCGTGCACGGAATCGGCATCCTGTCCGTCATCTTCACGGCCCCCGACTCCAGGCCAATCGCAGTAGTCGCCAGCTTCCACGTGGACCCGGGCGGATAGGTGCCCTGCAAGGCCTTGTTGTAGAGCGGTCTCCGCTCATCCGTTCGCAACGAGTCGTAATACGCCGCAGGCACACCGCCGATGAAGCGATTGCCATCGAAGCTGGGGGCGCTGTACAGCGCCAGCACGCCGCCCGTCTGCGGATCGATGGCCACTGCACCGCCTTGCAGTGAGTCACCGAAAATTCGGGCAACATAGCGTTGCAGGTCGAGGTCGATGTTCGTGTGCAGGTCCGGCCCCGCTTGCGGAGCCTCGTCCTGCTGCGGTCCGGAGTTTCGCACGATGCGACCGTGCGCATCGACCTCCACGAAGTGGCTGCCTTCCTTTCCGCGCAACAGCGACTCGTACTGCTTCTCCAATCCCTGCTTTCCTACCTGCTGCCCCGACTTGTAGTCGGAGTAGTTCGCCTGCGAGAGCTCCGACTCGGTGACTTCGCCGATATACCCAACGAAGGACGCTACCGCCGGACCGTCCGGATAAAAGCGGCGCGGGGCGCTCTGGATGATCAGGCCGGGAAACTGCGAACGATGCTCCTCGAGCGCGCTGACGACGTTCAGCGACGCGTCGGGAATGATGAGGGTCGGGCGCGTGGGCGCACGCCGGAAGCGGCGCGCCGCGAGCTCGATCTGCGCCGGCGTGATGGGAATCGTGCCGTTGAGCCGCTGCAGCACCGCGCGCAGCGTGTCCTCCTTCATCGCCAGCACCGACACCGAATGTCCGGTTACGTTGTCGGCGATGACCTTGTCGTTGCGGTCGAAAATGACGCCGCGCGGTGCCGGCACCGGCAGCTCGCGCACGCGATTCGTCCTCGCCTGCATGTCATACTTCGCGTGATTCAACACCTGACTCCTGAAGAATCCAGCCATCAGGAAGAGCAGTACGCCCGACACCAGAAAGCTCGCGACGCGACCCCGCTTGACGATCTCGGTCGGGTGAAAGCTCACGTCCCGCGCGTTTCGAGGACGGGGCGCAGCGCCATCAGCGCGAGCACACCCGCCACCGCCGTCACCGCCGCCGACAGCGCCGACCACACGAAGAGCTGCATCAACAGCTCGGCACCCTGCATGCGCCGCTCCATCAAATGCATGATGACCTCGTACGCCCACTTGCCGAGGAACAGGAAGAAGCCATTGAGCAGGGCGCTGTCGGCGAAGAACACGGCCTTGAGCCGCGACCACCCAAACCCGATGAGCGTCATGGCGAGCGCACCTGCCCCAAACCCACCCAAGGCCACGGAATCAGAGGCCAGACCGATGGCGAACCCGAACATCGCCGCGAAGCCGGGTCGCACGCGCACGGACACGAGCAGCAGCGCGATGATGAGGAAGTCGGGCGACGCCCGCCACGCGAGTAGCGGACGCAGCGTGTAGTGCAGCAGGACCAGGATCGCGCACAAGAGGATCGTTCGAGCGGTCGCGCCCCAATTCATGGTCGTACTCCGGCTGTCGTATCGCGACGCACCGTATCACGCCGAGCGGCCGCTATGCTATCGCGCCGCTGCCGACGAATGCGCGCGGCGGCAATGCTGTCCGCGCGCAGGCGCGCACGAGTCGCTGAATCGGCTGGGAGCACCGGTGGCCGAGCCGTGGTGTCGCGCCGCGTCAAGCTGTCGCGGTGTATCGAGTCGGCATAGGCACGCGCCGACGCATCAATGGACGCGCGCCGTGCATCCGCTTCCGCGCTCGCCGAATTTCTCGCGAGGGAATCGCCCGCCTCCACAATGCGCTTGGTGGCCGAGTCGACGGCCCCGATGTCCGCCCACACATTCGCCACGCCCGCGGTCGCGCGCTTTGGCGTGAGAATCATGACGGACGTCAACTCCGTCGGATTAACGGCGGGCCGGAGCACGTACGTGCGCGCCCACGTCTCGCTCGTCTTGATCTCCGCCAGCACGACACCCACAGGAATGCCCTTCGGGTAGATACCGCCGAGCCCCGAGCTGTAGATGATCGCGCCCGGCTTGAGTGTGGCCCTGAACGGCACCCCACGCATCTCGAGCAGGTATCGCTCCGATCGCAGAAACGCCGGCTCCTTGGTGCTGCTGCTGGAGGTGATGTGCGGCTGAACGATGCCGAACGCACTGTCGTTCGCCGAGATCGCGCTCACGCGGAAGTCGGGATGCGCAAACAGGATGGCGAGGCTCAACGTCGGGTCCACCGTCTGCACCAGCCCGACGATGCCTTCCGGTGCGATCACGAGGCTGTGCTCGCGCACGCCCGCGTTGGAGCCGGCACTCAGCGTCACCGTGAAGTCCTCGGCGCGGCCACGCCCCTGGAGCGCCTCGGCCGGAATGAATCCCCATTGCAGCTTCGAGCCGAATCCAAGGATGCTGCGCAAGCGGTCGTTCTCGGTCTCGAGCTGCGGCACCCGTGCCGCGGCGAGGGCGAGCGTATCGCGGCGCAATTCGACACGCTCCGACGAGAGATAGGCGGACCGCCAGCGC
>JALYVY010000015.1:0-4148 GCA_030852985.1 Gemmatimonadota bacterium | reverse complement strand
CATTCGTCGGCAGCGGCGCAACGACAGACCGTCGGAGCGCCCCCGCGACTGGCTCCCGCATCTTGGCTGGCAGAAACATCGCCACGAGGGACAGGATCAGGCACGCGGCAAAGAGGACGATGTCCACCCGCTCCGTGAATCGAGAGGTACGAGCCACCGGCGCCTCAGGTGCTCAGGACAGACCAGTACTTCTCCTCGTCGTCGAGGATGCGGCCGGTGCCTCGCACGACACACGTCAGCGGATCTTCGTCAACATGGATCGGCAACCCCGTCTCCTGGCTCAGCAGCAAGTCGAGTCCACGGATCAACGCGCCGCCGCCCGTCATAACGATGCCGCGATCCACGATGTCGCTGGCCAATTCCGGCGGCGTGATTTCGAGGGCACGGCGCACCGCATCGACGATCTGCTGGATGGGCTCCTGCACCGCCTCGCGGATTTCGGTGGAGTGCACACGCACCGTCTTCGGGATGCCACTCACGAGGTCGCGGCCCTTCACTTCCATCTCGCGCTCATCACCAATCGGCGCCGCGCTCCCGATCTGGATCTTGATCTGCTCGGCCGTCGGCTCGCCGATGAGGAGATTGTAATTCTTCCGCATGAACTGCACGATCGACATGTCCAGTTCGTCTCCGCCCGTGCGGATCGAGGTATCACTCACGATACCCGACAGCGCGATGACGGCAATTTCCGTCGTACCACCACCAATGTCGATGACCATGTTGCCGGTCGGCGTTTCGACAGGAAGCCCCACGCCGATGGCCGCCGCCATTGGCTCGGCCACCATGAACACTTCTTTCGCGCCAGCGCCGAGCGCGGAGTCGCGCACTGCGCGGCGCTCCACTTCGGTGATGCCGCTCGGGACGCACACGATCACCCGTGGCTTCACCTTGAAGACGTGATTGTCGATGATGAGCTTGAGGAAATAGCGCAGCATCTTCTCGGTCACGTCGAAGTCGGCGATGACGCCGTCCTTCATCGGCCGAACGGCGATCACGCCTTCAGGCGTTCGCCCGAGCATGCGCTTGGCCTCCAGGCCCACGCCCTTGATCTGCTTGGTCGCGCGATCGATCGCGACCACAGACGGCTCATTGAGGACGATCCCCTCGCCCTTCACGTAGATGAGGGTATTGGCGGTACCGAGGTCCACGCCAATCGCGTTCGCGGGGAAGAGACTTCCCTTGGAAAAAGGCCAGCGCATTCAGTCCAGGGTTCGGGCGCTCGCGCCGGTGTGCAGGGAACGAGCCGTACGTGGGAGATGGGCGAAAACGCCGAAAGCTAGTCCTCGGCTACCTGAGCGGCAAGCCGTTGTCTTTTCACAACCTACGACGTTTTTGGACTCGCGTCGGCGCGGGTCGGGCGACGGGCGCTCTACATGGCAAAAGGCACACCGGAACCATTCCGGTGTGCCCTTCACTATTTGCGAGCAGAAAGTGCCACGGGAACGCTCAATCCAGGAACTGCGCCGGAGCGTGAAACTCCATCCCGAATGCCTCGGCCACGCCCTCGTACGTGACCTTGCCCTCCGCGACGTTCAATCCCTTCAGCAGCGCGGGATTCTCCCGGAGCGCGCGCTTCCAGCCCTTGTTGGCCAGCTGCACTGCATAGGGAAGCGTGGCGTTCGTGAGCGCCAGGGTCGACGTGCGCGGAACGCCACCCGGCATGTTTGCCACACCATAGTGGATGACGCCATCGACCACATACGTGGGATTCTCGTGCGTCGTGGCGTGAATGGTTTCGACGCAGCCACCCTGATCGATCGCGACATCCACGATGACTGAGCCAGGCTGCATCGTCTTCAGGTCTTCGCGGCGAATGAGGCGCGGCGCCTTCGCTCCCGTCACGAGCACGCCGCCCACCACGAGATCCGCCGTCTTGATCTGCTCGAGGATATTGTGGCGGTTCGAGTAGATGAGCTGCACGTTGGCCGGCATCACGTCGCTGAGATAGCGCAGGCGATCGAGCGACACGTCGAGGATGACGACCTTGGCGCCCATGCCAGCCGCCATCTTCGCGGAGTTGATGCCGACAATGCCGCCGCCCAGGATCACGACCTTGGCCGGCGCGACGCCGGGAACCCCACCCAACAACACCCCACGTCCGCCATAGAGCTTTTCGAGATACTTGGCTCCCTCCTGCACCGCCATGCGTCCGGCAACCTCGGACATCGGGATCAGCAGCGGCAGGTCGCGGTTCGGCATCTCGACCGTTTCGTAGGCGACGCAAATCGCCCCGCTGTCAATGTGTGCTTTCGTCAGCGCCTCATCGGCGGCGAAATGGAAGTAGGTGAAGATGAGCTGGTCCTTCCGCATGTGCGGCCACTCGACCTTGATCGGCTCCTTCACCTTCATGATCATGTCGCTCTCCTTCCATACCGTCGCGGCATCAGGCGCGATGATCGCACCAACGGACGTGTAATCCTCGTCCGAGAATCCGCTGCCGAGGCCGCCGCCTGTCTCGATCATGACGGAGTGCCCCGCTCCAACGAGTGTCTCCGCTCCTGCGGGAACGAGGGCAATGCGGTTCTCGTTGGTCTTGATCTCTTTCGGAACGCCGATTTTCATAGGTCGGGCCGTATGTGCGCCTGGTGACGCCCTTCGCAGGGCTCTGGTCAGACTGTTGGAAAGCAGGACAGTCTGACAGCGGGTCGATTGGTGTGACAGCTAACATCGGGCTTGAAAACTCACAACCCCGCTGAACCCTGCCGCACGTTCGATACAGGGCACCGCGGTCTACTCGTGCTACCGTCCGACAGTCAGACCCGTCACGCTGACTGACTCATTTTCACCTGGTCCCAACGAAACAACCGTCTGACGCTCCGGTCCGAAGAAATCGTGGGCAGCGTCTGCAACCTGTTCCACCGTGATGGCATCGACCAAGGCGAGCATTTCGTCGAGCGTGTGGTAGGGCTCGCCGTAGAGCTCCACCCCGGCGCACCGATACATGCGTGCACTGACGCTCTCCAGTGAAAGCGTGATTTGCCCCTTCAGCTGGCTCTTACCCATTGCCACCTCATCCGCGGGCAGCCCGTCGCGCGCAATGGATGCCAGCTCTGCGTCGATGGAGTCCATGGCCTCGCGCGCCGTGTCGGGTCCCGTGCCCACGTAGACGCCGTGCATGCCGACGTCGGCGTGAAACGACTGAAACGTGTAAACAGAGTAGGCCAGGCCGAGCTCTTCGCGCACACGCTGGAAAAGACGCGAGCTCATGCCTCCACCGAGCAGTACGCTGAGAAGCACGAGCGCATGCCGCCGAGGATCACTGTGCGGCACCGTCGCACTCCCGAACACGATGTGCGTCTGCGCTCCCTCGCGGGTGACGTGCTTCCGCAGCGGCGCCATCGCGATGGGCGGCGGCACGATCAATCGCGCTGCGTCCCCAGCGCGTTCGGCGGTCCAACCCGTGCGCTCCAGTGTCTCGAGCAGCGCATCGTGCTCGACGTTCCCCGAAGCCGCCACGATGAGCTGCGACGGATGATACGCGCGCGCATGCAGCGCCTCGAGGTCGACCACCTTCAGCTCCGACACGGAATCGCGCGTGCCGAGGATCGAGTACCCGTACGGATGTGCGCCCCACAGCGCCTCGTTGTGCAACTCGAACACGAGGTCGTCCGGCGTGTCCTCGACCATCGCGATCTCCTCGAGCACCACTTTTCGCTCGAGCTCGAGATCCTTCTTCTTCAACAGCGGCTTGAAGACGAAATCACCGATGACATCTGCCGCGATATCGAGGTGCTCGTCGAGCACGCGGGCCTGATACACGGTGTGCTCGCGCGACGTATACGCGTCGAGCGAGCCGCCCAGCGCCTCAAGCTCCAGGGCGATCTGCTTCGCCGAGCGCTTTGCGGTGCCCTTGAAGACCATGTGTTCCAGAAGATGTGAAACCCCCATCTTCTCGCGTGGCTCGTGCAGCGACGCGGCGCGAACCCATGCTCCGAACGCGACCGACCGCACTCCCGGCATACGCTCCGACAGTACGGTCAGTCCATTGGGGAGCACGGTCCGGCGGAATCCATCCGCCGGCGTGTCACCTCGTGCCACTAGGTCTGTGACCGTGTGGATGGTTTGTATTTGAACTTCTTCCGGGCGGCTTTCCGGGTAAAGGTCCAGTTGATACGCGTCTTGCGACGGTTGGCGCGACGGTTCCATGC
>JALYVY010000284.1 GCA_030852985.1 Gemmatimonadota bacterium | reverse complement strand
GATGGGTTCATTCGCATCGATGCGTTCATCGACTACGGCACGCGCGAGGACAACCCGCTACTGGCGCAGGCCAACGCGCCCTCGGGAAAGGATCCAGGGCTGGTCTTCTACAGCGGTTACAGCGATCCGCGCGGCAGCGCTCGGGAGATGTGGGGAACGATGCTCGGGCAGTTCCTCACGAACCGCCTCCTGGCATTCGGCGGCGCCACCCTCGGGATCGACGACACTGGTGGAGTCTGTTTCTCGCTCAGTGACGTCGGCCTGTACCTGCTGGGCGCGACGGACAGCTTCGAGTACGGTGCTGGCGTGGCGGCGGGAGACGTCGTGGTGCAGCCGAACTTCGACGTCGTGTTCCTCGGCGCCGCGCCGGCGGTGGAGGCCGAGCTTGCGCGATTCTGCGAGCGTGTGGGTGTGGCGCCGGGACACGTGTTCCGGATAACGCGCGCGTCCATCCTCGCCGCTGCGGAATCGGGCGCGAGTGCGGGCGACGTGGTCGGTGCCCTGACGCGGGCGTCGAGCCGCCCAATCCCGAAGAACGTGCAACACGAGATCGCGGGATGGATGGCGGTCGTCCGACGGGCGACGCTGCGTCGGACGGAGTTGCTCGAGTGTTCGGATGCGGAGGTGGCAGCGCGGGTGGTCGGAATCCTCGGGGCGAGCGTTCGGCAGCTGACGCCGGTGTTACTCGAGTTGCCGGGGCTGACGCCAGCTGCGCGCGCGTCGATGCTGAAGAAGCTGCGGGCGGGTGGGGTGTTCATATCGGCGTCGTGATGCACCGAGAGGAGCTTTGAGGTGAGGGTGGGCTCCGATGTCCAAGTCCGAAATCCGTGCCTTTCTGTATTCCGCCAACTGTCGTCGTTGTACACGCTCTTGAAGTGCAGAACGACGACGACAGTTGGCGGACTATCGGAAAAATACCGACATCGGACTTGGACATCGGACTCGGAGGTCCGACACCCTCACGTCTTTCGGCGAGCCAGCCCAAAACAGAGCTTCGCGACGCGATCGGCTTTCTCGGCGAACACCACCAACTGCTTCTCACTGATCGCTCGTGCGCCGCGCGCAAGTTCCAAATGCGATTCGAGCTCCTTCGTGGACGCATAGGCAATATCCGCGAAGCGGGCCAACTCGATCCGTGAACGCTTCGCGCATCCCTCCGCAAGGTTAGCGGGCACCGAGGCCGCGGCGCGCAGTATCTGGTCGCGCAGACCCGGATAGGCGTCGGCTTTCCGATGCGTGAAAACGGAGTGAAGGTCATTGGCGAGCGCGTTGCCCTCCTGCCAAGCGACCAGTTGTCTGAAGTCTCCCATGGAAGGAACGTGGTTTCGTGCTGCAGGGGAACCGACACCATTTCCATGCGGGTAGTGCCCTTTCCGACGTCCAAGTCCGAAATCCGTAGTTTTCCGAATTCCGCCAACTGTCGTCGTGGTTCTGTCTTGTTCCGAGATCGGAACCACGACGACAGTTGGCGGAAAGACCGGAAAGGCACGGACATCGGACTTGGATGTCGGAAACAAAGGTGAACATCTGAATTCACCTTAAGGTTTTCCAGCTCACCACTTGCCCCCGATCCCCGAACCGCTACGTTAGCCGCACCACCCGTTCGCCTGCCCCCGGTGTCCGCGCAGCGGCAAGGCCGTCCGGCGCGAAGTGAACTGGAGAACGCCAATGACTTCCAGCTCCAATCGCGAGTACGACGAACGCACCGTCACCGTCCCCACCGCCGACGGTCGTACCTGCAACATCATCAACGTGCGTGGTCGCACGCCGCCCACCCGCACGCCCGTGTTGTTTGTGCACGGCGCCGGCGTGCGTGCGAACATCTTTCGCGCCCCGGTTAACGAAACCCTCGTCGACCACCTCATCGCGCGCGGGCACGATGTCTGGCTCGAGAATTGGCGCGCGAGCATCGACTTCGCGCCGAACGAATGGAATCTCGACCAGGCTGCCGTCTTCGATCATCCAGCCGCGGTCCGTGCGGTCGTAAGCGAAACGAGAAGCAGCGAGATCAACGCCGTCATTCACTGCCAGGGCTCGACGAGCTTCATGATGTCGTCCATGGCGGGCCTCGTCCCCCAGGTGCGCACGATCGTCGCAAACGCCGTCTCCCTGCACATCGTCGTGCCGACCTTCTCGCGCGTAAAGCTGAACACCGCGGTGCCGGCGGTCGGCATGTTGACGCCGTACGTAAACCCGCATTGGGGAGTCGACGCACCCAGCCTCCTCGCGAAGGTCCTCACGGCACTCGTAAGACTCACCCATCACGAATGCGACAACACCGTCTGCAAATGGGTCAGCTTCACGTACGGCGCCGGCTTTCCCGCGCTCTGGCGCCACGAGAACCTGAACGACGAAACGCACGAATGGCTCAAGGAGGAGTTCGCGGAGGTGCCGCTCTCGTTCTTCCGCCAGATGGCCAACTGCGTAAAGCATGGACATCTCATGTCGACGGGACAGTATGCGGATCTCCCCGCGGACTTTGCCGCCAAGCCGCCAGAGACCGACGCGCGATTCGCCTTCTTTGCCGGCGAGATGAACCGCTGCTTTCTCCCCGAAGGGCAGCGACAGACGTTCGCGCACTTCGATGCGTTACGTCGAGGCTACCACACACTGCACACGTTTCCCACCTATGGACACCTCGACATGTTCATGGGCAAGAACGCGGCGCAGGATGTCTTTCCCTCGATGGCTCAGGAGCTCGAACGGCCGCTCCCGGCGTAAGGAGCGACCCGTGCGCGACCTTTACCACTGGACGACGCGATGACGCTATTGCCTCGCCGCTTGCGCGACCAGGAAGGACGGTGGGCGCTCGTTGACGGCTTTCCTTTCGACCTGCCCGTGCGATCCGAGAAGACACCCGCCCGTCGCGGGGATCTCGCTGCCGATCTACATGCCGCCGGTCGTGAGCCGAGGCGCCACGTGGACCGACGCCGTCTGGATCCGCGACGCCAATCTGATGGAAGCCGTGCGCCGCGGTGCCGACGAGATCTGGCTGGTGTGGTGCATCAGCAATATGCCGACATATTTCCCCGGCGCGTTTCGCCAGTACGTGCACATGATCGAGCTGAGCGCCAATGGTATGGTCAACGAGGAGCTCGCCCGCATTCGCGAAATCAACGACGCCATCGCCCGGCGCGAACGGCCGTATGGGCGCAGCGCTCCTGTGGTCGTGCACGTCATCAAGCCGCAGTTCGCGCTGCCACTCGATTCCGACTTCTTCCTCGGTCGCATCGACGCGCGCACACTCGTCGACACCGGATATTCAGATGCGGTTCGTCACCTGGCGCAGATGCGCCCGGAAGGCGTCCCGCTCACCTGGGAGGCAACGCAAATGCTGGATGAACCATCGGGGATCACGTTCCGCGAGATGATGACCGGATCGTTCGCACTGGGAGAGTCCGATCCCGAAAAGGGCGCTGCGATCGGCGCCACGGCAGGCACCACGCTGACGATGCATGCCACGGTCTCGGTGCACGACGTCGACCGATTCATCACCGATCCCAATCACCTCGGATCCCTGCTCGGCGAAATTGACTTCACGCCGTGGGGTGCGGGCATGCCGTCGAGCAAGGGCGTGTTCAATCTCTTCGCTCCTGGAGATGCGCCGCGCCTCAAGTACATGGTCTACGAGCTCGCATTCGCCTACGCCGGCAAGCCGTACTACCTCGCTGGCAAGAAACACGTGCGCGACGACGCCGGCATCGACCTGTTGAGTGATACGACCACGCTGTACACCACGCTCCACGAAGGCGGCGATGCGACGGGAAAAGTCGTGGGCGCCGGCGTGCTGAAGCTTGGCATGGGTGACTTCGCGAAGCTGCTCACGACCGTGCGACCAACCGGGGCGCATCAAGTCACGGACGGCACGGCCGCAGTGATGAAATTCACGAAGTTCTTCGCCGGTCAGCTGATGGACACGTACGGTGGTGCGTTAGGCCATCTCATGACGGGTCACTGATCCATGCCTGATCGCAAGGAGGCGCCACCGGAAAGCGAGCGAGCGCAGATGGTCGGCTGGTTCGATCCGAGCCAACTGCTCCAGACGGCGATGCAGGTCGTGGTGTCCACGGCATTCGCGGACAACTCCGATCGGCGCATTCTCGACTCGGTGATTCATCACACGATCGAGCCGTGCGACTACTCGGATCTCGACGAGATCTGGATTGACTACGTGGCCGATACGGGTGATGGCTGGAACTCGACATACGCCATTGCGCATGCCGTGGCGCAGCCGACGTTGACCATCACCAGCGACGGCAAGGACGTGGAGACCCGCCGCGGCCGGATCATGGTGTTCGGCGGCGATGAGGTCTATCCCGTCGCAAGCCGGGCCGGGTATGAACAGCGGTTGATTGCGCCGTATGAGACTGCGCTGCCGCATTCCGACGCGCCCAACCCCACCGTGTTTGCCGTCGCGGGCAACCACGATTGGTACGACAGCCTCGTCGCGTTCTCACGCTATTTCTGCAGCGGCGGGCAGCGCTGGTTTGCCGGATGGCGGACGCGCCAGTCGCTGAGCTACTTCGTCTGCAGGCTGCCGCATGGCTGGTGGCTGGTCGGCACCGACGTCCAGCTGCACTCGGATATCGACGAGCCGCAACTGGCGTACTTCCGCGAGATCGAGAAGCTGATGGGTCCGGACGACAAGGTGATTCTGTGCACCGCGGAGCCGCACTGGGTCTATGAGGCCAAGTACGAAAAGTTCGACCCGCACATCAACCAGGAGAATCTCACTTTCCTGGAGCGAAAGATCTTCGGTGATCGCATCGCCGTCTTCCTCTCCGGCGACCTGCATCACTATCGCCGCCACGCCGACGAGCTGCAGCGACAGAAGATCACGGCAGGAGGCGGCGGCGCCTTTCTCTATCCCACGCACAGCGATGTCGAAGAAGTAAAGATGCTGAAGGACGGATTCGCGCTGCGGGACAGCTATCCGAGTATCCCGCAGTCGCGAACGCTGGCGAACAAGCTGCTGAGCTTTCACCGCATCAACCCCACCTTCGGCTTCGCGACAGCATTCCTCTACGTGCTCCTCGCGTGGGCGGTGCAGGTGGACCTTGCCGCCCTGAGCACCGCGGGACTGCTGCAGGTCATCCACTCCGTGGCAAAGGCCATCCTGAACAGCCAGATCGCGGTGCTCTGGGGAGTGCTCCTCTTCTTCGGGTTCTTCTTCTTCACCGACACACGCAGCCCGCGCTTCAAGCTCTGGGGTGGAATGACGCACGCCACCTCGCACCTCGTCTCGGTATTCCTGCTCGGCTGGTTCGCCACGTGGATCACGGTGGCGAAGCTCGGACTCGAACCGCGCGGCATCGCGCAGTTGCTGGGCGCAGGGTTGATCATCTTCGTGGGCGGATATCTCATTGGGCCAATCCTGATGGGACTCTATCTCTTCATCGCACTCAATGTCTTCCATCGTCATGCTGGAGAGTTTTCCGCAGTGAAGTGCGAAGACTTCAAGAG
>JALYVY010000283.1 GCA_030852985.1 Gemmatimonadota bacterium | reverse complement strand
TCGTTGAGCCGCTCGGCGGAAGCGCCTTCACCGCCACGCGCAACATTCTGCATCTGGGTGAGATCACGACGAGCCGGGCAGGCCCATCAGCGAGCGAGCGAGTCTTCAAGATCGCCGCGCAGACCTGGGAGTCCCCGGCTTCAGCCGTGGGGAGTGTCAAAGACTCGTCGGTGCTACGTCGGAGCGTTGATTGGAAGATGTGACCTATGTTGGCATTGCCGGGAGGACCAGCGTGAACGCCGACCCCACTCCCAGCTCGCTCGTTACGGTCAGGTCGCCATGTAGCGCGCGCGCGAGCGAACGGCTGATCGAAAGGCCGAGTCCCACACCAACCACCTCGGCGCCGGCCAGAGTCAGCGACCGGTCAAGCTGTATGAACGGGTCGAAGATCGCCTCATGCTGACTCGCAGCAATCCCGGTTCCCGTGTCGCGCACAGTCACCGCGTAGGCGGTTCCAATAGGTTCCGAGCACACGATGATCGTGCCGCCGTCCGTGTACTTCACTGCATTGGTGAGGAGGTTTAGCAAGATCTGCTGCAGCCGGTGTGGATCGGTCCAAAGCGTTGGCGCCATGCCAAGCGTTGGCTCTACGACCACTGTGTGACCCGACATCGCCGCCTGCCGCTCCACGAGCGAAACCGCAGCTGTGATGCTCTCTTGAAGGTCAACGGCCGAAAGGTGGAAGCGGAGCTCTCCCGACTCCACTTTTGCGAACGATAGGATGTCGCTGATGAGGGCCGTAAGGCTCTGGTTCGCCAGCCTAATGCGCTCCAGCGCCTCAAGCTGAGCCGGCGTCACCGGGCCGTGAACGCCGAGCGCCATCAGCTCGGCGTACCCGCCAATAGCGTTGAGTGGGGTGCGGAGCTCGTGAGACATTTGGGCAACGAACTGCGATTTGGCTTCGTTGGCCGCCTGCGCCGCGGCGCGCGCCGTTTGTTCGGCCTCGAACGCTCGCGCGTTAGCCACGGAGACCGAGACAGCATCCGCCGCGGTGGCGAGTGTCTCGAATTCGCGTTGGGTCATGACCTTCCGCGAAAACATGGCGAATACCCCGACCACCAGGTCGTCAACGACGAGCGGGTAACCGGCGAAGGCGATCATGCCTTCGCGGGTGGCCCACGCGTGGTCGCTCACTTGGGGATCGTCCGCGACCGCGTTCGTGAGGTGCGACATCCGCTCTGCGGCGATGCGGCCGATTTTGAACTGCCCGACCGGGACCCGCCCGTGTGGTCCGTCGAGGTGGGTGTACTTGCCGGCACTGGCGACGAGCCGCAAGACGGGCTCGTCGGCTTCGAGCACCCAGACACGCGCGAACGCTGCGCCTAGGTCCTCTACTACTGCCTCGCAGCACCGATGCATTATCTCAGGGAGAGAGCCGCCGCGCGTCACTGCACGTCCGATCTCCGCGGCGAAATGCGCGAGACGTTCGGAGCGCCGGCGCTCGTTGATGTCCTGGAAGTAGACCGACAGCCCCAGCGAAGCGGGGTACGCCCGCACTTCAAACCACGTGTCGAGCGACGGAAAGAATTGCTCGAAGTGGACTGTTTCCCGCGCTGCCACCGCGTGCCTGTAGCGCTCCTCGAGCGGCGAGCCGACCGCATCGGGCAACGCCTCCCAGAGACTGTGCCCAATCAGATCCTCTCGGCGATGCCCCAAAAGGCGCTCCGCCTGCCCGTTGACGTAGCGGAATCGCCACGTTCCGTCTAAGGCGTAAAACGCATCGCTTATGCTCTCAAGAATGTCGCCGACCTCTTCACGGGCTGCCTCGGCTTGTACCGTGCGCACGGCGAGCTCTTCGACCGTACGAGTCAGCTCGTCCTTCTGTGTCTCCAGCTCCTCGGCTTGGACCTCGAGCTCGGCGGCGTTCTCGCTGAGCTGTTGATTCGTCAGTTCGAGCTCGAGCGCCTGCTCCTGAAGCTGGGCGTTCGCATTGTTCAGTTCGACCAGGAGAGCGGGCGTCGCGCGTCGGTCTGCTGACCCCACCTCCAACCCTGCAGCTTCACGCTCGCGCTGATCCATCACCAAATATCCTGCCGAAGGGTCGCCACGTCCGCGAACGCGCACGCGTTCTCGGGGGAGCTATTATCGCTTGCACCAACTGGGCCCCACGCTATCACGCAGCTGTAGGATTCGACTTTCCGACGCGAGGAGCAGACACGGTCTTTGGCACTTGCCCCCGCATGCCTGCATTCACTCCCGGAGGCCCAACTTGACCGTGTTTCAAGAAGACTCCGCGTTGTGTCGCGCGGTAGTGTGCGGCGGAACTTCGGAGCATTGGCAGAACCTCTTCGACAACCCCGTCGCAACTACCTCGCGAGCGCATGTCCAGCGCAGCCAAGAATCTCGGCGCCGTCCGCCGATCTGAGTTTGAGAATTCGACGATCCTCGCTTCACGACGTCCTATGACATCCTGCTGCGTACTCCATCTGCGCGGCGCGGCGTCGCCCTTGGACTGACTAGTGTCGGTTAGGTGTGTTGAGCGAGCTCGCGCGTGCTGCCTCGGGTCGCTCTGACTTGAGCTAAGGACATGGCGCGAACTCAACCGCACCGTGACGAGCGAACTCGTCTACACGTATCAAACGCGCGTCTTCTTGCCCGACACCATGCGCACGATCCACACGAGAAGCACTGCGCCTACTGTCGCGATGACGATAGACCAAATCAACCCACCGGCCGCAAGACCCAGCGCATTCGCAATGAATCCGCCGATCAAACCACCAACGAGCCCTAGAACGAGATCCATCAGGACGCCATAGCCAGACCCTTTCATGATCTTTCCAGCCAGGAAGCCGGCGATGATACCGACGATGATAGTGACAATCCAACCGTTGGCCATGGGACGTACCTCGAGATAGAGAAAAAGGAACAAAGTTTTGGAGCGCACGCAAAGCTATCAAGGGCGCACGGGACGGCGAGGGGCGCGCGCGAACTTTTGCAAAGCTATTGAGCCCACTCGCGACTTTTTCGTGTCCACCGGAGCAACGTGTGATTCAGCTTCGTGACCCACTCGGCGTGAAGCGGAACGTCTACGCGGTCGCGTGGAATACCACGGTTCAAGCGCTGGTACGAGGTGGGCGCTGTCCCCTGCGCCTAGCCGTGGACTGCCTCCGTCGCATTCGGGTGGATTGCAGATATCTGTGTGCGTTCCCGTTTCGCGCAGGGAAGACGCGCCCAGCCGCCCCAACTCAACAACCGAGGCGACATCGGGAATTCCGGTCGGTCGCTCGGTACGGCTGATATCCCCACGAATGAACCCGGGGGCTTTATCAGAGAAGCGCCGTAAAACCCCTGCCTTCAGGCATGGGGATATAAGGCGTACCGGGCC
Organism: Gemmatimonadota bacterium; assembly: GCA_030852985.1. Classification (GTDB taxonomy): domain Bacteria; phylum Gemmatimonadota; class Gemmatimonadetes; order Gemmatimonadales; family Gemmatimonadaceae; genus AG11. The sequence continues at coordinate 2,160 of JALYVY010000283.1, read as the reverse complement.
ATGCACGGTGGAGGACCGCGGCGCGACAAACTCATAGCCAGCAGCCGAAATGGGGCGCGAGGTCGGATGCCATCTACACTGGCTCGCACGACCTCCGTTCGCGCCCTCCCTCCCGGCGCGTGTGTCGGCCCCGCCCGCCGCCCTCCATGCGCAGAACCTTTGAATACAAAGCGAGTCTCTCGCGCGTGAACGCCATCGCGGCCTCCCGCCAACTGGGCTTGTGCTGTGAGCTCTACAACGCGGCGTTGCAAGAGCGTCGGGATGCGTATCGCCTCGCGGGAATCTCGATCACGCGCGCGATGCAGTCGCGCCAACTACCCGAGCTCAAGAAATTGCGGCCGGATGTGGGAGGGGTCGGATCCCAAGTCCTTCAGGACGTCCTCGAGCGGTTGGACCGCGCATACCAGGCATTCTTTCGGCGGGTGAAGGCGGGGCAGAGCCCCGGCTTCCCTCGATTTCGCGCCGCACGTCGCTACGATTCGCTGACGTTCAAGCAGGCCGGTTGGGCGCTTGGCCCCGTGTCCTCGTCGGGCAAGAAGCGCGCGCTCACCTTGCACGGCATCGGCAAGATGCGTGTCTTCTGGTCGAGGGAACTCGAAGGCCGTGTGAAGACGGTCACGTTGAAGCGGGATGCGTGCGGCGACTGGTCGTTCTGTTCTCCTGCGACGATGTGCCCGAGCGCCTCCTGCCGACCACGTACTCCACCATCGGGATCGACCTCGGTCTGGAGTCGTTCCTCACGACGAGCGACGGGGAGCACATCGCGAACCCGCGGCCACTGCGGATCGCGAGCGCGGGAATGCGAAAGGCGCAGCGCGTGGTGTCGAAGCGCACCCGCGGTGGCGCCCGCCGCAGGAAGGCCGTGCGTATTGTGGCCAAACGGCATCGCGCGGTTGAGCGCGACCGCCGAGATTTTCATCACAAGACGGCGCTGCGGCTCGTGCAGCAGCACGATCTGATTGCGGTCGAAGACCTGAATATCGTTGGGCTCCAGCGCGGCATGCTTGCCAAGAGTGTGTCGGATGCGGGATGGGGGCAGTTCCTCAGGATCCTCTCCGACAAGGCTGCGAGTGCCGGTCGGACGATGATCGCGGTCGATCCCCGTGGTACCAGCCAAACCTGTTCGGCATGCCAGCACTTGCCGACGATACGAAAGCCACTCGGTCAACGCCAGCATCAGTGTCCGGCGTGCGGATACGAAGCGCACCGCGACGTCAACGCCGCGCGCAACATCCTGCACTTGGGTGAGAATGGAAGTGAGATCAACATGGGCCGGGCAGGTCCATCAGCGAGCGGACGAGTCTTCAAGATCGCCGCGTAGACCTGAGAATCCCCCGGCTTTAGCCGTGGGGAGTGTCAAGACGCTTCTCCAGCAAAGTATCCAGACGGGAAGCTCATTCTGTTCGCGGGCCCGCCCGATTGAGCGGTGGAAGCAGGAGTTCTACGATGGATGGGAGCGATTCGCACCAACAGACCCACGACCTCCCTTGAGGCTTGCGATCCAGGAAACTTGCCAGACGTCATCCAGCGCGCGAGCCTTCCTGGACGCTGGATGAGAACTCGACGGTCAGCGGAGACACCTTACCGCCAGTGCACCAATTTGTTATTCACTTTGGTTCATTGACTCGAGAGGGACGTGACACGAGTAACAAGCGCGGAAGAACGGTGGATGACGTCATGGTTGACGAAGGTCGCCGACGGCACCCTGACTATGAGTCAGCGCAAGCTGTCGTCGCTGGAATCACGCGGCGGCGTCAAGCTCGCGCGCGCAACAGCGACGCGTCTTGGGGTGCACCTTGCGATTCTAGTTGACGACAAGGGACAAGAGTTGGTTGCTGCCAGCGCCCACCCGATTCGTGTCGTTTGCTAAGCCGTGTCCGCGCTTGTTGTGGCGGGATCCCGTCATTCAACCGTCGGCGGCTCTAGAGGAGGATGCGACGAGACGGAGTCGTAGGAAGGGCACGCAGTGCGCGCTCCGTTCGGCTACTCGTATCTGCAGCGTAATCGCTGCGTATCGGGACGAAGACGAGGCGCTCATCCGCGACCTTCATCAGTTCTAGTGCGGGCTTCGATCCAACGTCTCACGAACGATCTGCAACAAGGCAGGGGCGGTAAACGGCTTCTGGAGGAACGAGGCGCGCCCCTCGAATAGTCCTCGTC
>JALYVY010000105.1 GCA_030852985.1 Gemmatimonadota bacterium | reverse complement strand
GAGATCGACCGCGGTTCGACCCCCAGCAAGGGAGTCATTGCGGCGCTGGCACTCGGTTCCGTGCCCATCGCGCTTGCCGCGCTGAGCAAGGATTTGTACGCGCAGGGTATTCCGACCGCGATCAAGAACGTGCTCGACTTCGCGCTCGCGCTCGAGATCTTCGAAAACGAGTTTTACAAGGCGGTGCTGGGCCGGTCCGCATCGACGGCGCAGAATGCCGCGTTCGCCACGGTGCGTGCCTCTGCCGCGCTGGTTCCGGGAGCGGCGTCAACGCTTGACCAGATCCAGAAGCACGAAGTCTCGCACGTCAACTTTCTGACGTCGGCCGGCGCGACCAACGTATTCGGACTCGACGCGACCACCTTCGACTTCACCGGCAACCGCTCCGTGAACGGCGGCGGACCCTTCGCGAAAGCGACGACCGATCTCGCCTTCCTGCTCGAGGTAGCGCAGGGCGCTGAGGACACCGGTGTTCGTGCGTACAAGGGTCAGGCCGCGAACCTGATGAGCAGCCCGTCAACGCTCGAGGCGGCGCTCAGGATTCATTCGGTCGAGGCACGCCACGCGGCGCGCATTCGGCGCATGCGTCGTGCGGCAGCAGGCGCTCCCGTGACCGTTCGCTTGAGCGGCACCATTCGTGGCGGTGACGCAGCCGCGGCAGGCGCCACCGACACCGGGCCGATGTCGGCATCGGTGGTCGCAGCGTTCAACAAGATCTACGGCGCCGGCGCGAACGCGACGACCGCGCAGTCCGAGGCCAACCTCATGCAGGGTGGCGTGGACGTGTCGACCTTGCCGAACACCACGGGTTTCGGCACCGAGGCCTTCCAGGAAGCGTTCGATGAGCCCCTGGATCGCGGCGACGTCGTTGCCATTGTGCAGGGCTTCTTCATTCCGACGATTTTCTAAGCACACATGATACGGCACACGGTCGTCGCATGCGCCAAGTCACCCAGAGTCGTCGCCATGCTTTGCATGGCGGCGATGACAGGAGCATGCAGCGTGAAGGACAAGAATTCCCAGATGGGCGATACCATGGCCGTTGCTGACACGATGGCGAAGACCAGCTCCGCTTCCCCGGCTCCCGGCACGCCCGATAGCACGATGCAGGCGGTGCTCGACGAGCTTGGTGCGCTCAATGGCAAGCCGATCGAGACGCTCGATGCGGTGGAAGCACGCAAGCAGCCAACGCCAACGGATGCCGTCAAGAAACTGCTGATGAAGCAGGGAAAGCCCACGACTCCACCTCCGGGCGCGACGATGACGACGCGTACGGTAGCGGGGGCCGCCGGTCAGTTGCCGGCGAATATCTACACGCCCGATGGCACGGGACCGTTTCCGGTCGTCGTGTATTATCACGGCGGCGGTTGGGTCATCGCGAACAAGGACGTCTATGACGGCGGCGCCCGCTCGCTGGCGATCAATGCAAAGGCGGTCGTGATTTCGGCAGACTATCGTGAAGCACCGGAGCACAAGTTTCCGGCTGCGCACGACGATGCCCTTGCCGTGTACGAATGGGCGCTGAAGAACGCGGCGAGCATTCATGGCGATCCGAAGAAGGTCGCGCTGGCCGGGGAGAGCGCCGGTGGCAATCTCGCCGTCGCCACGGCCATCGCCGCCAAGGCGAAGGGCCTGCAGGCTCCTGTTGCGGTGATCTCGGTCTATCCAATCGCGGTGGGCGATACGACGACGCCGTCGTATGTCGAAAACGCGAATGCAAAGCCGCTCAACCGCGCGATGATGAGCTGGTTCTTCGACAAGTACCAGCGCACCCCGGCCGACCGCCAGGATCCGCGCATCAACCTGGTCGGTGCGAACCTCGCCGGGCTACCGCCCGTCACGATCATCAATGCCCAGCTCGACCCGTTGCGCAGCGACGGTGAGATGCTGGCGGACAAGATTCGCAGCGCCGGCGGCACCGTTGACCAGAAGACGTATCCTGGTGTGACACACGAATTTTTCGGAATGGGTGCGGTACACCAGAAGGCGAAGGACGCGGAAGCCTATGCGGCCGATGCCCTGAAGAAGGCCTTCCAGTAGCATGGGTGGTTATCGAGCACTCTCGGAGGATGTCGTGGGCGACGTTGCTGACGTCGTGCGCGACGCCTCCGAGCGCGATGCGGAAGGGCGTCCGGAAGAAGCCGCTGTGCTGTACGAGCGCGCGTTCAGCGAGTCGCTTGCCTCGGGCGCGGAGCTTCCTTCGTTTCTCGTCGGACGGCTGGCCGTGCTGTACCGCCGGCTCGGCCGGTTCGAGGACGAGATTTACCTGCTCGAGCGCTATCGCGACTCGCGCACGGATGACGAGATGCAGGCGCGGTATCGCGCCCGCCTCGCCAAGGCGCATTCGCTGGCGGCGCAACACCGCATGTCAGACTCCGTCGCGCTTGCGTCGGTGCGGGCGTCCACCCAGCGAAGCCTTGGGAAGCGACGCCGTTCGCGCGGCCAGCAGCGCGTGTCAGGCGCAGTCGAGCCGCAGGCGCAGCAGGCGTAGCTCGACCGTCATCGCAGCAGCGGTGACGAAGTCCCAAGAGCGAAATCCCGCGCGTTGGTCGACGTATCGCCGCAGTGCACGTGACGAACCAACACGGCGCCCCTCCGCTGACTAATACCAGTGGCAATCCTTGATTGCCTCCCAGCGCCGATTGACTGCATGCCGCGCAGCCCCCACCCGGAGTCCCTCATGATGAAGTTCCGTCCAACGTCTGTCGCACTCGCCGCATTGTTGACCGTCGCCTGCGTCGTCGCACCATCCGCGTCAGCGCAGGCCGCCAAGCCCGCGGCGAAGAAGTCCACATCGAAGAAGACGGCAACCAAGCCCGCGCCGAAGCCCGAGCTGCCTATGCGCTTCGTGGTCAGCGCCACCGGCAACGAAGCGCGGTATCGCGTTCGTGAGCAGCTGTTGGGCGCCAACCTCCCGAACGACGCCATCGGCACCACGACGCAGGTGACAGGGAGCCTCCTCGTGTACGCCGACGGACGCATCGTGAAGGACAGTTCGAAGATCATCGTGAACATCACCACCCTGAAGAGCGACAAGGACCGCCGCGACGGCTACGTCCAACGCCGCACGATGGAAACCGACAAGTATCCGACGGTCGAATTCGTGCCCACATCGGTGCGCGGATTCAAGGGACCGCTGCCGACGACAGGCCCGGTTGCGTTCGAGCTTCTCGGCGACCTGACCGTGCACGGTAGCACGCACCCCGCCGTTTGGCAGGTGACCGCGCACGCCGACGGAAACGATATCGCCGGCACGGCCACGACAGCCTTCACGTTCAAGGACATCAACCTCGACCAGCCCAAGGTGCCAGTGGTGCTGAGCGTGGCCGATACCATCAAGCTCGAGTACGACTTCCGGTTCGCGCGTCCGGCGGCCAAGCCGTAGCCGGCGGTTTGCCGGCGGTTTGCTGGCCTTCGAGTCGGGCGTGAGCGGTGGGAGCCGCCGCAGTTCCCATTGCGGCCGTTAGGCACTGGGGTTCTGCGTGCGTTTTCGGCGCGCCTGCGCGATATTTGTCGCTGCGCCTCTCCGCGCCGGAATGCGCGCTTCGCACAATCCTCCACTCGACGAACGATGACCGACAAGCGAAATGACGACGCCGACCGCAACCGGGTCAACGCCGACAACGTACGCGAAAATGCCGAGCGCTGGCGCATCAAGGACGCCGCGGCGCAGGCGGGCGCGGAGGGACACCGACAGGTCGCCGAGGGGGTGCGAGTTGACGCCGAGCAGCGTCGCGGTGATGCAGAGGCGCTGCGCGTGATCGCCGAGCACGTGCGCGAGTTGCGAAGCGAGATGCGCGCGTCCACGGAACAGGCTAATGAGATGGCGAGCGCGCTGCGGTCCGCAGCCGAGGATATGCGTCTTGCCGCGGAAGGTGTGCGTGCTGCCAGCGAGGATGCGCGCGTCGCATCGGCCGAGCAGCGCAAGTTGCTCAAGGAAATGCAATCGGCGGCTCAGGCGTTCGGCGACGCGATTCGACAGCACCGTCTCTGAAACTCGGCGCCCAAGGGAAGCTCGCCGCCCACGTCGCATTGCAGGTCGCAGCACCCAACCGCCTCTTCGGCCACGCGCCATGTCGTCGCACGAACGCTCGGGGCTCCTGCTCCCCACCACGCACGTGCCTGAATCAATCGCAATGCCGTCGAGCTCCAACAAGATCGATTGACAATCCGTCGACTGCATTTTCAAGATCTCCGAGGATCCGGCCCTCGCCGGCGTGATGGTATTGCCGGCACCGGTGGGTGCATCCTGGAGCGGAAGGATGCTCCGGGCGCGAGAGATGGACCTCGCTCGCTGGGCGTGGTGAACTCCCCCACACGGCGTCCACGACGCGCCCGACAGACAGGCCGCCGAGTGCGCCGTATTCTCAAGGGAAGACGTTATCCTCTCTCGCCCTCAACACGAGCGCCATGAGCACCGACTCCCGGACCGAACGCCAGTCCTCCGTGATCACCGCGGATTCCACGGTGGATGCCGTGATTGCCGCGTCACCGAATGCCACCTCCATTCTCAACGCGCATAACATCGATACTTGCTGCGGAGGCCGCGACTCTCTCGCAGAAGCAGCCCTTCGTGCGCATGCCGACCTCGCGACGCTCATTCCTCTTCTGGCCATTCCGCCGACCGGTGTGCCGGCGGCAGCGGACGCCACGTTGCCGGTGAAGTCCTGCGGCTGCGGCTGTCACTGATGGAGTGGTTCGTTCGCGCCTTTCTCAAGGCGAGCCTCGCCTGGCTCGCGCTCGGCGTCACGCTGGGTGTCGCCATGGCGGCGCATCCGATGTGGACGGTGTACCTGCCCGCACACATGCACATGGTGCTGCTCGGATTCGTCACCATGATGATCTACGGTGTAGCCTATCATGTCATCCCACGCTTTACGGGCCACCGACTGCATAATGCTCGAGCGGCTGGTGCGCATTGGTGGCTGTCGAACATCGGGCTGGCGATGATGGTGTGTGGATTCGTGACGCGCGTCTTGCGTCCGGGCATGGGCACCGTCGTGCTGGCCACCGGTGGCGCATTATCCGCGCTCGGCGCGTATGTCTTCGTCTACATCATCTGGCGCACCGTCGATGGGCCTTACGCGTTGCGCAAGGCCGAGGCGCGCGCGCGGACGGTGGTGAATACTGCCGCAATAGCGCTGCCCATCGCATGACGTCGCTGGTGCGACGCTTTCTGAAGACGGCCATCGTCTTTCTGGCGGCTGGCCTGGCCATAGGCGGATGGATGATCGTTGAGCGCGAGTTCGGCGGCCGTGTCGTGTCACCTTACGTGGTGAGCGCGCACACGCACGCCATTCTGGTCGGCTTCGTGATGATGATGATCCTCGGCGTGGCGCTCTGGATGTTCCCCCGCCCCGCCAAGGGTGACCTGCGCTACCGTCCGGCACTTGCCGAGATCGCGTACTGGATGCTGACCTGTGGAACCGCCGTGCGCGTGGTGGGTGAGCTCATGCGCTCGCAGAGTGAGCCGTCATGGCTTCGCTGGGTGGTGGTCGTGGCGGGACTCGTCCAGATCGCCGGGCTGCTCCTCTTCTTCGCGAACATGTGGTCCCGCATACGCGCCGTCGGCAGCAAAGTGCGCGAGGACGGCGGCGAGCGCTTCTAACGTTGCCGTCCTGCGTGCTCACTTCTGCAGGTGCATGCGAACGGGCGCGCGGACCTGTGCATCGATGGCGCTCGGCTTCATGCTCGGGGGGCGCTCCTCGGAGTGCCAAGCGAGATCCGCTAGCGGATGGGCCGGCCGGTCGAGCTGGTGCCGCTGCCCATCGCGATTCGTCCGAGGGCGCGTATTCGTCGGGGGAGTCGAGCTGGATGCGTCACCAGCCTGATGCTCACGCTCCTGCCAATGACGCAGCACACAGGTAGTTGACCACGTCTTCAGCCGAGTAGCGCGAGCGACCGCGGGCGAACGCGGAGAGCGACACGAGATCGTCGCCGCTCGTGAGCAAGGGAAGCTCATTGCCGCCAGTGCGATGCTGTGGCTGGCCGATGTTCGCCGTTAGTCCGTTGCACAGACAACGACGACCCACGGTATCCGCAATGTCACCGCCTTTCGCAACGAAGTCTTCTACCGGTTCGGCGGCGCAGCGGTAGCCGATCGTACCTGTGGGCGTGCGATAGGCCGTTCGCAGGTAGCCGAGGTCGCAGTTGCGCTCGCGCGCGTCGTCCTGGTTCTGCAGCCCCTCGACGTGAACGACCTTGAAGGGATAGCCCGTCGGCGACGCACGCGGATCGGTTCGCACGCGCACGGTACCGGCCCCGATGCCCGCGAGCACCCGTATCTTCAGCTCCGGCGCAAACCCGGATTCATCGCTGTAGGCGAACAGGGTTCCCACCTGCACACCGGCGGCGCCGACGGCAAGCGCGGCGCGAAGGCCTTCAGGCGTGCCGGCACTGCCCGCCAGCCAGAAGGGCAATCCGAGCTGCTTGATCTTCTCGAGGTCCACGACATCACGTTCGCCGTAGAGCGGCTCGCCATCGGGGGAAAAGCGAGGCTCGCCGCGAGGCGGTGCGTTATGACCGCCCGCTGTCGGGCCTTCGACGATGAACCCGTCGACCCGTCCGGACGCCTTGCGCGCAAGGTTCGTCGCGAGGGAACTGGCGGATACGATTGGAATAAAGCGCGGTCGTCCGAGCGGCGGCCTTTCGCAGCCAAGATGATCGCGCGGGTCGAATACGATCTCGTCCATCGCTGCGTCGGCTGGCCCTTCGACGTCCAGCTTGAGGCGCGCCACCCGATGCTCGGCGAGGGCGTCGAGTGCGCCCGGAATTTCGCGCGGGATGCCGGCGCCCATCAGCACGTAATCCACGCCGGCGAGCATCGCACCATACAGCGACTGCAGGTTCGGCATCTGGACCTTGGTCAGCAGGTTGATGCCCACCACGCCGTCGTGCCCTTCCTTCGCGAGCCAGACCTCCACGAAGTTCGCCATCATGGTGATGCGCTGTCGCTCCAGGCTCACCTTTCGCCTGAACATGGGCAGCAGCGCGTACGGGGTGTCGCCGCGTTCCCCCGCGGGCCGGTAGTAGCGACGCAACAGGTCATCGCTCACGCCGGAAATGGGAAAGGCGTCCATCGCGCGTCGCACATGGTCACCCTCGTCACCATCCTGAAGACGGCGAATCATGACTGTGTCGATCGAGGTTCCCGAGACGACGCCGAGCTGGCCCAGTCGGGAAACGGCACGCGCAAGCCGCCATCCGGACACGCCGATGCCCATTCCACCCTGGATGATGCGCGGATATTCGTTGGTCCATGTCATGGCTGCGCCGTCAGTCCGCGCATTGCGCGGTTCGGGAGAGGACGCTGGCGCGCCGACGTTGCTGAATGTGCATGCTGATATGATGATTTCAGTGCACCGTTCACTGTGTCGGGTACTCTACGGAAGCTGTGTGGGAGTTTTCGCGAGACGCGCGCGGGGGTTTCCCGTCAGGGCTTCCCTTAGTCCGACTACCTCCGAGTGATCAGGGCTCCACGACGGGAATTCCGAGGGCCGCCGTCTGCTCATACCCGAAACCGTCCTCGACGAGCCGACCTCCGCACTCGACCCCGATGTCGCCGGCCATGTCATGGCCACGATTCGTTCGCTCGCCGACACGTTGCACCTCACCGTGGTGATGGTCACGCATCGCCTCGCCCAGGCGCGGACCGCCAGCACGCAGACGGTGTTCATGGAAGCGGGACGTGTGATCGAATCGGGGCCGACCGCAATGATGTTCACGTCACCCGTGGAGACACGCACGCGCGAATACCTCCTCCGGGAGGCGACAGCATGATCGCCGCGCCTGCAACCGGCACCGGCTCGATCCTCGCCCTGAGCTGGCTCGACATCGCGTTCGCCAGCGCACTGGTGCTCGTCGCCATGGCCATCTCCGCATGGCAGCGGCTCGGCCTCCTTCGCGGCTTCGCGATCGGTGCGGTGCGCGCCGTGGTGCAGCTCGTCGCCGTTGGCTACGTCCTCGCATTCCTGTTGTCCACGCGACGGCCGGCCCTCTTCCTGCTCACGCTGCTCGTGATGCTGGTCGCGGCGACCGTCACGGCCACGGAGCGACAGAAGCGCGGTCGCGCGGGGCTCTTCCTCATCAGCGGCACGGCGATGCTCATCGGCGCGGGACTCACCCTGGCCTACGTCGATGCGGTCGTGTTGCGACTCCGGCCGTGGTACGATCCGCAATACCTCATCCCGCTCTTCGGCATGATCATCGGCAACGCGATGAACGGCGCGGCCCTCGCGGCCGAGCGGTTGAACAGCGAGATGGAGCTTCGTCGTGGTGAGGTCGAAGCGTATCTCGCACTCGGCGCCTCAGCGGCGCGTGCGTCGGCCGAAGCGGTGCGGCGCGCCCTGGTGGCCTCCATGATGCCGACGCTCAACATGCTGATGGTGGTGGGCCTCGTGTCGCTCCCCGGCATGATGACCGGACAGGTCATCGCCGGCGCGTCCCCACTGACCGCCGTGCGCTACCAGATTGTCGTCGTGTTCATGCTGGCCGGCGCGGTTGCAATTACGTCCGTCGTCGTCGCGCTCTGGTATCGGCGCACGTTCTTTACGGCAGCCGAGCAGTTGACGGAGCGGCGCGCGGTGTGATCTTCCCTGGGCAGTACCTTGCATCGCGCCGTGCCGCGCTCTTCACTATCGCGTCATCGCCACTCGGAGTCGCGTCAAACGCGGCAACCTCCTTTCACCAACCTACCTGACACACGATGGGATTCGACCAATATCACGAGCCGCCGGAAGAGCTCTCACAGAGCACCAGGACGTTCGCCCGCATGATCACGTCGCTTACCGAAGAGGCGGAGGCCATCGGCTGGTACGAGCAGCGCATCGCACTGGAAAAGGACAAGGCCGCGAAGGCGATCATGCAGAACGCGCAGCAGGAAGAGATGAAGCACTTCGGGATGGATCTCGAGTTCCTGCTTCGGCAGAAGCCAAAATGGCGTGAGACACTCAAGGCCATCCTCTTTACCACCGGGGATATCGTGCAGCGCGGCAAGGAGGGAGAGAAGGCAGCGGAAGGCTGAGGCTCGCCAAGGTGAGCGACGCTAGTGCGGCAACGTCGGCCTCGCGACTCCATACACACGAGTGCCGACGAGCGCCGCGCCAAGTGGCACGATCATCACCGACACACCGCTGCCGAGCAGAGCGAACAAGGGACCTGGACACGCGCCCACAATGCCCCATCCAAGCCCGAAGATCACGCCGCCCGCCCAATACCGCGTGCCCCGTCCGAGCACCTTCGGCGCGACGCTGACCACCTCCCCATTCACGGTGCGCATGTTGAGCCGCCGGATGACCTGCAGCGAGACCGCCGCCGTCAGCACCGCCGATCCGATGATCCCATACATGTGAAACGACTGGAACCGGAACATCTCGTAGATCCGGAACCATGAGATGACTTCCGACTTTAGAAGTACCGTACCGAAGAGGACGCCGAGCAACAGGTAAACGCCGAGACCGCGCAGCACTCTCCCGCTCATCGGAGACCGCCCAGCAGCAGCGGCACAACGAACCACGCGGATACCAATCCGCCGACGAAGAAGCCCACGACCGCGATGACCGACGGGAGTTGCAGGTTGGCCAGTCCACTGATCGCGTGCCCCGAAGTGCAGCCGCCAGCGTACGCGGTACCGAATCCGACGAGAAATCCGCCGCCCACCATTGCGAGCACACCGCGCGGCGTCACGAGGGCGCTCCAGGAGAAGAGCTCGCGCGGCACCGAGCCCGTCATGTCATGCAGGCCGAGGGCGCGCAACGCGTCGTGCGTCGAGGGCGCGATGGCGATGATGTCGCTCGACATGAGGAAGCGTGCGGCCATTGCGCCACCGATGACGATCCCCGCGGCGAAGGCAAGATTCCATCCTCCCGCCTCACGCCAGTCGTACCGCAAGTAGTCGCTCCGTCCGGGGAGCATCACCGCGCAGAGATGCCGCAGGTTACTCGAGATCCCGAACGAACGATTGCCGACGAGTAGCAACACAGGCACGAAGAGGCCGATCATGGGGCCGGCGACATACCATGGCCAGGGCTGCGAGAGCAGGAGCATCAGTTGCGTCATCGTGGCGCGCCTCGACGCGCGTCCTTCCGGCTGGACTCCACCAGCAGTGCCGTCTCGATCAGCCGGCGGAACTCCGCGAGCGGCAGCGCCCCCTGCACCGGGTGCCCATCGATGAGGAAGGACGGCGTCACGCGGACACCGATCTCGTTGGCCACCGCCGTTGCCCGCGCGGTTCGCGCGTCGGTGTGACGATCAGCATAGCACGCCGCGAACTTCACCGTGTCGACGGGCGTCGTACCTGCCAGCGCCGCCATCTGCTGGTCCGCGACATTGCCGCTCTTCCATTCCGCCTGCGTGACGTACAGCCGATCCATCATCACCCAGAACTGCCCTTGCTCCCCCGCACACTCAGCCGCGCGTGTCGCTTCGGTGGCGTGGCGAAAGGAGCCCGCGACGAACGGGATGTACTTGAACAGGACCTTTCCCGTCTGCACGTACTCGCGGTCGATCGTGGGATAGACGTCGCGCGCAAACTCGCCGCAATAGGGGCAGGCGAAGTCGCTCAGGTCGATCATCACGACGGGCGCGAGCGATTTGCCGCGGTCGTATCCGATGCCGGTAAAGTCGACACCGCCGAAGACGATGTTTCGGACCGCGGCGCGTGGCACTGGCGTCGTGGCGCGCGAGGAGCGCGAAGTCGTGTCCCCGCGTTTGGCTGCAGGCGCCGGTGTGGGCGACACGCTGGAATCTCTCGCCGCCACCGCGGGAGGTGCACTATGCGCAGCCGCTTCCCGCGCGACCGCCGAATCCGCGATGGCGCGCGGTGGCGTATCGCGACAGGCGCCGCACACCAGCAGGAGTGCCGTGCACGCGTGAACGAGACGTCTATGTGAAGGGACGAAGCCGGTCATTGAATCAGGTACCAAGGTTGATGAGCTGGCCGAGCCCCGCCAGGGCGCTCGTGAGGATGCGGAAACGGCCGGTCGCGAGCGCGAGACCAACGAGCATAAGAGCGACTCCGGTCACCAACTCGAGTGGGCGAAGCCAGCGTCGCAACGCGCCGGTGCGCGTCACGAGTCGGTCGAAGCCGTAGGCGCACGCCAGGAACGGAAGCCCGAGCCCCAGTGCGTAGACGACGAGCAGAAGCGTGCCTCGTGCCACCGACGTCGCGGTGCCCGCGTACAGGAGAATGGTCGCAAGCACCGGTCCGACGCATGGCGTCCACCCCGCACCGAATGCCACGCCGACGACGAACGATCCCGCGAGTCCGGCGGGTCTGGTTGCCAGGTGCACGCGTCGCTCACGCATCAGCGCCGGGAGCCGCACAAGCCCCAGAAGCTGCGCACCAAAGATCATGATCACGACACCACCGATCCGCTGCATCCACTCGAGCGATCGCCCGATCATCACGCCGACCGCCGTGGCAGCCGCGCCGAGTGAGACGAACACGATTCCGAAGCCGAGCACGAATAGCGTCGCGTGCACCATGGTGCGGGAGCGTCGCGCGCCGCGTCCGACCGAGTCGCTCAGCTCGTCCAGCGACGCGCCCGTGATGAACGTCAGGTAACTCGGCACCAGGGGCACGACGCACGGTGACAGGAAGGACACGAGCCCCGCCGTAAATGCGAGCCCGAGCGACATCGATTCCGCTCCGCTCACCTCGTCACGCGCGCCCACTGCACAGGATCATGTCAGCAAGAATACTCTTCCGCATGCTTGCGCGCGCGAATGGCACGTTGGCACTGCGATCAGGTCTTCAGGTGTTGCGCACCGAACCGGCCACAGCATATTGGTCGTCCGGCTGCACGATGTCAGGCGAGCCCAATGAGCACGACACACCTTCACCCAAGCTGCCATGGCTCGCGCGCTGAGTTCAAGGTGCTCCCCAGCACCCATGTCCTGTTTTCGCAGGCAGTGTATGCTGGATTGCCGGCCGGCGAGTTCACCCCTGCCACCATCCACGGCGTGGCCGTTGCGCAGCTGGTGCAGCAACCATTCACGTTCAGCTCAAGCCACTATTAGGACGCTGAGTGGCCCTCGGCCGATAAGATCAACAGCGGCTGGTTACCCAGACCCTGCGCGCGCCGGCTCGATGGTTCAGTTGCATTGCCCCGACGGCACCCGCACCGGCACGCCATTCGCCACAGGTGCGCCGAAGTCGGGGGAGCCGTCGCTCTTCCAGCCGAACCGCTGCATGCGGACCACACGATCCGCCCAGCCACGCGCCGCAACTGATTTCGCGTGGTAGACGATCCAGTCCTCGGTCCCGTCGGGTGATGTCGTAAAGCTGGCGTGACCCACCCCGTACACACCTGCGCTCGGCAGACCTGTAAACACGGGCCCGGACTTGATCCAGCTCGCCGCGCGCAAGGGATCGGCATCCGGCGCGGCGAGTCGAAGCATGCCCAGGCGATAGTCGGGGAGGAACGACTCGCGCGTGGAGTAGATGATGAAAGTGTCCGTCCCGTGGATCAGGGCCTCGGGACCCTCCTCGAGGTTGAGCGCTGATCCCAGCTCCCACGCCTCGGTGGGCGCGCTGATGCGCACGCGGTTCGTGGCCATCGTGTACGGATTCGACATCCGCGCGATGTACAACTGCTGCGGAGTGACGTGCGTCGGACGGTTCTCGTCCCAGCCGGACCACACGCCATAGAGCGCTCCGCGAATGCGCAGCACCGTTAGATCGATAGCCCAGATTGGATTCGCGTCGCTGCCGATGTCCGTACCCGTGTAGAGCATTCCCCGGTCGACATACGCTCCCTGTGGATCGTCGCCAGCCGATTCGAGCACGCCACTCCGCTGGTCGGTGAAGGCCGCATCCGGCCCCGAGGGACCGGGCATACCCGCCGCATAGTAGATGTACCAGCGTCCGTTGATCGCGTGGAGCTCGGGCGCCCACACGTCGGTCTGGTTCCACCCGCTGGCGGGTGTGCTCCACACCTTCACCGGGTTCTGCTTCAGGCGCGTCAGGGTGTCTGTCTTATAAACCCATATCGCATTGCCCCGCGACTCCACCGAGTAGTACGCGATGCCGCGCCGGGTGACCCATGGATCCGCGCCCGGCGCGACCGGATTGGTGAACGTGGCGGCGCACGCCACCGGGACACCACTCACGTTCTCGCGCGGTGCAGTGGCTGGCGCGCAGGCTGCCACGAGACACAGGAGCGCCGCGCGCAGGGTATTCGCTACGATGCTCCCGCTTGACGCCGGAGTGGCGCTGCCCTTTTCTACGCTGGCGATAGCCACCTCGTCAGCGCGACGGATCGTAAATCCTGAGCACCGGCTTCCCGTTGATGTTCTCGAGCGGCAGGTAGACGCGATGCGTCCGCGGATCGACCGAGACCGTGTGCGCGTGCGGAGTGCGCACTTCACCAATGGGCTTCAGCGTCGTTCCATCCAGCCAGAATGCCGACAGGAGCCCGCCTTCGGCGGCGAGATACAAACGTCGCCATGCAGGATCCCACGCCAGCACGTCCGGGGTCGCGCCCACCGTATGCTGCGCGAGTACGCGCATCGTGCGCAGGTCAATGACCTGAAGCGTCGCATTGCCCTCGGACGAAACGAATGCCAGGCGCCCCTCCTCGTCGAGTATGAATCCGTGCGGCTCGGACGAACCGGCAAGGTCATATCGCTGGACGATGCGCTCACTGACTGGATCAATGGCGACGAGCTGATTCTTCGTTTGCACAGCGACGAGGATACAGTGGGACACCGAGTCATAGTGTGTGTTGCCCGCCTCGCCGCCGAGGTCGATGGTGGAACGCTTCGCGCCGGTGCTTGCGTCGATCACGACGTCGGCGCCGCCCGCCTCATCGGACACGAACACCTTGTCCACCTCCCGTGCGTACGCGATGCCATCGGGAAAGCGAATGCCGCCGACGCGCGACGTCACCTGCAGTGTCCGATCGTCGATGATCGCGACCTCGTGCGTGCCCGCCGCCGAGACGTACACCTGGTGGTGAGACGGAACGACCCAGACGCCGGTGGCCCGGGCGAGGTCCATGATCTCGGTGACGACGCGGTTGCTGTCCGTATCGAAGACGACCGTCCGCCCTGCATTCATGTGGTTCATGTAGATGCGATGCGTGACGGGGTCGAAGCTCTGGTAGTCGAAGCGATTCGCTGGCCCGGGCAGCGGGATCTCCCGAAGCAGCGTGAACCCGGCCTTTGGCCGTGGCTGCGCCGGGTGCGGTGGTGCAGTCCAGGTTGCGGGTGTCAGTGACGTCGGCGTCGCGTAACACGTAGGGAGTGCCGCACGCAATGGCGCGCCGAGGGCGAGGGTAGCGACAAGGGGCCATGTGAGAACAGTCATCAACCTTCCAGGAAAGTGTCGAGGCGAAGCGGCATGAACGAGGCACCTGTTTCCACGACGGCTACCTTACGGCCGCCGTGAAGAACTCGGCGAGATTGATGACGAGGGGCACCGGCATCGCTCGCGGATGCCACGACACATCTCGGCTGAGCACTTCGCCTGGATCATCCGCGCCACTCCAGCGCGACACGTTTCGCGCGTCCGGATTGATGACCCAGTACTCGCCCACGCCTTCCCGCAGGTACAGGTCACGCTTCACCTGATAGTCGAGCATCGGATTGCTCGGCGACGACACCTCCACGGCAAGGAGGAGGTCTTGCAGCTCGTACGGATACGTCGGTCGCATTCCGTCGACGAGCCGAACCACGAAGACGTCGGGCTGCACGCGGTTGCGCATCCGATCGCCGCGACGAACGTCAGCGGGCGCGATCATGGCTTTGCCGACTCCATGTCCCACCAAATAGGCGCTCAAGCGAACGAACAGCTCGCCCGCGATGTCCTGATGGAACTCACCAGGACTCGGCGTCACGAACAGCTCGCCGTCGATGACCTCGTAGCGCTGCCCATCCTCCGGGAGCGCATCGAGCATGTCGACAGTCCAGTCACGAATCGCAGCGGGCATACCCATACGTTAGACCACTCGGCAAGAGCTATGCAAGGGAGCATGGCGCACAGTGGCCGGCAGCGCCCCATCGACCATCATCACGACAGCGCAACTCGGCACACTTTCCCGCATTTCTGGGAGTACAACAGCTCCGGCATGGTGCTTTCCAGATAG
>JALYVY010000282.1 GCA_030852985.1 Gemmatimonadota bacterium | reverse complement strand
GATCCGCGTCTCGGTCCCGCTCCCTGTCGCGGTGGGCGTGATCGCGAGCGTGGGCAGCAGGCTCTCGAGGAAGGCGCGGTGATAGGTCTGCGACCGCGCGAGCCCGATGAAGTCGATGCCAACGAGAAAGAGCGCCTGCACTCCGACGGCAACGCCGCTCGCGAGCCAGCGTTTGGAGTGATCGACGCCGAGCTGCGATGCAACGATCGCCGTTCCCGCGACGCCGAGATACGCGCCGTCGAGACCGAGGTTGATCGCGTGGCCGACGGACTCGCGTCGCTCGTCGACCGCGGCGTGAATACGAGCGCGCGTGAGGCCCTCCGGCGTGCGGCGCGCGGCGAGACCGGCGTCGGACTCCCACGTGTCCTCCTCGGCCGCGATCCCGTGCAGCGCGAGCAGGCCCACGATGGTGTTCACCACGCCGAAGATGGCGGTGTTGATGCCCGCGTAGCGCCACGCCTGATCGTCACCGCTGGGCACGATCAGGGCTCCGCCGACGGCGATGCTCCCGAGCCCGGCCACGAACACCGAATCGGCGAGGAGGCGGCGGGTCCGGATCGTGTCGCGATGAATACGCTCGAGGTACTCGGCGTCCGAGACCGCGGTGGGCCCGATGGACTGCGCGCGAGCGGGCGCCGCCGTCGCCACCAACGCGGCGACGAACATTCCTGCGAGGCGTGTCTTCGAGGAGGGTTTCAGAGCGACCCACTCCTACCGCAACCCCGCGGCGGTGGAAACGGTCGCTGCTAGCGATCCGGAAAGCGTTCGCGGATCTCGCGAACCAACCGCTCGGGCAGCACCGGCTTCAGGAGGAGGACATCGAAATCCGAAGCGGGAAGATCCCGCGCATCGTGGCCGCTGAGGAGAATGCACGCCCGAGGTCGCGCCTTGGCGCAGAGGTCGAGCAGGACGGGGCCCGTACCGTCGGGCAGGCTGAAGTCTGCGATGAGGACGTCGGCATTCAGGTGGTCGAGGAGCTTCGTGGCTTCGGCCACGGACGAAGCGGCGTGGACCTCGAACTTCGACGCCTCGAGCGCGAAGACGAACAGCTCACGAAGATCCGCCTCGTCTTCGACGACGATGACGACGAGCGCTTCGTCCCGCTTCCCCACGCCCCTGCTTAACCCTTTCCAGCACCCGGGCACAACAGGAGTTCGGGTTACCGAACCGGTATTCCGCCGCGCACGGATCGTCGCCCCAGCCGTCGTTCGGGTCGGTCCCCGGCGGGTAGCCGTTGGGATCGGTTCCCGCGCCGCCCTCAGGCGCGTGGCACCAGGAAATTCAAGGGCGATCCGGTGATCGGGATGATCTGGATCTGGATCCCTGGGACCTCGTGGCCGCGCTGCAGGGGATCGCGATCGTCACTGCACCGTGAGCGGCGGAAGCTCTTCGGGCGCCATCGTGAGGTCGTAGTAACGCGCGTTCCCATCGGTCACCCACTGCTGCGACGGCCAGCCGGCGTCGTCGACCGACTGGGTGAGCTCGTAGTAGAGCGTCTTGTACGTGCTCGGGATCGCGCCGCTCACGTAGAGCGGCTCGAGGTCGGCGGTGCCTCCGCCGATCAGCGTGTCCTCGATGAGGAACACGTCGACCTTGCCGGCGAGCGCGGCGACGGCTGCGCCGATCCCGGCATGTCCGCCCGCCACCGCCAGCTGCGTGACCGAGCTCGGCCGGTTCGCCAGCGCGGTGATGGGGCGCGTGAGGATGCTGCGAAGGTTCGCGGGGAGCGCCGCCAGCGCGACCGCGGGATCGGCGGCGAACACCGGCAGGCGGAACCACTCGCTGATGAGGAGCAGCTCACGCAGGCGGACCATCTTCTGCAACGAATTGCGGTCCGCCGCGGTCAGCCCTTCGAGATCATGGAGGAGGATGCCGGTCTCGAGCGGCTTGAGGATCACCGGCGGCGCAGAAGTCACGGGCGGCGTGGGGGAGCTTCCACCCGTGGTGAGAAGCGTCTCGGCGTCCTGCATGCCCAGCTCGACGACGCCAGCCTGACGCATGCGGCGCACGGCGGGAGGGATGTTGATCTCCTCGGTGAAGAGCGCATCGGAGACCGCGATGACCTCGTAGCCAGCGCGGCGCAAGCCGAGGATCGTCTGCAGAATACACACGTCCGTCTCGGCCCCAACCACCATGAGCCGCCTGGCGCCCGACGCCTGGATGGCGGGCAGGAACTGCGGCTGGCCGGTGGCGGCAAACGTGGTCTTGATGATCTGGAGCGACTGCGCAGGCAGCGCCGTGACGAGCGACGGAGGAAGCGCGTGGTCGCCGGTCCTGGTGGCCTCGAACGTCATGAACACCGGGATGTGATGCGCGCCCGCGAGCTCGAAGATGTGCGCGCTGCGCGCCATGCGTTGCGCGATCCCGCTGGTGGGGTTGCGCTTGCCGGCGGTGTCGAAGAACACCTGCTGCAGGTCGATGGCCACCACCGCCAGCGGTCCGTCGCTACGTGACGCAGGCGTGGGCGTGGCGGCGGGATCGCCGGTCGCTCCTCCTTCATCGCCTCCGGCAGAGCTCGGCGGCGTCGTGGAAGGAGAGCCGACCGGGGTGTCGACGCTCGGCGCGCTGCAGCCGAAGCTCGTCGCGAGGAGAGCCGCGAGCGGCGTGAGGGAAGTCCAGCTCGTCATGACGAACCCACGATGCAGGCGCTGCACCAGCGGGTTCGACCCGCCATTTGCGGGCCGATCATCGCCGGCGGGACGCGCTGGACCGCGGACGCCCGAGGGGTCGAGGGCCCAATGATCTGGATGCGGCGACATTTCGCTGCGGGACGCCAGGAGCTGTGGAATGTCGCTGCGGTCCACGACCGACTACACTTTCCACATGGTGCGTCGCGAAGAGGATGCTCGTCCGTCCGGAGTACCGGACGAACGAGCATCTTCGAGCTGCGCTTCTCCAGCGGGTGAGAATCCCGTCCCGGTAAGCGCCGAAGCGCCGGGTAGCAGGTCCCAGGGGTCGGGAGAGATCCCGATGTCCCGAGCGGGACGTCAAGAGCCCGTGAGGCGGCGAGAGCCGCGCAGCGGGGAGCAAGCACGCGGGCCGCAACATGAAGTGAAGCCTGCAGCCTCGACAGAGAAACAATCCGAGAGCCGAGCCGCTCATGTCACGGCGAAGGCAACAACACGCGCACAGGTTTCGGAACGTGTGTGTGATCTCGGCGGGGTACAGGGCGCAGCACGCGTGCAAGGAGAAGTGCGGAACACGAGAGACCCGTCTGCGTTGCCGTCGTCGCGGCAAGGTGGCTCGTATAAGCCGAAGGCGAAAGCGAGCGCTGCGCAGCGGGAGTCCGAGGGGATCGTAGTAGTGCCGATGCTCGTGCAGAACAACGCGAGCGGAGCGAAGGGTCCCTGGGGTGGTCACGTCGACGAAGCAGGTAAGCGCGAGGGAATGGCCGCCACGAGCGGACCTAATCACCCCGACCGGCGTAATCCGGTCGACAAAGTGCGACGACTGCAACGCCGACTCTGGGTCGCGGCCAAGCGATCTCCGGGAAGGCGCTTCCACGCGCTGTACGACCAAATCTGCAGGAGTGACGTCCTTCAGGAAGCGTGGAAGCGTGTAAAGTGCAACAAGGGTGCAGCGGGCGTCGACTCACAGACGATCGCGGGCATAGAAGAACGCGGCGTCGATGTCCTGCTGCAGGACATCGGCGATGCGTTGCGTGCAGGGACGTACCGGCCGAGCGTGGTCCTCCGCCGATACATTCCGAAGGCTGATGGAAAGCAGCGACCTCTTGGGATCCCGACGGTGAGGGACCGAGTGGTGCAGATGGCGGCGAAGCTGGTGATGGAGCCGGTCTTCGAGGCGGATTTTCTTCCGTGCTCGTATGGCTTCCGTCCGAAGCGGAGCGCGACGATGGCGCTGGAGGCCCTGCGAAAGCGAGGCTCCAAAGGCGGCCATCACGTGCTCGACGCTGACATCCGTGACTACTTCGGCAGCATCGATCACGAGAATCTTCTGAAGCTCGTGGCGAAGCGCATCTCGGACCGCCGGGTGCTCAAGCTGGTGCGGCAGTGGCTCGAAGCAGGTGTGATGGAAGCTGGCGAAGTGACACGCAGCGTTGCGGGCACTCCGCAGGGCGGGGTGATCTCTCCGCTCTTGTCGAACATCTACCTGCACGTGCTCGACACGATGTGGCAACGCGACGGCGCGCAATACGGCACGCTGGTGCGTTACGCAGACGACTTCGTGGTGATGTGCGCCACGAGATCAACGTGTGAGCAGGCCGACAAGCGAGTGAGGACGATCCTCGCTCGTCTCGGTCTCGAACTGCATCCCGAAAAGACGAGACTGGTGAAGCTCCTCGATGGTGAAGAGGGCTTCGACTTCCTCGGCTGTCATCTGCAGAAGCGCATGAGCGGCGCTATATGGGAGAGGTCGCGCAAGCGGCTCTACTTCCTTCATCGTTGGCCGTCTCATCGCTCCTCGAATCGGATACGGCAACGCGTGAAGGAACTGACCCCGAGGGGCCGATGCCACGCGGACATCCGCGACGTCATCGCGACCATCAACCCGGTCATCCGGGGATGGGGCAACTACTTCCGCACCGGGAACGCCGCCAAGAGCTTCAACCAGATCGACTCGTACGTCTGGCGCCGTCTCCGCAGCTTGCTCGTCAAGCGCAAGGGTCGGCACCTGCGTGCGGGTGAAATCGATCGGTGGAGCCGCGACTACTTTCACAGCTTCGGACTCCACCGCCTGCGCGGCACTGTGAAGTATCCGGAGGCTGCGTAATGCCACGACTCGAAAGACCACCCGTAAGCCGTGTGCGGGAAATCCGCATGCACGGTTTGAAAGGGGGTCTTGCTCTAAAGCCGGTCGCGAGACCGGAAGGAAAGTAGGATCTACCAATGGCGACCTTCACGATGCGGCACGAGCTCGATTGCGACTGCGAGCGGTTCTGGAAGCTCTTCTTCGAGAAGGATTTCAACGAGGCGCTCTTCAAGGCGCTCGAGTTCCCGTCGTGGCAGCTCCTCGACTCCAAGGAGACCGACACGCAGATCGTTCGCACGGTCAAGGCGACGCCCAAGATGGAGGCGCCCGGTCCCGTCGCGAAGCTCCTCGGATCGAGCTTCGGCTACGACGAAGTGGCGACCTACGACAAGGCGTCGAAGACGCTCGAGTTCATCATCAAGCCCAACGTCATGACGGAGAAGCTCCGTAACGAGGGCACCGTGAAGTGCGAGGCGCGCGGCGAGGGCAAGAGCACCCGCGTCGTCCAGATCATCGCCGAGGCCAAGGTCTTCGGCGTCGGCGGGATGATCGAGAGCTCCTTCGAGAAGAGCTTTCGCACCGGCTGGCAGAAGAGCGCCGACTTCATCAACAAGTGGGTGAAGGACCACCCGTGAAGGTGCCGCTCGTCAGGACGTGTACGAGTACGCGACGCACAGGCTGGCGAACGGGATCGCCCTGTCGGCGCGCGTGAACGCCTACCTGCGCTCGCGGCTCCGCTAGTCGTTGCATGCAAGCGCCCCGAGGGGCACCATTCGTAGGGCATGGTCAGGACTTCTTCGCTTC
>JALYVY010000104.1 GCA_030852985.1 Gemmatimonadota bacterium | reverse complement strand
GCCCTGCAGTGAGCTCCTGTTTCGCATGCTGCGCACGCGGACGCATCTCGCCATCGTCCACGACGAGGAGCACCGCACACTGGGGCTCGTAACGCTGGAAGACCTGCTGGAGGAACTCGTGGGTGACATTCGCGACGAGCACGACGACCCCGCGCAGGCGCCCTGAGCATGGCTGCACACGACGTACTGCTGGCGGATTTCACGGCGGGCCGAAAGGCGGCGCTCGCGCGCGCGATCAGCATCGTCGAGAATCACCGCTCCGGTTTTGACAGACTGTTGGCGGCACTGCACCCGAAGCTGGGTCGCGCGCGCCGCATCGGCGTCACGGGCCCGCCCGGCGCCGGGAAGAGCACCCTCACGACGGCGCTCACACGCGCCTATCGCGCGCAGGGGCTCACGGTCGGCATCGTCGCCGTGGATCCAACGTCGCCCTTCACCGGTGGTGCATTGCTCGGTGACCGCATCCGCATGGAGGAAGTGGCGCTCGACCCCGGCGTCTTTATTCGCTCGCTCGCGACACGGGGATCGCTCGGCGGGCTTTCGGCCGCGACCCGAGAGACATGCGACGTCCTCGACGCATTTGGTATCGATAGGATACTTATTGAAACCGTCGGCGTCGGTCAGAGTGAGCTGGATGTCGCGCGGACGTCGGACACCACGCTCGTCGTTCTCGTGCCGGAGTCTGGGGATGCCATTCAGACGCTCAAAGCCGGCCTCATGGAAATCGCCGACATCTTCACTGTAAACAAGGCCGATCGTCCCGGCGCTGATCGTCTTCGCAACGAGATCGAGGTGATGCTCGGTATGCGGAGCGGCGCCGTCGCGTCAGACGCCACCGCGCATCACGGCGTCGACCTCTCGCAAAACAACATCCGGAAGCAGGTGCGCGCAGCGACGGCGGCGCACGATCCGCAGCGTTGGACCCCGCCGGTGCTGCGTACGACAGCGGTGAAGGGCGAGGGGATCGACGAGCTCGTGCACGCGCTCGATCGCCACTTTCGCTATCTTGAGGACAGCGGGACACTACGGGCGCGTCGGCGAACGCGACTGCGCGATCGTGTGGTGGAAGTCGTCGAGGACAAGACGCGTCGGCGGCTGTGGACCGACCCGGCCACGAATGCGTGGCTCGACGAGCGGCTGGCGGATCTGGAGAGCGGCGCCACGACGCCCTTTGCCATCGCGGAGGAGTTGCTCGGGCGGAGTGCGAACCTTCTGACGCGGACGTCGACATGACATCGATGCGAGAGCTCACCGAAACGATCAGCGACCAGCACGCCGAGCTCGCGCGCTTACGCGAGGACGTGGCGGCGTGGCGCCGAGCATACGAGAAGGGCACCAAGCGCGAGATCAGCTTCAACA
The DNA here is from genome assembly GCA_030852985.1 of Gemmatimonadota bacterium. Classification (GTDB taxonomy): domain Bacteria; phylum Gemmatimonadota; class Gemmatimonadetes; order Gemmatimonadales; family Gemmatimonadaceae; genus AG11. Next base: position 13,810 of record JALYVY010000104.1, on the reverse strand, counting down.
ACTCGGCGAAGGAGGTAGAGCCCCTCTACACGCCGCTCGACCTCGAGGCCGCCGACGTCGAGAAGCTCGGGGTGCCGGGCGTGTATCCGTACACTCGCGGCATTCATCCCACCGGTTATCGCGGCAAGCTGTGGACGATGCGGCAGTTCGCCGGTTTCGGGAGCGCGAGCGACACGAACGAGCGCTTCAAGTTCCTGCTCGCGCATGGGCAGACCGGGTTGTCCACTGCGTTCGATTTCCCCACGCTGATGGGTTACGACTCCGACCATCCGCGCTCCGAGGGCGAAGTCGGCAAGACCGGCGTCGCGATCTCCAGTCTCGCCGACATGGAAGTGCTGTTCGAGGGCATTCCGCTCGACCAGGTCTCCACGTCCATGACGATCAACGGCCCCGCGATCATCCTGTGGGCGTTCTACATCGCGGCGGCCGAGAAGCAGGGTGTGTCGAGCGAGAAGCTTCAGGGCACGATCCAGAACGACATCCTGAAGGAGTACATGGCGCAGCACGCGTGGTGCTTCCCCATCGAGCCCGCGCTGCGCCTCATCGTCGACTGCTTTGAATGGGGCGCGAAGCATGCGCCTAAATGGAATACGGTTTCGATCTCCGGCTATCACATTCGCGAAGCCGGCGCGACGGCAGCGCAGGAGCTCGCGTTCACGCTGGCCGACGGGTTCACGTACGTGGAGCGCGGGATCGCGCGCGGGCTCGACGTCGACGACTTCGCGCCGCGCCTCTCGTTCTTCTGGGACATCCACAACGATTTCTTCGAGGAGATCGCGAAGCTCCGAGCAGCGCGGCGCATCTGGGCGCGCCACATGAAGGAGCGCTACGGCGCGAAGAATCCGCGCTCGCTCCTCATGCGCTTTCATTCGCAGACGGCGGGCGTGACGCTCACCGCGCAGCAGCCGATGAACAACATCGTGCGCGTCGCGTATCAGGCCCTCGCCGCGGTGCTGGGCGGAACGCAGTCGCTGCACACCAACTCGATGGACGAGACCCTGGCGCTGCCCACGGAGCATGCCGTGCAGGTCGCCCTGCGCACGCAGCAGGTGCTCGCCTTCGAGACCGGCGTACCGAATGTCATGGATCCACTCGGCGGCTCATATTACGTCGAGGCTCTCACCGACCAGCTCGAGGCCGACGCGGAGCAGATGTTCGCCGAGATCGAGACGGTTGGTGGTGTCGTGGAAGGACTCGAGCAGGGGTGGTTCCAGCGGAAGATCCACGAGTCCGCGGCCCGTCAGCAGTGGGAGATTGAGCAGCACCGGCGCGTGATCGTCGGCGTCAATGAATTCGTGTCATCGGACGGCGACGCGCTCGACATCCCGCTCCTCAAGATCGGCGAGCAGGTCACGCGCGAACAGGAGGCGCGCCTGGCGAAGGTGCGCGCCGAGCGTGATCAGCCGCTCTGCGATGCGCGTCTCGAGAAGCTGCGTCTGGCCGCGCGCGGCACGGAGAACGTCTTTCCCCACATCCTGGACTGTGCGCGCGCCTACTGCACGCTGTTCGAAATTCGGCGGGCCCTCGAGGACGTGTTTGGTGCGTATCGCGAGCCGGTGTTCTTCTGACCGCAGAGAAGCGAGCACCCGCACGAAGAGTGGGGGCGGCGCGCAGCGACGCGATGTCAAGTAGCAACCGCCATTCGCCGGAGCGAAGCTCCGACGAATGGTGGGAGTCCTATTTCGACGCCCATTACCTCCTCGAGTACGAACCGATCTTCACGGAAGAGCGTGATCGGCGCGAAGTCTCACGTCTGATCGATGTGCTTGCGCTGCCAACCGGGTCGCGCATTCTTGACGTGCCGTGCGGACAGGGGCGTCACGCGCATCCGCTCGCGGAAGCCGGGTATCGCGTCGATGGGATCGACTACTCCCAGCACCTGATCGACAAGGCACGTGCTCGCGGCACCGGCCCCACGCTGAAGTACGTGCGTGGCGACATGCGCATGCTGCCCGCCCGCTGGAGCGGGAAGTTCGATGCAGTGGTCAACCTCTTCACGTCGTTCGGATTCTTCACCGATGCCAGGGACGACGCGAAGACCATGGCCGAGTTTGCGCGCGTGCTGAAGCCGGACGGCGTGCTGGTGTGGCACGGCGGCAGCCGCGACGGCGTGATGGCGAAGTTCCTCTCGCGCGACTGGTGGAAGTCCGACGACGGCACGATGATCGGGCACGAGCGGTCGTTTGATCCGCTCTCGGGGATTCTCTCCATCGAGACGAGTTGGGAAGGAACGAGCGGCAGTGGCTCGCGCTCCCATCGTATTCGGCTTTACACCGCGTCGAGGCTTGCGGAGCTCTGTCTCGATGCGGGACTGATCGTCGAACAATCCTACGCCGGATTCCACAATCGGGCGCTGACGCGCCGCTCTGGCGAGATGATGCTCGTCGCCCGGAAGGAAGCGTGACCCGCAGGTGACGGCGTTGTTGGGCAAGCACGGGCCCGCCGATCGGCGGGCCCTTGCTCTCCTGCGTTCTGTCGCCGACACGCGCAATTGAGCGTAATTGGAGGCCTTACTGCTTTCGGGTCGGAGTATCCGCCGGGTTCACGTAGGTCATCGCGAATGGACCCATCGAAGTGATTTGCACGACCGTGTGCCCCTTTGCGCGCGCGAAGTGGTTCATCTTCGCCCCCGCCATCACGAAACCACCGGCGCGGAGGGTCATCGTCTTTGACGCGTCGAACTTGTCCCCCATCCCCACGAGGAACGTCCCGTTGATTACCGTCAGGTGCTCGTCTGTCGGATGGAAGTGCGCCGGGATGGTGTAGCCGTTCGGGAAATCCAGCCGCACCGTGAAGATCTCCGCCTTGCCGGGGTCGCCGGACAACACGGCCATCTTCGCGCCTGCGGCGAAGACGGCCGGCGCAGGACCCCACTTGAGCGCGGGCATCTGTGCCGACGCCGTGCCGGCGCAAAGGGCAAGCGTGGACGCCGCGAGTACCAGGGTAGTAAAGCGCATGTTGTCTCTCCTGTGCAGAAAGTGATGAAGCATCACGGGCGGCAAGCGTCGTCACGGAGTGTGTCGTCGTCCCGCGGTCCGTGGGTGATCACGCCATGTACAGCTCCCACGAGATCCCGTCCGGATCCTTGAACGCCACGTAGTTCTTGCCGAGGGTGGGGTCGAGCCTCACGCCGGTATTCTCGATTCCGGCCGACGTCAACTCACTCGCCACGCGCCGCAGTTCATTCTCGTCGGTGCAGGCGAGCGCCATGTGATCGAGACCGACGCGATACCGATCGAAGCTGTCACCGTGCTGCGTTTTCGCGTCTGGTCCGTTCACCACAACGGCGTTCCCACCTGCGCCGAACATCAGCAGCTCGGGCAAATCGAGCAGCACGGGAAAACCGAGGCGTTCGATGTAGAAGACCCGTGAGCGCGCGAGGTCCGAGGAGCGGAGTGCGACGTGATGCAGGCCCGGTGTCTGGATGTGAATGCCTCTCGCGATAGCCGTCGTCGATGTGCCCACGTGCGTCTCCATTGACTAAGGAATGATGCTGGCGCGCTTTCTTGCCACGCCGAATTTCCGTCCGTACTTTGCACTCCCGGTCTCACCCGGATCTCACCTGCCGTCCAGGGCAGCACACCAACCCTTCGGCGACCGGAAGCAACTTGTTGCGATTGCAGGCTTTAGGCGGCCTCGTCCTGCTCAGTGAAGCGCAGGAGCTCAGTGGCGCCGCTCTCCAGAGGCGTCGCTTGGCGCTGCTGGCCGCGCTCGCGGTCAGTGGGCCGCGCGGGATGTCGCGCGACAAGTTGCTCGGGTTGCTCTGGCCCGACGTGGACGACGCGCACGGCCGGCAGGCGCTCTCGCAATCACTTTACGCATTGCGCAAGGACACCGGCGTCGACCTGGTCGTGGGTTCGGATGTACTGCGGTTGAATTCTGACGTCGTCAGCACCGACATCGCCGACTACGAGGCGGCGATATCCGCGCGACGATCCCGCGATGTCGCCGACCTGTACGTTGGCCCGTTCCTCGACGGCATCTACATATCCGGCAGCGACGAGTTTGACCGGTGGGCCGACCTCGAGCGCACTCGCTTCTCCCGCGCTGCCGAGCGTGCGATTGAGGAGCTCGCCGCCGACGCAGATGCGCGTGGTGACTATCGCGCCGCTGCCGATTGGTGGCGGCGACTCGTCGTGATCGATCCGCTCAAGACTCGCGCCAATCTCGGGCTCGTGACCGCCTTGGCCGCGTCGGGCGAGCGTGTGAACGCATTACGCGAACTTGACGCCTACGCCGATCGTGTCCGCACCGAGCTCGGCGACGAGCCCGGAGACGACGCACGCGCCCTCGCGGAGCAGCTGAGGCGCGAAGCGGCCGACGGCGCGATTGGTGGCCGTTATGTAATCGAGCGTGAGCTGGGCCGCGGCGGCATGGCCGTCGTCTACCTCGCGCGCGACCGCAAGCACGGACGGTCCGTTGCCCTCAAGATGCTGCATGCCGAATACGGCGCCGCAATCGGACGGGACCGGCTCGAGCGGGAAATCATGGTGACCGCGCAGATGCAGCACCCGCACATCCTGCCGCTCCATGATTCCGGTGAGCACGCCGGTACGCTGTACTATGTGATGCCGTTCGTCGACGGCGAGACGCTGCGCGATCGGCTCACGCGCGAACACCGCCTTTCACTCGCCGACGCCGTACACCTCGCGCGCGAAGTCGCCGATGCGCTCGAACACGCGCATCGACGCGGCGTGCTGCACCGTGACATCAAGCCCGAGAATGTGCTGCTCGCGGAGGGGCACGCCATGGTCGCCGACTTCGGCATCGCGCAACTCATCTCCTCCGCTCGTGATGGCGCGCTGACACAGGAAGGACTCGCTGTGGGGACGCCCGCGTACATGAGTCCCGAACAGGCCACCGGCGCAGAGCAACTTGGCCCCGCCAGCGACCTGTTCAGCCTCGGGTGCGTCCTGTTCGAGATGCTCGCCGGACGGCCCCCATGGATCGCTGGCAACGCCCGCGAGCTGATCGCCAAGCGCTTCACTCAGCCGCCGCCGCGCCTCCGCACCGTGCGGCCCGAACTGCCCGCGTGGATCGACGACGTGACACATCGCCTGCTCGCCGACGATCCCGCTATGCGTCTGTCGTCCGCTGCGGAGCTCGTGCGCCTGCTCACGGACGCCCCACGTCACGCGCCATCGCGCTTGCCTGCGCCACCCGGTGAGCTCGTTGGGCGCGTGCGTGAGACGGCGGCCGCTGCCTTGCTGCTTGAGAACGGCGAGGTACGCATGCTCACCTTCACCGGCGCCGGCGGTACGGGGAAGACGCGCTTGGCACTCGCGACGGCAAACGCGTGCCAGTCTCACTTTACGGCCGTCTACTTCGTGGATCTTTCGGCGATCAGCGACGCAGTGGACGTGGAGGCCGCGATCGCCGATGTCCTCGAAGTGCGCGCTGTCGAGGGCGTAACCTTGTTCTCGGCACTCACGTCGTACATCGGCGACGGGCGACTCCTCGTCGTGCTCGACAACTTCGAGCAGGTCGTGAGCGCTGCGCCAGCCGTCGTGCGACTGGTCGCCGCATGTCCCCGACTTTCCGTTCTCGCCACCAGTCGCATCCGACTGGGCGTGCGGGGCGAGCACGAGTTCTTCGTCGCGCCGCTCGCCGTGCGATCCGACGGCGACGCGAATGACGCGCGTGCGCCCGCGGTCGAGCTGTTCGTGCGCCGCGCGCGGGAGGCGCAGCCAGGTATCGCGTTCGATGCCGCATCGATCGAGACTGTCACCGCCATCTGCGCGCGGCTCGACGGGCTGCCGCTGGCCATCGAGCTCGCCGCGGCGCGCTGCCGCCTGATGACACCGGCCAACATTCTTGCGCGGCTGGAGAAAGGCTTCGAGCTGCTCACAGGCGGGGCTCGCGACATGCCCGCGCGGCATCAGACCATGCGCGCGGCCATCGTGTGGAGCTACGGCCTGCTGCACCGCGATCAGCAGGATCTGTTCACGCGAATGGCCGTGTTCGCGGGGGGCTGCACGGTGGCAGCCGTCGAGAAGGTGTGTGCCGACGCCACGCTCCACATCGATACCGTCGACGGCGTCGAGGCGCTGCTCGACACCAGCCTGCTCGTCCGCGAAGACTTTCCGCGCAGCGGTGCCGAGCCGCGACTACGCATCCTCGAGACCGTTCGCGAGTTCGCGCTGGAGCAGTTGCGGGCCGCCCCCGACGACCTTTCGCGTCGCGTCGCCGATCGGCACGTCGCGTGGGCATTGTCATTCGCGAACGCGCTCGCCCCGCAACTGACCGGCGCCGCGCAGCGCGATGCGCTCGCCGCCCTCGCCGCGGAACATCCCAACCTCCTGGCCGCCTTCAATCGCGCCATTGCATCGGGCGACGCGCGCTCGGCCCTGGCATTCGCCGCGGCGCTGTGGCGCTATTTCCTCGTGGGCCGCGGCCTCGCCGAGGGCAAGGACGTCCTGGCGCGGGCCCTCGCGCTCGACGCACCGTCCGACGCCGAAGCACTGCGCGCCGACGCAATGCTTGGCGCCGGGCAGCTCGCGCAGAACAGCGGGGACGTGACGTCGGCCAGTCGCTTCTTCGAGGAGGTGTTGAGCATTCGGCAGCGACAAGGCGACCGGCGCGGCGAGGCGCGCGCCCTCGCCGACCTCGGCTGGCTTGGCTGGCGACGATGTGCGTATGTCGATGCGCGGCGATACTCCGAGGCGTCACTCGCGCTGAGCCGAGAGATCGGGGATGAACGCATTGCGGCGCTCGCGCACGGCAATCTCGGTTTCGTGAATCATTGCGAAGGCCATCTCGATGCGGCCCTTGCATCATACCGCGCGTCGCTCGAGCTACGTGAGCGGCACGCCGACGAGCGTGGCGTTGCATTCATCCGCGTGGCCATCGCCTGGGCGTTCACACGCACCAACCAACTTGATGACGCTCGCCCGCTGTTGCTGGAAGCCCAGACGACCTTCCGCTCGCTCGGCGACGAGCGGCTCGAGGCCTTTGCACTGGATGTGAGGGCCGAGTTGTCACTGCGCGAAGGCGATGTTGCGGCGGCTCGCACGCTGCTCTCGCGGTCGTTGCCAACGCTACGGCGCATCGGCGACCGGTGGAGCACTGCGCACGGGCTTTGGCTGACCGCCCGTGCAGACCTCGCCGAAGAAAACCTCGTCGATGCCCAGGCCCACGCAACGGAGAGTCTCGAGCTACGGCGACAGATTGACGATCACTATGGTGTAGCGGAATCGCTCGTCACGCAGGCGGAGATTGCTCGCCTTGGTGGACGGCCGCACGAGACGGAGGCGCTTCTGCGAGCCGCCCGGAAAATTCGCGACGAGATCGGGGATCGTCTTGGCGTAATTGAGTGCACCGAGCTGCTAAGTGGACTCGGCGTCGGTTCCGCGCGCGACCAGGGGGTTGAGAGGGCGGTCGTGCCGGACGGGTTGCGTGCCTGACCGTCTCAACGTGATGCCGACTTGAAGTGGGCGACCCCGTCAGCTGATGCGCGGAGCGACTGGGTTTTGGACGCCCTTCAGGGTAACCGCAACCGAGTTGCCGCCGCATTCGCCCATCCGCTAAGCTTCCACGATGCGTCCCATCCGAGTTCTCGTCGCAAAACCCGGCCTCGACGGCCACGACCGAGGCGCGAAGGTCGTTGCCGCGTCGTTGCGCGACGCCGGCATGGAGGTCATCTACACCGGTCTTCACCAGACCCCCGAGATGATCGCGACCGCCGCCATCCAGGAAGACGTGGACGTGGTAGGCCTGTCGATCCTGAGCGGGGCGCACATGACGCTCTTCCCCCGCGTGCTCGACCTGCTGAAGGCGGAAGGCCGCGATGACATCCTGATCACGGGCGGTGGCATCATCCCGAAGGAAGACATGGAGGCGCTCCACGCCCTCGGTACGGGGAAGCTCTTCGGTCCGGGAACACCCACGTCGGACCTCGTGGAATACATCCGCACGTGGTTCGCCGAACGCTCCGCGCAGGAAGCCTGAGACCAACGTGACCTCACGGCTCCGCGAGCTGAGCACCGAGCTCCGCGCGCTCGAAGATCGACTCCGTCTTGGCGGTGGGGCCGACAAGATCGAGAAACAGCACAAGCAGGGAAAGCTCACGGCGCGTGAGCGCGTGGCGAAGCTCTGCGATGCGGACGCGCGATTCGTGGAGATTGGACTGCTCCTGGCCTACGACCAGTATGAAGGCGCCGCGCCCGCGGCGGGTGTGGTGACGGGACTCGGTATCGTGCACGGACGACCGGTGGTGGTCGTCGCCAATGATGCCACCGTGAAGGCCGGCTCCTGGTGGCCCGAGACGATCAAGAAGATCTTGCGCGCGCAGGAAGTGGCCATGCGCTGCCGCATTCCCATCATCTATCTCGTCGACTCCGCGGGCGTGAACCTGCCATATCAGGGCGGCGTGTTTCCCGGTCAGTATGGCGCGAGCCGCATCTTCTACTACAACTCCATCATGCGCCGTTACCTGCGCATTCCGCAGCTTGCGGCGGTGATGGGTCAATGCATCGCCGGCGGTGCGTATCTCCCGGCGCTCTCCGACCTCATCGTGATGGTGAAGGGTTCGTCGTTCATGGGGCTGGGTGGCCCGAACCTCGTGAAGGGCGCCACCGGCCAGACGATCGATGGCGAGACGCTCGGCGGCGCAGTCACGCACACCCAGGTCAGCGGCGTCGCGCACTATGCGGCGGAAAACGACGATGCGTGCCTGGAGAAGCTGCGCGCCCTGGTGGCGCAACTTCCACCGGAGCGCGCAGCGGCGCACGTCGCACCCATGGAGGGCGGTGCATCAGCCGACGCGCTCTATGACCTCCTCCCCACCGATCATCGCATGTCGTACGACATGCATCGCATCCTGAGCGTGATCGTGGACGGCGGCGAGCTTTCCGAATTCCAGAGCGCGCTTGCGCGCGAGATGATCTGTGGCGACGCGCGTATCAACGGCGTCGCCGTCGGCATCATCGCGAACCAGCGTGGCCTCATCAGGGGCCGCGACGGAGAGCGACCACGATTCGGCGGAATCGTCTACGCCGAGAGTGCCGAGAAGGTTGCGTTCTTCATCGAGCGGTGCGACCGGCAAGGTATTCCGCTGCTCTTCATCCAGGACGTTTCGGGCTTCATGGTCGGGCCGGAGTCGGAGCACGAAGGGGTAATTCGCTCCGGCGCGCGGTTCGTCGAAGCGATGGCGACGGCACGCGTGCCGAAGCTGGTGCTCACCGTCAACCATGCGTCCGGCGCCGGCTACTATGCCATGGCGGCGCAGGGCTTCGACCCCGACTTCATCTTCTCGTGGCCCACCGGTCGCATGGCGGTGATGGAAGGCGAAGCCGCGGTGCAGGCCGTGCACGGGCCGGTGATGGCGAAGGCCGCCGCGGAGAAACGTCCGCTTGACCCCGATACGCAGCGCTCCGTCGACGAGATGCGCGCTGACTACGACGCGCAACTCGACGCGCGCTATGCCGCCGCGCGAGGATACGTCGACGCCGTGATCTTTCCCGAGGACACCCGCGGTGTGCTCGCGCTGGCGCTGCGGGCGGCGCTCTCGAACCCCGGCCCGCATCTCGGTCCGTTCGTGCTCCCCTTTCTCCCCGACGCATGACTGCAGCACCTGACAAAATCGTACGCGTGGCCTCGGGGCAGGGCTTCTGGGGCGATTGGCTCGACGCGCCGCGCCGACAGGTCGAGGGTGGTCCGGTCGACTACCTGATGCTCGACTACCTCGCCGAAGTCACGATGTCCATTCTGCAGAAGCAGAAGGAGCGCGACCCGAAGATGGGATACGCGCGCGATTTCATTGGCGCCATGGAGAGCGTACTGCCGGCCGTCACCCAGCGTGGCGTGAAGGTCATCGCGAATGCCGGAGGTGTGAATCCGGTCGCCTGCGCGGAAGCGGTGCTCGAGGTCGCGCGAGCAAAGGGCGCGGGCGGTAAGCTGAAGATCGGGGTCGTCACGGGCGACGACCTGCTGCCGCGCCTCGATGAATTGCTGGCGGGCGGCCACGCGCTCACCCACATGGAGACCGGCGCGCCACTCAGCACCGTCCGCGATCGCGTGCTCTCGGCTAATGCGTACATCGGCTCCACGCCGATCGTCGAGGCACTGGCGAAAGGCGCGAACGTCGTCGTCACCGGTCGGTCGACCGACACCGCGCTCACGATGGCGCCCTTGCGACACGAGTTCGGATGGGGGGCCACTGACTGGGACAAGCTCGCGGCGGGCATTATCGCGGGGCACATCATCGAGTGCGGCGCGCAGTGCTCGGGGGGCAACTGCCTCTACGATTGGCGCAACATTCCCGATCTCGCGAACATCGGCTACCCGATCGTCGAGGCGAAGGCCGATGGTACGTTCACCGTCGTCAAGCACCCCAATACCGGTGGCCGCATCAACGTGCCGTCCGTGAGCGAGCAGTGCGTCTATGAGATGGGCGACCCGAACAGCTACATCACACCCGACGTCGTCGCGGACTTCACCACGATCCACCTTGCCGACGACGGCGAGAATCGCGTGCGCGTCTTCGGCATCAAGGGGCGTCCTGCGACGGACAAGCTCAAGGTCTCCATCGCGTATCGCGCCGGCTTCAAGGCCGTCGGTACCCTCGTCTACTCATGGCCCGATGCGCTCGAGAAGGCACAGCTCGCGGATCGCGTGCTGCGCGAGCGGCTCGACAACATGGGATTGAAGTTCGAGTCGCTGCTGACGGAGTTCGTCGGTGTGTCCTCTACCCACGGCCCGCTGTCCGTGCAGTCGGGCGAAGCGCCGGAAGTTCAGCTGCGCGTGGGTGTTCGATCACCCGATCGCAGGACGGTCGAACGCTTCACGCGCGAGATCGCCCCGCTCGTGCTCAACGGTCCACCTAGTGTCACGGGGTTTGCCGGCGGGCGTCCGAAGGTCGAGGAGATCGTGGCATACTGGCCCGCACTCGTTGACAAGAGTGTCGTGCAGACGAACGTCGAGGTGCTGTCATGAAGGTCCGCCTGCTCGACCTCGCGCACGCACGCTCCGGCGACAAGGGCGACACGGCCAACGTCGGCGTCATCGCGCTCAAGCCCGAATGGTATCCGCTCATCGCTGAGCAGCTCACCCTCGATCGCGTACGGCAGCACTTCAAGGGCGTCATCACCGGCGACGTGGAGCGATTCGAGCTGCCCAACCTCAACGCGCTGAACTTCCTGCTCCATGGCGCGCTCGACGGCGGTGGAACGCTCTCGCTCAAGACAGACGCGCAGGGGAAGGTTTTCTCCACGGCGATGCTGCGCATGGTGCTCGACATCCCGGATGAACGCGCCGCGGCACTCGCACTGCCGTCCGCGCCGCGGCCGTGAGTCGTATCCGGCTGCTACGCGATGGACCGGTTGGCCGGATCATCCTGGCACGCCCCGATCGCCACAACGCGATCGACCGCCAGATGGCCGACGACCTGTTCGCCGCCCTTGCACAGTTCGAGTCTGATCCCCTCTGCCGGGTGTTGCACCTCGGTGGCGAAGGCGACGACTTCTGCGTGGGCGCCGACCTCGATGAGATGGAGCGATCGCTCGACGCCGGCCCCGAGGCGCACCGCGCCGATGCGGAGGCGTTGGGCAGGGTCCTGCTCGCGGTTCGTGCTTTGATGAAGCCGGTCGTATGCAGCGTGCGCGGTCGAGCACTCGCGAGCGGGACCGGACTTGCCACCGCGTGCGACCTCGTGCTCGCGCATGAAGCCGCTGAATTCGGCTATCCGGGAGTTCGCCTCGGTTTCGTTTCGGCCATGGAGATGACCATGCTCCGTCGCGCCGTCGGCGAGAAGCACGCGGCGGATCTCGTCCTCACCGGTCGCGTGATCAACGCGGAAGAGGCGGAGCGCATCGGGCTCGCGAGTCGCGTCGTCCCCGCCGCAACCTTCGACGACGACGTCAACGCCACGCTGGAGCAGATCAGCCTCGCCCCGACGACGTCGCTGGCGCTCACGAAGTGGCTGTTCTACAAGCTGGACTCGCTCTCATTCGAGGACGGGATTGCCGCTGGTGTCGTCACCAGCGTGGAAGCACGAGGCACCGACGAGTTCAAGGCGAGCGTGCGCCGCATCAACCAGCGCCGTCCCCTGCAGCCGTGACCAGATACCTGCTCGCGCGCGTTGTCGTCACCCTCGTCGGTATTGCGGTGTGGGGCTACGGACAGCGCTTCGAAATGCCCACGTGGCGCATCGGGGGCATCGCGATTCTCGCGGTGGCCCTCATGATGCGTTTTGCGCCGCGCCGCTGGTTCGACGATGATCGGTCATGAGATATCGACGACTCGTCCTGGTGGCCGCCGTCTCCACGCTCGGAGCGGGGTGTCATCGCGCCCCGTCCGTTGACTACCCTGCCACCGCGGACGGGAGAGCGCCACGGATCTACGACGTCATCACCCGCGAAGAGCTCGCCGACCGGTCGCAACTCGGCACCACGGCCTATCTCGCCATCCAGCGCCTGCGGCCGAGCTACCTGATCGACAAAACGGCAGGCGCAGCGGCGACCATTCATCCCGTCTCCGTCTCGGTGAATGGCGGACAACTCACACCACTCAACACCCTCATCAGCATCCCGACGCAGACGATCGCCGAGATTCGGTATCTCGATATGGGCTACGCGGCGCAGCGGTTCCACAATCGCGCGACGGGTCCGGTGATTCTCGTCACCCTCACAGCGGCACCCGCGCGGTAGTAGTGTCGGGCGGCTGTTTCGGCAGCAGCGAGTATGCGGTTAGGGGCAGCTTTTGCGATGATGCCGCGCCCATTTGCCCATCGCGGCTTGCGAATGGGGATGGAGGGTTTGCAGCGCGGATCGCGTTATATTGCACCACTTATGACGCGTCAGGCCGTACCCGAACTCCTTGCTCCCGCCGGTTCGCTGGAAGCAGTCCGCGCCGCCCTCGCGAACGGGGCCGATTCTGTCTATCTCGGCGCCGACCGCTTCAACGCCCGCGACGAAGGCGCACAGCTCACGCTGGATGAGGTTGGCGAAGCCTGCCGCCTCGCACACGAGCGTGGCCGCCGCATCTACCTCACGCTGAACATCCTCCTCAAACCCAGCGAGCTCGCCGACGCGCTCGTCTTCCTCGGCGAAGCCATCGACCGCGGCGTGGACGCCGCCATCGTGCAGGACGTCGGCCTCGTGCGCCTCATCCAGGCCATCTATCCGGGCTTCGAGCTGCACGGTTCCACGCAGATGACCGTGCACGACGAGAGCGGCGCACGCGTGATGCGCGAGCTCGGCATCGAGCGCGTCGTGCTCGCACGCGAAAATACCTTGGCCGACATCCGCGCCATCAAGTCCGCCGTCCCCGAGCTTGGCCTAGAGACATTCATCCACGGCGCGCTGTGCATCTCCTACAGCGGCCAGTGCTACATGTCCGGGATGATCTCCGAGCGCAGCGCCAATCGCGGCTCGTGCGCGCAGTCCTGCCGCAAGGACTACGTGCTCGACGACGTCACCTCCGGCGCAGAGCTCGATCGCGGCTTCCTCATCTCCGCCAAGGATCTCGCAGCGACCGACCACCTCGCTGACATCGCGGACGCCGGCGTCGCGTGTCTGAAGGTGGAGGGCCGGAAGAAGCGCCCCGAGTATGTCGCCACCGTCACGCACGGCTACCGTACGTTCCTTGACCGCCTCGCTGACGGGGAGCGCACTCCGCCCCCCGCGAGCGACGTCGAGCCGCTCGCGCAAATCTATAGCCGCGGCTTTACCGGCGGCATGTATGGCGGTCGCGCAGGACGCGACTACATCACGCGTAATCATCCTGACAACCGCGGTCGCGAGCTCGGTGTCGTTGTGGCTCATGAAGGTCGCGAGCTTATCGTCGACGTCAGCGCGCCGTTGCAGGTCGGCGA
>JALYVY010000281.1 GCA_030852985.1 Gemmatimonadota bacterium | reverse complement strand
GATGTAGAGACCGAGAGAATAGATCGTGAGGGCCACCGATCCGGTCATTGCAGCCACGCCGACGAGGCCGTTGAAGCTTGCAAACGAATTCCACAGGCCGTTGTCCCACCCGCGGTTCGCCGCAACAGTGGCGACCCAGAACCAGCAATACGCGCATCCGATCCAGAACAGTTGCAGCGCCGTCTTCCACTTCGCTGGTCCGATCGCCGCGATCACCACGCCGCGCCGCGCCGCAATCTGGCGGAACAGCGTCATGAATAGTTCCCGGCCAAGGACGATGGCGAGGATCCACCATGTGAGGGGCACCTCCCCGAATGGTGTGCGGAATGGCAAATCGGTATTGGGCGATTTCGCGGACCATCCATCCGTCACGTGCGCCATTGGCCGCATCAGCAAGAACATCGGGATGCAGGTGGCGACGAGGAGCAGCTTGTCTGCGAGCGGATCGAGGAGGCGCCCGAGATCTGTCTCTTCCTTGCGCGAGCGAGCGAGATGGCCGTCCACGTAGTCCGTGACGGCCGCGATGGTGAAGAGGATGAACGCGGTGAACCGCAGCGTCGACGATGGCGCGAGCGGCAACCACGCGATGAGCGGCGTGATTGCAATCCTGCCTGCGGTGACTGCGTTGGGGAGGTTCACGCGGTTGGGAAGCGGGTCAGGCCAAGGACTTGAGTACGAGCTTGCTGACACCTCGCAGCGTCTCGAATACTCCGTCGCCGTTCATGGCGACCGCCTCGAAATACGGCGCGCGCTCGATCCACTCACCCGTTGGAAGCTGTTCGATGAGAAACTCGCCGGCGTGAAATGGGTCAGGCGTGACACGCTGGCGCGAGGGATCGGTGATTTCCCAACCCGGGTTCAGTGCCGCTTGCAGCTCCTTGATTGGAGCGGCATTGGGTAGATCGCGCTTGTTGTACTGGATGATGAACGGCATCCGTGTCAGGTCATAACCGTATTCGGCCATGTTGTCGTACAGGTTCTGCATTGCTTCCTGGTTCGCTTCCATGCGCTCGATCTGCGAATCGGCGACGAACACCAATCCGTCGACACCCTTGAGGATGAGCTTGCGGCTGGCGTTGTAGTAGACCTGACCAGGAACCGTATACAAGTGGAAGCGCGTCTTGAATCCCCTGATCGTGCCTAGGTCGACCGGCAGGAAGTCGAAGAAGAGGGTGCGTTCCGTTTCCGTAGCGAGAGAAATGAGCTTGCCACGTGTATCCGGCTGCACCTTGCCGTACACGTGCTCGAGATTCGTGGTCTTGCCGCCGAGCCCCGAGCCGTAATACACGATTTTGCAGTTGATCTCGCGGGACGCGTAGTTGATCATCGACATGGCTGTCCTCTCCTCTACTTGAACAGCGCGTCGATTTCATCGTCGGCGCCGGCCAGGAGGCCGGGAGCACCGCCTTGCGCGGCCGTTGGGCGCGCAAACACCTGCTGGAAGAGCCGCGTCAGCTCATCCACCGTCAACTTCATCTTCAGTCGGACGAGACCGAGCGTCGTGCGGTTGTCGAACAGCACGACGAGGATGACCCGTCGCGCCACGTCGGCCAGGTACATCGACTCCCTCTCGCCCTGATGGAAGAGCGAGTTGAAGTCCGACTCGCCAATCAGTTTCGCGAGCTGGTCGTTGGCACTGAAATCCGCCGCGGTGAGGGTGGCGAACGCCGTCGGGTCAAACTTCGGCTGTTCGCCGACCGTGGCCACGAGCTGTCCGCTACGATCGACGAGCATGGTGCAACGCGCACTGCTCTCATGAAGGAAGCGGGTGAGCGATTCGGTGATGGCAGCGAAGTCGTCTTCGGTAAACGACCAGCTCGCGGCGCCTACGGGCATGAGCGTTCGGCCTAGTGGAGGTAAGCTTCCATGCGGCGCAGCATCAGCTGGCCGCGCTTCCGGAGCGCGGGACTCGTTTCCCACTTCACGTAATCCTGCAGCAGGCGCGCCGTCTCGATGCCAGGGTGCGCCCGCAGGTAGCCGAGCGCCGCGAGGCGCCGCACCGACGACCGGTTAAAGAGGTCCCGCCGGCTCCGCTGTACCTGTGTGGCCCACAATACGAGACCCGTCGCAAATCCGCCCACGAAGCCGATGCCCACGAGCTTGCCTTGCTGGGCGTACCTCACATCGCCCTCCGCGCAGAGAGCGCCTGCGCGATGGTGACACCGTCCGCGTATTCCAGGTCGCCTCCAACGGGAAGCCCCCGGGCAATGCGCGACACCGTGAGCGAATACGTAGTAAGCTGCCGTTGCACGTACAAGGCGGTTGCTTCTCCCTCGAGACTTGGGTTCGTTGCCAGAATGACCTCGCGCACGCCGCCGGATTCGATCCGTCGGACGAGCGGCGCCACGGCCAGGTCGTCCGGTGTCACCCCGTCCAGCGGAGAAAGCCGGCCACCCAATACATGATAGTGCCCGCGATACTCGCCCGCACGCTCGATCGCGCCGATGTCGGATGCTTCCTCCACCACGCAGATCAGCGTCGGGTCACGGCGCGGATCACGACAGATCCCGCAGAGTGCCTCCTCCGTAAGGTTGAAGCACTGAGCGCACGGACGAATCTTGTCGGACAGCGTCCGAAGTGCCTCGGCCAGCCGTCGGCTCTGCTCGACCGGCTGCTTGAGCAGGTGGTACGTGAGACGCAGGGCCGTCTTGCGCCCAATACCAGGCAGTCGCGCCAGCTCTCCCGTTAGCTCATCGATTGCAGACATTCAGAGCTAGAACGGAAGCTTGAACGGCAGGTTGAGCCCACCGGTGAGCTTCCCCATCTCCCCCTGCGCAATGTCCTGCGCCTTCTTCTGCGCTTCCGTGACTGCGACGAGAAGCAGGTCCTCCAGCATCTCGACGTCCGAAGGGTTCACCACGGTGGGGTCGATCTTGATGGAGCGAATCGTTCCCTGCCCGTTGGCCACCACGGTGACCATTCCGCCGCCCGCACTCGCCGTGACGGTCTGCGACTGGAGCTCCTGCTGCATCGTCTGGAACTTGCCCTGCATCTCCTGCGCTTGCTGCAGGATCTTCATGAAGTCAGCCATCGCCAAAGCTATCCGACGGCGCATCGGGGTGGCAAGCGAAGCGCATTAGTCCGCAAGCTCGAGATCGAGCGCATCGATTGCGCGGTCCAGGACGGCATCCTTCCGACGCATTGCAGTAAGGCGCTCAGTCCGCACCATTTCGTCGGTCATGCGCACCGGCGCGGTCGTGCCACCTGACGCTGCGCGAACCACCACCCTCTGCACACCGGAAAAAAGCGCGCGCATAGCCAAGGTGACGTCCCGCTCGTCCTTGCCCAGCGCCTGTTCGTAAATCGGATTTGGGTCGTCGAGCGCGATGGTGACGTCGCCCTTTGCATTCACAGTGACGGCGGCGGAGTGCTCCAGCGCGGTGGCCGCCAAGCTGTTCCCCTTCGCCCGCATGGCCGCCACCAACTCGTCCCAGCGCTCCGCCAATTGGCTCACGTCAGCAATGCCTGCCCGGGTGGGCCGGGCAGCAACTGGCGCTCCCGATTGCGGCGCCCCGCTCGGCGTCTCGCGGCCGGTAGGCGCACTGGGCGGCGGTGAACGGTCCGCGTCCCGAACAACGGTTCGCCAGTCGGGAACCGGCGTGTCATTTACACGCGGGGGCACGGCCTTCTGCTCGGGCACGCGGGAAGCGAATGACGCCGGCCGGTGCACTGGCGGCTCATCGATCGATCCACCGCCACCGCTTCCGAGTCCGCGAAGCACGGCTTCGAGCGAGACAGTTCGGTCCAGGAGCGCGAAGCGCACCAGGAGTGCCTCGAGCAGCAACTGTTGCTGCCCGCTCTTGCGAAACCGCGGCTCGAGCTCGGTCAGCGCGGCGAGCATCCGCAACAGGTCGCTCGACGGAAACGTCTCGCGACGCGAGAGCAGGTCATCGCGCATGCGTTCGCTCGTTTCAGGCGCCGAACCGCCAAGAGTAACCGCAAGTTGCGCCCGCACGATGTCAGCGAACCCAGTGAGGAACTGTCCGAAGTCGACGCCGGCATCGGCGAGCCTCCCCACAAAGGCGAATACGTCACCGGCACGACGCTCCGCGAGGAGATCGAGGAGTGCCACGAATTCGTCCTCCGGCACGAGGCCGAGCGCATCGCGGACGCGATCAGGCGCGACGTCGCCGTCGCCCATCGACAACACCTGGTCGGTGAGCGAGAGCGCATCGCGCATCGACCCGTCCGCCGCACGTGCAATCATCGCGAGTGCATCGGGGTGTGCGGACACGCCTTCCTCCTTCAACACCTTTTTCAGACGCAAGCGGATCTCGGCTGGTCCGATGCGCTTGAAGTCGAAGCGCTGGAGGCGGCTCAGCACCGGCGCAGCGGCCTGCGCGATCTTCTGCGGCTCGGTGGTCGCGAAGATGAAGACCACGCGCGGGGGTGGCTCCTCGAGCACCTTGAGCAACGCGTTCCAGGCCTCGCGCGTCAGCATGTGCGCCTCATCGACGATGTAGACCTTGTACTGGTCATCGCCTGAGGGTGCATACATCGCTCGCTCGCGGAGGTCGCGCGCGTCGTCCACTCCGCGGTTCGACGCGGCGTCGATTTCCACGACGTCGAGCGAGGACGCGCCACTCCATATCCGCTGACAGCTCGCGCACTCACCGCACGGCTCGCCGCCAAGGCTTGCATCGAAGCGGCGTTCGCAGTTGAGCGCCATCGCGAGTACGCGTGCGAGGGTCGTCTTGCCCACGCCGCGCGGGCCGCAGAGGAGATAGCCGTGTGCGACGCGATTGCGCGCGATCGCTCCCTTCAGCGTTGCGGCCACGTGCGACTGCACGGCGACGTCCGCGAAGGTCTTTGGACGGTACTTTCGGGCGAGGGCGAGGGCCATACCGGAATCTACAGTGCGCTTCAACTACCCGTCCGACGAGTCAGGGCGCACGGTCGGACCTGCAACGGCAGAGCCGTCGGTCGTCGGCTATCCGCCGTCAGTCCCGAAGGTACAGACCGAGATGCTGGACGAGAGAGAGACCGGTCCATAGGTGAGCCCAGAGTCATAAAGCGGCGCCACATTCTGGCACCTTCAGGCGAGCACGTACACGGCCGTCCGCGGCCCGGTCTCGTGCGGGGCCACACCCGACAGGACGATGCACTCGCCATCGGATGCCGCGTGGCAGTTCCACGAAAAAGGCGCGGGGAGCCATGAAAGCTCCCCGCGCCGAATATCCCAGGCCTGACGAAGCGACGTCAGACATCTCATGCCGCTGCTACCTTCGGGGTCCTGACGGAGTTAGAAAGCTGCCGCCCTTCGGGACCTGGGACACTGCAGAATCTAGCGCGGCCCGCGACCCGAGACAACATCCGTGAGCAGGGGCATGCCTAGCGGTCGCGCACCGCGCCTGCGATGGCATCGCGCACCACCACTCCCGCACGCGACATGGCGGCTGCATCCACATCGAGATGAGCCACGCCGCGCACCCGTGTCGGATTCCATTCGCTGATCAGCACACCGCCCTGTCGTGCCCTCTCCACCACGTCCCCGCTCGACACGCCCGCTGGCAGGTCGATCATCACGATGTTCGTCTCCGGTGCTACCACGCGCCCACCGGATGCGCC
>JALYVY010000280.1 GCA_030852985.1 Gemmatimonadota bacterium | reverse complement strand
TGACGACCGTGCCGTCGCACGCCATCCCGAAGCTCGCGGCCGTGGACGCCGCAATCTGATACTGCACCGGGAAGAGATGCCCGATCTCCACCGTCACGCTCGGGTTGCCCTGCACCGGCCGCCCGTACGCGTCGTTGCCATCCCACGTGAAGTCGTAGCTGAGGTTCGCCGCGGGCAGGTACTGCTGCTCCGTGAGCTGGCCCGCCACCCACACGTGCACGTACGCGCCCATCAGCCCGTCGGGCATCACGCTGCCCGTTACGGGGATGTGCAGCGTGCGGTCGGCCGCGCCCGCGGCGCGTGCACTCGTATACGCGAGACTCAGCGGCGTGCCGGGAATGGACACCGCCTGCGTCGCGACGCGCACATCGCACTTGATGACGTCCCGCGTCGCCGACACGCAGCTCGGCTGCGGCACCACGACGGGGTCGGTGCCGAGCACCTTGTACGGGCCGTTGTTGTCAAAGGGATAGAGACCGAACAACCGCGTGCGCATCAGCGTCGCGCCTGGCGTGTAATTCGCCGCGATCTGTGCGCGCTCGTCGGTCGTGAAGCCGAGCGCCGCGAGCGCGGCGTCCGAGTCCGGGCTGCCGTCACCGTCCGCGTCGATCGACGCGACACCGCCGCTCGTCGACAGCACTTTCACCACGCGGCCGTCGGGCTGCGGCACCCAGGTAGCCGCGCCGCGGTCGTACGCCCCGAGCGGAATCTTCGATCCTACCGGGAACCCGAGGAAGTTCTCGGCGTAAGCCGACACGGGCTTCGAGAACGTCACGACGCCGCCGACCGCCACTGCTTCGTCGGCCGTGGGCTCGACGGCGTAGGTGTAGGCGCTCGCTGCCGGGAGCGACGCGGGCATCGCTTCGCGTCCGCGCTGCCCGACGGTGAACTCCGTAAGACGGATGGACAGCGAGGTCGCGGGCTGCGTCGTGCCGTCGGGCAGCTTGATCGTTGCCGACGTGCCCGCGTCGAAGATGAATGCCGCGCGACGTGTGCCGTCTTCGTCGGTCACCTGACTCGCCCGCGCGGTCTGCGCGGCACTCGCGGCTCCGAGTTGCACCACCGTCACTCCCGTATCGGGCATGAGCAACACGACATCATCTACTCGGCCGTAATCCTGCGGCGGGGCGGTCGCGATCCGCTGGGCGCCGAGGTAGCCGGTCTTGCCGAAGGCGAGGGTCACCTTGCCGCCGCCGTTCACGACGAGGTCGTACCAACCATCGGCGCGGCTCTTGGTGCCGCCGTATTCCGGATGATTCAGCACGGACACCGCCGCGCCGGGCAGCGCGGTGCCGTTGGGCTTCAACACGCGACTACGCAGCGTGGACACGCGCTTGACGCCGTAATCGCGCATTGGCCTGGTTGAGGCGCTGATAGTGAGGGCGTCCCCGCACGCCATGGCGGGAACGCGAGCCATGCCCGCGCTCCGCCAATGAGAAACTTCTATTTTGACGCGCGCGTGGCCCACCTGATTGCGCGTAGCGCCGCGCGACTAGAAGCCTAGCGTAATGGCGCTCGAGAGCCGTCCCGTCAGCGTGGTAACCGGGACGGCAACCCCCCAGTACTCGTCGCAAAACGTTCTGAGCACAGTGCGTGTTGTCGCCGAATGCTCGAACAACCCCAGTCCCGTGTTCGCCGCATACCAGATGAACGGATTGGACTCGATGCCGTCGATAGCGATCTGGTCCAGTCGATCACGCCAGCGCCGAAGATTCACGCTCAGATCCTCCTCCTGTCCCGTGATCTGCAGCCAAAGCAGGTTCGCATAGATCGCGATCCCTTCAGTGACACTCTGCCCCATCGCTCCCACGAGACTCACACCAAACGTCCACCAGATTGACGCCTTCTGGCGCACGAGGATCTGTTCGCCGACAAACGCGCCGTTGTCTGCCGGGTCCCTCACAATCCATTCCTTCTCGATCACAACGAACTGGCCTTTCCCGCCTGTGTGCGCGTTCGCGCCCGCGTCGGCGACCACAAGCACACGGACATTGGCGCCTCGGCCGAATTGCTGATCCAGGAAGTCGTGGATCCCGTGCACCCGCGCTGTGAACGCGTCACACGTGTCTCCATCCAGAGCTTCGAAGCCTGCGCCAGCCAGCACCAACGCGTCGTCCATGTGCGCGACTTGAGTCGCAAGCGCGCTCGTCGGCCACGCGGCCATCAGCAAGCCACCGGTATCGTCGGACACGGCGCCAGCGCATTCGACCAGCGAGGGGCGCATCTCGATTCGGGGCAGCGGGACGCTCGTGACCGGAATGCCATTCTCCTGCGTCCTGAAGAAGCGCGAATGTGCGGACACGAGCTGCGGGAGATACGCCGGAATGACGCACACTGACGAGCCGTGCAAGCGCGTTGGCGACGGTGGTCCCCATCGCATCCGCATCTTCACAACGACCCGGCGTTGGGTGCTCGCGCCACATCAACTGCAATCGTGGCGTATTCCCGTCGTGGCCCCGATCGACACGTACTCCACGAGGCGCTGATGTCACTTTGACCGGCTCGATCTCCGGGTCGACAAAGACAGTCGGCAAGGAAGCGCGCATCCGCAGGTGATACTCGACATCGAGAACCGTGTCGTCCTGCCACCGCGCGTCCCCCGTGGTCACGAGTATTCGTGATAGTCGCGGTTCGTCATTTTCCCGGCCTTCTATTGCCATCACTTGTGGTAGCGCATCAATGCGCCTTGGTGTGGTGCTGCCATCCGCACGCTGTCCTCCGTGCGGCAACAGCACGTTACTCAGCGCGCGCTCAAAGAGGACGAGTAGAGCCTTACTCGCGAGTTTCTTCAGCACCGTAAAATGGCGAAAAGCCGGATGTTCGGAACTCGATTGGCGACCCGCTTATGTTCGGTGCGCGTGTCCGAAGAGATATGCCGCAAAGCTACGGTCGCCCAGCGCCAGATATCCCGTGGCAAATCAAACGCCCGCCGACTACTGCCCACTGGGTTCGCACGACTTCGTCAGTCGCGCTGCCGAGCATGTGTCAACCCGCGAATTCTCAGGTGTAATCAACCGTCAGTGCAAGGCCACCTTCGCGCCGCAGGTATATGGAGTCGCCCATGGACACCCATCGCTCGAGACGTGCCATCTGGACTCGTCGGGTCGACGGCACCTAAGTAGCGCCACCCGGGAAGGGCTTCACCCAGAATGTGTCGCACCAGCGCGTGCTTGTGCTGAAATCGCTGGCGGTGCGCGACGGGAGGACGTGATCTCCGGCGTGTTGAACGTCTACTTCCATCCCGGATCTTCAAATCCAGCGACGTCAGCCAAAGCGTCTTCGTACTGGCCACCGAACGAAATGGCTGTGATGTCGGCGACTCTAATTCTACAACTCCTTGGGTTACTCTTAGCCGACGAGCTGACAAGGCGCATCTCGACCGTTGAACTCATCGAGCGAGTCACGCGCCCAATCTCAACAGTATTGGGGAATGCGAGTTCTCTCTCAACGACCAGTAGCGAGAACCAGTTCTGCGCTGTCTTTAGGAGCGTGGCTGCAGACGTCAGGTCGAGCGGAGGAACTGCTGATATCCTAGCGCGCTTCATCCGCAGCGCGCTCACGTAGAATGCTCGTCGTTCGAATCGCGTCTGAAGAGTGGTGATATCGTTTAGTCTCACCGCTCCAAACCCACTGAGGTTTATTCCGTCGCCCATTTTTGTGAACACAACCCAGCTGTTGCCGACTGCTACCGGCACTCCCTCCTGCTCCCGATCCGCCGTCTGAATGCCAGCTCGCACGATGCGGACAAGTGTGCGGTTCGTGATCGCCGCGCGTATGGTCCCGAGTGTTGTCTTACTCATGCCAGTCAGACTCCTTTTCATCGCTTATTGGGATTGCCATCTCTTCGCACGTCTGCCTTCTCGCATCCTTTGTCCCGCCGGCGACGTGCATCTCCATCCTCATGCTTTTTGCGTGTGCTTTCACGCGCTCCCTTCCGATGACCGTCTCCCGGTTCCGGGGCTGGCGAGGGCTCTGGGGACGTTGGTTTCCTTTTCCCACCTTTTCTCCGCCCCTCCGTGTTCAAAGCATCCGGGGCGAAACCGGACGTCAATGGCCCGTCTCCTTGGGTCGGGCCGAAGGTGCGGTCTAACGCGGTTATGACTGCTACGCCACTCGTCGCAGCTACAAAGACACCACCGCCACCAATCATCCCTACCCCTGCAACGACGGTGATGATCGGCCGCCCCGATCGGACTTGCGCGATCAGCTGCTCAACATCCTCGGGACATACCAATGGGCACAGACCAACTGGGTCGACCGAATTTATCGGATCATTGGCGCCATACTCGTACCTCGTCTGACCACCCTCTATCCCAATCGGATCCGGCTGTATCCACCGCCCTGTGCGCGCATCGTAATCGCGGGCCCCGAAGTGCACAGTGCGCCCATCGGCATCGTTCAAGCCGCCGACATAGCCGAATGGCTGGAATCCAGTCGCCGTGTTCCGCGTCACGACGCCGATGACGTCATAGTCTACCGCTTGTGCTACGCTCCCCGAGTTGACGTCAATCACCTGCCGCACGCTGCCCAATTGGTCGTGCACCAGATAGTACGTCGTTGCTCCCTGCACCAGATAATCCGGCGCCAATTCGCCCGTGATCTGCACAAACTCACTCTTCACGGTGCCGGCTGCCGTCAGCTCAGCCATCGGAGCGGTTGACCCCCCGTAAAGGAGGCTCCGGACCACCGCTCCGCCGCGCAACTCCTGCACGCGACGCCCGTCGGCATCGTACCGAAAGCTCAGCGCGCCATCCGTTCTACTCGAAAGCTGCGTCATCCGCCCGAGGTCATCGTACTGATAGCCGAGCGTATCTGCCCCGCGCACCTCGGTGGCGCGCGCACCGCTCGCGTCGTGCGTGATGGTCTGCCCGTCGTAGGATAGGATCCTGTCATCCGCCGAGTACGTCGCCGCTACGACCCCAGCGCTCGTCGTCACGGCCGTCCGGTTTCCGGCTGCATCGAACGTGAACGCCTGGGCCGCGACGCCGTCCCTCGTCACCAGGTCCAGCCGGTCCTGCGCGTCGTAGTGGTAGCCTGTCACCACCACGCCGGCCGTCGCATCCGAATCCCGCTGCACCGTGATTCGGTCAATCGAGTCCCGCGTCAGCCGCTGGGACCACGTCGGAGTTCCGGCTATCCGCAACTCGATCCCGCTCAACGCCCCGTGATCGTCGTACGTCCGGCTCGTTGCCACGACGCCGATCGTGTCGCCCGTGATCGCGCCCGTCAGCGGGTCGCGCTTCACGGTCAGCGCTCCACCGCGCGTCACCAGCCCGTCGGCGTCGTAGTCGTACGTGATCGGCGTGCGCCCCGCGATCGCTACTGACTTGAGCCACAGGTCCGTCGTGTAGGTGTAGTCCACCCGCCCGTTGACGAGCCCGGACGCCGTAATCGAAATCGGTAGCCGGCCATCGTACTGGAGCGCGTAGGCCTGACCCGTCGCACCGGCGCCGGCACTGACCGACGACAGCAGTCCGGTGCCCGGCTGGTAGGTCATCCGCGTGTCGATCGTGGCGCTGGCCACCGAGAGCAGCCGCCCCGCCGCGTCATAGCTCAACGCCAGCAGGTTCCGTCCCGG
>JALYVY010000279.1 GCA_030852985.1 Gemmatimonadota bacterium | reverse complement strand
CCCGCGACCTTCGTGAGGCGAACCGGTTGAAGGACGAGGTACTCGCGACGGTCTCGCACGACTTGCGAACGCCGCTCACGACGATCAAGCTCCTCGCGCAGGCATCCGCCGAGCGCGGTGATCCGGCGGCGTCCACGATCGAGCAGCAGGCGGATCGGCTCTCGCGCATGGTGTCGAATGTCCTGGATCTCTCGACGATTCGATCCGGCACGGTGCGGCTCGAGATGGAGCTCAACACGGCAGAAGACGTGATGGCCGCCGCGGTCGCCCAGGCGCAGGGCGGCCTGAATGGCCGACGGCTCCTCGCGAGCGTGGACCTCGATGAGCCCGAGCTGGTGGCGCGCTTTGACTTTGTGCAGACGCTGCGGATCCTGGGCAACCTGATCGACAATGCGCTGCGCTATTCCCCCGATGACGGCACCGTGCATGTCACGGCCGCTCGCGAAGCGTCGTGGATTGCCATGCGCGTCGTCGATGCGGGACCGGGTGTGCCTGAGGACGAGCGCGACCGAATCTTCGAGGCCTTCTATCGTCCGAAGCGGCAGGCGCCTGACGCCGGCTCATCGGGACTGGGGCTTTCGATCGCACAACGGCTCGCGGAGCTGCAGCACGGCACGGTCGGTTACGAGCCACGCCCCGGAGGCGGGAGCATCTTCACCGTGCGTCTTCCGGCCGTCGACCTGGATCCCACGCTCATGGCCGACGTATAGTCTCGTCGTCACGCAATATGCCGAATACGTCCATACCAACCGCTGCGTTCACCGCATGGACGCTCAGCCAGTAGTCGTGCAGCGCAACGACGTAGTCCGAGCGTACTTCTTCGCTTGACCGTTCGGCGTCAAGCACGTCGAGCAGCGAGCTGGCACCGCGCGAGTACGCATATCGCACCGCAGCGCGCCCTTCGTCGATGCGACGTAGCAGTCCTGATTCGTATCGCTCGACGAGGGCGCGCTGAATCCGGAATTCCGCCTCGGCCGCGACGACGTCGCGCTGCACGCCGATCGCAGTGCGTTCCTGTGCGAACCGTGCACCCGCGACGCCCGCGGCCGCCCTCTCTCTCTCTCCACTGTGAAGGTTGAGGAGTGGCAGGTCGAACCCGACGCCGAATGAGTAGAAATGCCCGCTCTCGAACGGCGCGGTGTACTGGCGGACGTAGGAGATCACCGGCGTCGGCAGCACGAGCGACGACGCGAGGTGCTGTGACTCCCGGCTGCCCTCCACGCGCACTCGTGCGGCGTTGAGGTCCGCACGATTGGCCAGCGCGAGCATCGCGAGCGATTCGGGCGGCGTCGCGAACGCGCGATACGCGAGCGACCCGATGGCGACGAAACCGGTGTCGGGATGTGCCACGCCCATGAGGGCCTGCAGCGCTCCGCGCGCCAACTGGACATCCACGTCGGCCCGCGCCCGCTCCGCGTCGGCGCGCGCAAGCTCTACCTCGCTCCGCACGAGATTGCGCGCTGGCGCATCGCCCGCCCGAACACGCGCGGAGTCGGCCACGAGCAATTGGAGCACCGCCGCACGCCGGTCCCGCGCCAGCGTGCGGCGTTCCTGCGCGAGCAGCACGTCCAGGAAGGAACGCGCCACCGCAAAGCGCAATTGGCGGAGGACGTCGCTGCGATCGAGAGTGGACGCCTGCACGCCGATTGCCGCAGCCCGGCTGCGATAGAGACGCGAGGGCATGATGTCGAGCGGCAGTGATACGGCGTACTGATAGGGCGTATTCGGTAGCCCACTGAGCGTGGGATTGGGGAGCGCGACGGCGATACGCCGTTCACCACGCGCGGAGTCGATGGTCGCGCGTGCGATGAGGGCGTCGGGATTGTCGCGCAGCGCCGTCGCGATGGCCTGCGACAGGGTCACGCCCTGCTGCGAACGAGCCGAGTGCGGAGCAATCATCGCGATGGCGAGCAGCGCGTGCGTCGCGGAGGGGATGCGGATGTTCATGCGCGAAGGGTCACGCCGCGCGCGCACCGATTGGTATTGGCGCGCCCTCTTTTAGCGGATCTTTAGCACTTCGAGGGCGGTGGCCAAACGATTCTTCAGTCGTGCGTCACGAGCGGCGCACACCTACCAGGATCGGAACATGTTGTCGTCATCACGCGCACGTCGCGCCCTGCTGCTTGCGTCACTCAGCTTCCTGTCGGTCGCCATGGGTGGCTGCCGTAAGTCGTCCGCCGCAACGACGGCCGAGAACGGCCCGGACGCCGCCACCGATGTGCGCGTCGTGGGGAACGAGCTTACGCTGCCGCCCGCCGACCCGCGCATCGCACACCTTGTGACAGTTCCCGCCGTACCATCGGTCACCGATTCTCTTCGCATACCCGGGCGCGTCGTATGGGACGACGACGCCACGGTGCGCGTCTTCTCACCGTTCGCTGGACGCGTGGAGCGCGTCGTGGCCCAGGTCGGACAGCGCGTGAACGCCGGCGACGTGCTCGCGTGGATCGCGGCGCCGGACTACGGCCAGGCGCAGGCCGATGCCCATCGCGCGACGACGGACCTCGCGCTCGCCGGGCGCACAGTCGATCGCACGCGCGACCTGCTCGAACACGGCGTCGCCGCGCGCAAGGACCTCGAGTCGGCCGAGGCGGATCTCGAGCGCGCACGCACCGAACAGGGGCGCGCGATTTCCCGTCTCGCCATGTACGGCGCGGACACCACGGGCCTGAACAAGTCGTTTGCCCTGCGCGCGCCACTTGCGGGCCAGATCGTGGAGCGCACCCTTTCGCCGGGCCAGGAGGTGCGGCCCGACCAGATGCTCGCGAACGCGCCGCAGTTGTTCGCGCCACTGTTCGTGATCACGAATCCCGCACGCGCATGGGTCATTCTCGACGTGCCAGAGCGGGAGCTGCCGTACATCGCGAACGGTGCCGCGCTGAGCGTGCAGCCGAGTGCGTGGCCAGACCGGTCATTCCCCGGTCGCGTGACGTTCGTCGCGGGAGGCATCGATCCGGCAACGCGAACGCTCAAGGTGCGCGGCACGGTCGACAATGCGCAGGGGCTGCTCAAGTCCGAGATGCTCGTCAGCGTGCAGCTCGCCTCGGCCACGACGCTCGGGGTCGGCGTTCCGGTGAGCGCCGTGATGCTCGAGGGTGCGCAGCACGTCGTGTACGTCGAGGAGGGCCGCGGACGGCTGCGTCGTGTGGAGGTGACCGTCGGCAGCACGCAGCACGGCCTTGTCCAGGTGTTGAGTGGCCTCACCGAAGGCCAGCATGTCGTCACCAGCAACGTGCTCCTCGTGGAACAGCTCTACCAGCAGGCCAGGAAGTCTTGGTGACGCACGGCTCACTCACGCCGCACGCCGACCGACGACGATGATCCGCCGCGTCGTGTCCTTCGCACTGCAGCAGCCGATGTTCCTCGCACTGATGGTGCTGCTCTTCATCGCCGGCGGTGTCTTCGCGTTCGAGAACCTCCCGATCGAGGCGTTCCCCGATGTCTCGGACATCCAGGTGAACGTCATCACGCTCTATCCGGGACACGCGCCGGAGGAGGTCGAGCAGCAGGTCACGATCCCCATCGAGATCGCGTTGGCGGGCTTGCCGCACAGCGTCCGCATGTTTTCACACACGCAGTTCGGGCTCTCATATATCGTCCTTACCTTCGACGACAAGGCGAACGACTACTTCGCTCGACAGCAGGTGCTCGAGCGACTCCAGGGCGCCGACCTGCCGGCAGGCGTCCAGCCGGGCCTCGCCCCGCTGTCGACGCCCATTGGCGAGCTCTATCGCTACCGCATCCGGGGCGCGGGACTCAGCTCCGCCGAGCTGCGCACCATCCAGGACTGGACTGTTTCACGCTACCTGAAGATGATGCCGGGCGTCGCCGATGTCGTGAGCTTCGGGGGCCTGATCAAGCAGTACGAGGTGAACCCGGACCTGACGCGCCTCCGGTATTACGGCGTCTCCCTGCCGCAACTCTTCGCCGCGCTCGGCCGCGGCAATGCGAATGCGGGCGGCAGCTATGTGGAACAGGGGCCGCAACAGTACCTCGTGCGTGGCATCGGGCTGCTCAAGTCGCCCGACGACATCGGACAGATCACGATTGCCTCACGAAACGGCACGCCCATTCTCGTGCGGGACGTCGCCACGACCACGGTGAGTGCGGTGCCGCGGCAGGGTATCGTGGGGCAGGATGGCGACGACGACATCGCGACGGGCATTGTGTTGATGCGAAAGGGGGAGAATCCGTCGGATGTGCTGGCCGGTATCAAGGAGCGCGTGGAGCAGCTCAACACGTCGATCCTTCCGAAGGGCGTTCAACTCGTGCCGTACTATGACCGCAGCTGGCTGATCGCGACG
The DNA here is from genome assembly GCA_030852985.1 of Gemmatimonadota bacterium. GTDB lineage: Bacteria > Gemmatimonadota > Gemmatimonadetes > Gemmatimonadales > Gemmatimonadaceae > AG11. The sequence continues at coordinate 1,275 of JALYVY010000279.1, read as the reverse complement.
ACGCTCCGCACGGTCTTCGAGAATCTCGGCGAAGGCGCGCTGCTCGTGAGCGTCATCCTCCTCCTGTTCCTCGGGAACGTTCGCGCGGCGCTCATTGTGGCGGTGATGATCCCGCTCTCGCTGCTCGCCACCTTCATCGGCCTCAGCTGGCGCGGCATTCCCGCCAACCTGCTGTCGCTCGGCGCGATGGACTTCGGGATCATCGTGGACGGCGCGGTCATCGTGGTGGAGAACGTCTTCCGCCGGCTGTCCGCGCCGGATGCGCCGCGCGAGTCCGGTGCGCGGCGCGCGCTCGTGCTGGAGGCGACGGCGGAAGTGGGCCGGCCCACGTTCTTCTCGATGCTCATCATCATCGTGGCGAACATTCCCATCTTCACGCTGCAGCGTCACGAGGGACGCATCTTCGCACCGATGGCCTGGACCATCACCTCGGCGCTCATCGGCTCGCTCCTGCTGTCGCTCACGCTGGTACCATTGCTCTGCTTCTGGCTGCTGCGCCCTCCGCTGCCACATGAGGAAAATCGCCTCGTGCGCGCGTGCAAGCGCGCCTACACGCCGGTGCTGTCGCGCGCGCTGCATGCGCCAAAGACCGTGCTCGGTGTGGCGCTGCTTGCGCTCGGCATCAGCCTCGTCGCGGCGCGCGGTGTGGGCAGCGAGTTCCTGCCGGAGCTCAATGAGGGAAGCATCTGGCTCAACGTCAACCTGCCCGCCGGCATCTCCGTCACCGAGGCGACGACGCAGGCGCGCAACATCCGCCGCGCGATTGCCAGCGTGCCGGAAGTGGAGACGTCCGTCTCCAAGGCGGGCCGCCCCGAGGATGGATCCGATCCCAAGCCGATCAACATGATCGAGGTGCTCGTCGCACTGAAGCCGGAAGCGCAGTGGCGGCCCGGTGTCACGAAGGACCAGGTGCTCTCGCAAATGGACCGGGCACTCGCCGTGCTGCCTGGAGTCGAAACCAGCTTCTCGCAGCCCATCCGCGACAACGTGCTCGAGAGCATCTCGCAGATCGACGGGCAGGTGGTCGTGAAGGTATTCGGCGATGATCCTGTGGTGTTGCGCCGGACGACGCAGCAAGTGCTGCAAAAGGTCTCCGGGGTACGCGGCGTAACGCGCGCCTACATCGACCGCGCTGGCGAAGTGCCGCAGGCGCAGCTCGTCATCGATCGCGAGCGCGCGGCGCGCCATGGCCTCAACGTCGTCGACGTGGAGGACCAGATCGAGATCGGGCTCGGGGGAAAGCCCGCGACCGAGCTGTGGGAGGGCGAGCGCCAC
>JALYVY010000278.1 GCA_030852985.1 Gemmatimonadota bacterium | reverse complement strand
AATCCCTCGGCACCGTTCACGACGTCGACGCTGCAACAGGAAGCGGCGAAGAAGTTGTCGTTCGGCTCCAAGCGGACAATGCGCGTCGCGCAGGACCTGTACGAGGGTATCGACATCGGGCCCGAGGGCGCGGTCGGCCTCATCACGTACATGCGTACCGACTCCACGCGCGTGGCGGAGAGCGCGGCGACGCAGGCGCAGGAATATTTGCGCGTGCTGTTCGGCAAGGAATTCCTTGCCAAGGGTCTTCAGCTCTACGGCGACGGCAAGGCGAAGAACGCGCAGGACGCGCATGAAAGCGTGCGTCCAACGGATCCAACGCGCCGTCCCGACGACATTCGCAAGTACCTGAGCCCGGACCAGTTCAAGCTCTACCAGCTGGTCTGGCAGCGGTTCATGGGCTCGCAGATGGCACCCGCCGTGTTCGACACGACGACGGTGGACTTCGACATCGAGGCGAAGGATCAGCCCCAGATTGGCCGTCGCTCGTACCTGTTCCGCAGCACGGGAAGCATCATCAAGTTCCAGGGCTTCCTCGCGCTCTACCGCGAAGCGCGCGAAGAGGGCGATTCCAAGGCGCTCGAGGATGAGAACGAGCTGCCGGTGATCGATGTCGGCGAGAACATTCCCGTGCATTCGATCACGCCCTCACAGCATTTCACGGAGCCACCACCGAGGTTCTCCGAAGCGAGTCTCGTCAAGGAACTCGAACGACTCGGCATCGGTCGTCCGTCGACGTACGCAAGCATCATCAGCGTGCTCGCCGACCGGCGCTACGTGCTGCTGGAGCAGCGACGCTTCTTCCCCACCGAGCTTGGCGAGACGGTGGAGAAGGTCATGGTGAAGCAGTTCCCGGGCATCTTCAACGTGGACTTCACGTCGGGCATGGAGCTGGAGCTCGACAAGGTCGAAGAAGGAGAGCTCGGCTGGCGGGTGGTGCTCAAGGATTTTTGGGGACCCTTCGACAAGTCGCTGAAGAACGTGCAGTTCGGTGAGCTGATTGCCGTCGCGCACGACCTCTCCGCACTGGAGCACGAGCGCTGCCCCCTCGACGGCGGCAGGCTCGAGCCGCGCGGTGGCTTCTTCGGGCCGTTCCTCGCGTGCGAGAACCATCCCAAGAATTGCACCTACACCCGACCGCTCAAGGGCGAGAAGGCCAAGCCCCGGATGACGGACATTCCCTGTCACCTGTGTGGCGAGCCGATGGTCGTGCGCGTGGGCCGGAGTGGTGAGTTTCTCGGGTGCAGCACGTTTCCCAAGTGTCGCGGCACGCGCTCCATGCCCACTGGGGTGTTCTGCCCCAAGGACGGCGGCGAGCTCGTGGAGCGCCGCTCGAAGAAGCGCGGTACCGCGTTTTACGCCTGCTCCAATGAGACGTGTGATTTCGTTGCCTGGAACAAGCCGGTCTCGGAGATCTGTCCGGACTGCGGGTACCTCGGTGCCGAGATGAAGTTCACCAAGGCGCGCGGTGATTTCCGGAAGTGCCTGAAGTGCGGGAACGAGTGGGACGTCCCGCAACCAGCGGAGCCACAGGAATCGGCAGAGCCCGCGCTCGCGGGTTAGGGGCGGATGAGCCACTACTGAACGGAGGCGAGCGTAGCAGCGCTCGCCTCTCGTTTATTCTGACAGGACTTCAATGAACGGCGGCTGCGAGGGCGGATCGTGATTCGCTAGATTCCGCGGATGGCGCCATCGGTCGATATCATCGGGGGAGGGCTCGCAGGCACCGAGGCCGCGTGGCAGCTTGCCGAACGCGGACTCGACGTGGTGCTCCATGAAATGCGTCCGCAGGTTCGCACCGAGGCGCACAAAACCGATCGCCTGGCGGAGCTGGTGTGCTCGAACACTTTCAAGAGCACGGAGACCACAAACGCGCACGGTCTGCTGAAGGCCGAGATGCGCTTGTTGGGCTCCATGATTCTCGAGTGCGCCGACTCGGCGCGGGTTCCGGGCGGTAGCGCGCTCACCGTTGACCGGGACGTCTTCTCCGTCGCCGTGAGTGAGCGCATCGCGGCGCACCCGCGCATCGAGGTGCGCCGCGAGGAGCTGGCGACGCTCCCGTCGCCCGGCGTCGTGGCCACAGGACCTCTCACGTCGAGCGCGCTCGCGGAGGCCATTGGTGCCCGTCTCGGATTGGAGTCGCTCGCATTCTACGACGCGATTGCACCGATTATCGCACACGAATCCATCGATCAGGACATCGCCTTCCGGGCGTCGCGCTACGGCAAGGAAACGATGGAAGGCGAATCGGACGGCGCGTACTTCAACTGTCCGATGACGCGCGCACAGTACGAAGCTTTCCTCGACGCATTGACGACCGCGGATCAGGCCGCGGCGCACCAGTTCGACGCCGTGCCGTACTTCGACGGCTGCATGCCCGCGGAGGAGATCGCGCGGCGGGGGCGCGAGTCGCTGCGCTTTGGACCGATGAAGCCAGTTGGCCTCACCGACCCCCGTACCGGGCGTGAGGCATACGCCGTCGTGCAACTGAGGATGGAAGATCGCGGCGGCCGGATGTGGAATCTCGTCGGCTTCCAGACACGGCTCCGCTACCCCGAACAGCAGCGAGTCTTCCGCCTGATCCCCGGCCTCGAAAACGCGGAGTTTCTCCGATTTGGCTCCATTCACCGCAACTCGTACCTCAATGCGCCCGCGGCGCTCACGCCGCACCTGTCGCTGAAGGACGACCCGATGACGCTCTTCGCGGGCCAACTCACGGGCGTCGAAGGCTACACCGAAAGCACGGCGACGGGGCTACTCGCCGGCATCAATCTCTCGCGCATGATCGCCGGCGACGAACCTGTCGTTCCGCCACCGACCACGATGCTCGGCGCGCTCTATCGCTACATGCGGGAGGCGGATCCGCGACACTTCCAGCCGATGAATGCGAACTTCGGGCTCGTCGACGACCTTCCGGCGCGGGTGAAGGACAAGCGGATCAAGAAGGAGAGGCTCGCTGCGCGGGCCCTCGCGGACATGACCACGTGGCGAGACACGTCACTCGCAACCGCCACCGTTCGCGCGTGAGCGAGACGGTCGCGCCCCCTCCGGATGTCGCCGAATACCTTCGGCACCTGTCCAAGGAGCGTGATGTTTCACCCAACACGGTGCAGGCGTACACGCGTGACCTGCGCGAGTTCGTCGCGTTCCTTGGCGAGTACTATGGCATGGAAGCGTGGAGTTGGGAGCGCGTCGATCGACTCGCCATGCGCGGATTTCTGGCACACCTGTCGCGGCGGGGCGTAGGCAAGCGCACGATCTCTCGCACGCTCTCGGGCGTGCGAAGCTTCTACCGCTGGATGCATCGGAACGAGATGGTGGAGACGAATCCAGCGCGAGCGGTCGGCGCGCCGAAGCTCGACAAGTACCTGCCTGGCTATCTCGATCGCCCCCAGATCGACTTGCTCTTCCAGATGGCCGAAATGCGCGCCATGGAAGGCAAGTTCACTGACGTGCGCAATTTGGCGATGCTCGAATTGTTCTATTCGACAGGCATGCGGCTCTCGGAACTCCAGGGGTTGAGTCGGGGCGATCCGGATCTTGTGAGCCAACAGGTGAAGGTGCGCGGCAAGGGGAGGAAGGAGCGTATCATTCCGATCGGTGACCACGCGGTGCTTGCGCTTCGCAACTACGAGGCAAGGCGCGATGAGCTGCTGCGCGGCGTGGGCGCGAAGGGCGAGCGTTCGGCGTATTTTCTCGCGCGGACCGGCAAGCGCATCGGGGCGCGCATGGTCCAGAAGGTCGTGTCGGCATTCCTTGCCGAGATCGACGAGGACGCGGGTCTCTCGGTGCACTCCCTGCGGCATACGTTTGCCACGCACCTGCTCGACAACGGCGCCGATCTTCGCGCGGTGCAGGAGCTGCTCGGCCACGCATCCATCTCCACGACGCAGATCTATACGCATACCAGCGTCGAGCGCCTGAAGCAGGTCTACGGGAAAGCACATCCCCGGGCATGAAGATCGCTTGAGGACGCCACGGGTCCACCTGCGGAGCTTGTCACGTGCGCGTTGAAACCATTCCCCTGATCGTTGGTGTTATTGTCGCCCTCGTGGGGCTGGCGGTCCTTGCGGACGCATGGCTGCCTGAGACGATGGCGCACAGCAAGGAGCGCCGCCGCAACGAGCGGACGGAGCGAAGCATCGGCGGCGAGGCGAGTATCGGCATAGCGATCCTGTGCTTCGCGTCTGCCATCATTGGGCGGGACACGTGGCCCTACACCACCGTGGCGGTGATCACTGGCGCGGTGCTGTTCTTTTTCGGGGTGATCGCCAACCGGAAGTTTTTGCGCGACCGCATTGTCAATCGCGGAGCGCTGAGGCGCGGTGGGCTGGCGGACCGCGAACGGGCAGCGCGCGCGGACAAGAAGCCATAGCGGCGAGCGCGCGCATCGGCGCCTGGGGCAGCGGAGCTGCCGATGCGCGCTAGATTCCACGCATGTCGGAACTCCCAAGAATTCGTGCTACCACCATCCTCGCCGTGCGCCGTAAGGGCCTGGTGGCGCTGGGTGGAGATGGGCAGGTGACCGTGGGTGACACGGTCATGAAGGCCAAAGCCAACAAGGTGCGCGCCATCGGCGACGGGAAGCTCCTCGCCGGGTTTGCCGGGTCCGCTGCCGACGCGCTTACCCTCTTTGAGAAGTTCGAGGAGAAGCTGCAGCGTTATCCGTCGAACGTGCCGCGCGCTGCCGTGGAGCTGGCGAAGGACTGGCGCAGCGACCGGGTACTCAGGCGCCTCGAAGCGCTGCTCGTCGTGGCCAGTGCGGCGCACGGCTTCATCATCTCAGGCACGGGTGAGCTGATCGAGCCGGACGACGGCATCCTCGCCATTGGGTCCGGCGGCGCCTACGCGCTCGCGGCAGCGCGCGCACTGGCCGCCAACACGGAGCTCGGCGCCGCAGAGATTGTGCGGCAGAGCCTCACCATTGCCGGCGAGATTTGCGTCTATACGAACACGAACATCACCGTCCTCGAGGCGAGCTGACGTGCCGTCGCCCCGTACGCAGCAGGCGCTCGCGCGCCTCGCTGACCTGACACCGCGTCAGATCGTCGCCGAGCTGGATCGCTACATCGTGGGACAGGCGGACGCGAAGAAAGCCGTCGCCATCGCGCTGCGCAACCGGTGGCGCCGGCAGCAGGCGCCCGAAGCCATCCGCGACGAGATCTCGCCGAACAACATCATTCTCATCGGGCCTACCGGCGTGGGCAAGACAGAGATCGCTCGACGCCTCGCAAAGCTCACCGGCGCGCCATTCATCAAGGTCGAAGCATCAAAGTTCACCGAGGTCGGTTACGTCGGCCGCGACGTCGAAGGCATGATTCGCGACCTCGTGGACAGTGCCATCGAGATGGTGCGACAGGAACGCGAAACAGAAGTCGAGGACCTCGCGAACGAACGTGTGGACGACCGGCTGCTCGACCTGCTCCTTCCACCGCCCGCTGCGCCCGCGGCTTCGCCCGGCGGACCGAAGGACTCCACCGCCTCCGACCCGGAGCCCACGCTCGCCTCGGCCGGCGACGCGGGCGGTGTGTTCGTAGTATCGTCCGCGGGCGACGTGAAGCAGGAGGGCACCGCGGATGCCGCGTCGGATCGGTACAAACG
>JALYVY010000277.1 GCA_030852985.1 Gemmatimonadota bacterium | reverse complement strand
GGAAGATAGTAAGATAGGAACAGCCTCTTCTGTCCTATCATCCTATCATCCTATCATCCTATCATCCTATCATCCTTGCAGTACCGGGTGCGATCCGGAAATGCCGGATACGCGATGAGCCCAGGTAGTTCCGCTCAGGAAATCTGAAAAAAATGGCCGTCAAGATTCGTCTTCGCCGGGTTGGCCGCAAAAAGGCCCCCATGTACCGCATCGTCGTCGCCGACTCGAAGAGCCCGCGTGATGGCAAGTTCATCGAGATCGTCGGCCAGTATCAGCCCCGCACGGGCGACAAGGCCATCAACCTCGACGCCGCCCGAGTGAACTACTGGCTCAACGTCGGCGCGCAGCCCACGGACACCGTCCGGTCGCTGCTTCGCAAGGCGGGCGTGTTGAAGGAGCGCCACGAGACCCGTCTCGCCGCGAAGCTCAAGTCGGCCGCCGTGCCCCTCGGCGAGAAGGCCGAAGAGGCGTAACCGCGCTCCTGCGATGACGACGCCCACGTACCTCATCGTCGGGCGGGTCCGCAAGGCACACGGCATTCGCGGCGAGGTCGTCGTCGAAGCCATCACCGATGCGCCGGACGCGGTCTTCGCGCCCGGCCGTCGTGTTTTTGCGGGCACCGCGGCCGGCGACATCAGCGCCTCCCAGCAGGAGCTGCACATCCGTTCGGTGCGCCCGTTCAACGAAGGCATGCTCGTCGGCTTCGACGAGGTGCCCGAGCGCAATGCGGCGGAGCTCTGGCGCGGACGCTATCTGCTGCTGCCGGCCGACGAAGTGCCGCCCCCTGCAGACGACGAGGTCTACCTTCATGACCTCGTCGGCATGCGCGTGGACCTCGCGACCGGTGAGGTCATCGGCGTGGTCGAGGAGCTCTACGAACTGCCGCAGGGACTCGCGCTCGACGTGCGCCGCGCGGAGCCGAGGGATGGGGAGACCGTGCTGCTGCTCTATGACGACAACACGGTGGCTTACGTCGACAAGGACGCTCGGGTGATCGTGGTGACGCCGCCGGAGGGACTGTTGGAGTGATCATCAACGTGGTCACCATCTTTCCACCGTTCTTCGAGGCGCCGCTCGGACTCAGCATTCCGGCACGCGCCGCGGCGGCTGGCTCCGTGACGTTCAACGTCGTTGACCTGCGCGATTACACGCACGACCGCCACCGCACTGTCGACGACACGCCGTATGGCGGTGGACCTGGCATGGTGATGAAACCCGCCCCGTTTTTCGAGGCCGTGGAGGCACTGGGCGCGACCTCGCCGATCGTGCTCATGAGCGCGCGAGGTCGTCGGTTTACGCAAGCCGATGCGGTGCGCTTTGCGGCGGGCGACCAGCTTACCATGCTCTGCGGACACTACAAGGACGTAGACCAGCGCGTGGCCGACCACCTGGCAACGGAGGAGCTGTCGCTCGGGGACTTCGTGCTGAGTGGCGGGGAGCCTGCAGCACTCGCTGTCATCGACGCCACCGTGCGTTTGCTGCCGGGGGCCATGAGCGACCCGGAAAGCGCATACGGGGATTCGTTCTGGGAACGTGGTCTCTCGGCCCCTTCGTATACGCGGCCGCCGGACTTTCGGGGACACCAGGTGCCGGAGATCCTCCTGAGCGGCGATCACAAGAAGATTGCAGATTGGCGGCAGCGTGAGGCCGAACGGCTGACGCGGGAGTCGCGGGTTGGTCGCGATCTGACGACCTGACGCAAGCAAGGCTTGCAACAAGTCCGGAGCCCGTTATCGCGGTGATCTCAGCAGGGGTGGTGAGCAGCGGAGGAGTGCGATGATCGCCATCGAGCCCACTGCGACGGCGGTGCTGCTGACTGCCTTCGGGTTGCTGCTGGGCGCCAGCGTGGCGCTGAGTCGTGCGTCAGCACGATTGGGATTGCCGGTGGCGCTCCTCTTTCTCCTCGTCGGCGTGCTGGCGGGGAGCCAGGGGATCGGGCACATCCCGTTCGACGACTACGCGTTCACGTTTCGCCTCGGCACAACCGCGCTCGCGCTGATCCTGTTCGACGGCGGGCTGAACACATCATTCGCCTCTGCCCGCCCGATTCTTTTTCCCGCCGCAGTGCTGGCGACGGTCGGTGTGCTGGCGACAGCGGGTCTGGTCGCCGGCGTCGCGCACTTAATCGGGTTGTCGTGGACGATGGCGCTGCTGCTCGGCGCCATCGTATCGTCGACGGATGCGGCGGCCGTTTTCTCGGTCCTCTCCGCTACAGGCACTCGCCTTCGCCAACGGGTTGGCCTGACGCTGGAAGTGGAATCGGGGCTGAACGACCCGATGGCGGTGATCCTCACGACCACGCTCACGGCGGCCCTGGCGGGTGGCCAGGCGATACGGCCGCTGGCCATGGTGCTGGATGTTGTGCGCGAGCTCGTGCTGGGTGCGTTGTGCGGAGTGGTGATCGCGCACGCGGGGCGATGGATCCTGCTCAGGATTCGGCTTCCCGCGGCCGGTCTGTATCCGGCGTTCACGCTGGCGCTCGCGTGTCTCTCCTACGGGCTGACTACCCTCCTTCACGGCAGTGGCTTCCTCTCTGTGTATGTCACGGGGGTCGTGCTCGGCAGCGGCACGCTCCCGCATGCCGTCGGCATAAGGCGGGTGCACGACGCGCTGGGTTGGTTGAGCCAGGTGTTGATGTTTCTGCTGCTCGGTTTGCTGGTATATCCGACGCGCGTGTTGCAGGTGGCGCCGATCGGTATTGGCATGGCCCTTTTCCTCGCCGTCATCGCGAGGCCAGTGGTAACAGCGGTGTGTCTGGCACCCTTCGGATATCGGTGGCGTGAATCGGCGTATGTCGGTTGGGTCGGCCTCCGGGGCGCCGTGCCCATCGTGCTGGCGACGATTCCCGTGATGGCCGGCGTGAACGGAGCGAAGCCGCTCTTCGACGTCGTGTTCCTCATCGTCGTGGTTGGCGCGATCGTGCCGGGCGCGACGGTCCCATGGGCGACTCGGCTGCTGCGCGTGGAGTCGGCGGCGCCGCCACCTCCCAAGTCATCCGTGGAGATCGACGTCCGCGCTCCGAAGGGCGACGAGTTGCATGCGTATTTCATCTCCCCGCAGCTTGCCGTGTCAGGCGCCTTGCTCTCGGAGATCCCTTTTCCGCGAGGTGCGGCGGTGAGCATGCTGGAACGGGCGGGAGGACTCATCGCACCCTCTGGGGCAATGCGGTTGCAGCCGGGCGACTACGTCTACGTGATCGCACCGCCGGACCAGCGCCCCGAGGTGGAGTTGTTGTTCGGCCGCGCGGAGGAGCATTGAAGCAAGTCGGACTGTCGGACTGTCGGACTGTCGGACTGTCGGACTGTCGGACTGTCGGACTGTCGGACTGTCGGACTGTCGGACTGTCTAGCTGTCCGACTATCGGTTCTGGGCTGGACTCCATGCTCGACCCCCGCTAAGTTCCCCAGTCTATTCCAGTTAAGCCCCGAACCAGTCGTCTCATGCATGTCTTCATCGAAACCCAGAAAGAGTGGCTCCGCGATCTCCCAGCGTTCCGCGCCGGTGATTCCGTTCGCGTGAATGTCCGTGTGAAGGAAGGGGAAAAGGAGCGTATTCAGGCGTTCGAGGGAGTGTGCATCGCGCGTCGTGGCGTTGGCGTCAGCCAGACCTTCACCGTCCGCAAGATCTCCAACGGTGTCGGCGTCGAGCGCATCTTCCCGCTGCACAGCCCCATGCTTGCCGAGATTGTCGTCGTTCGTCGTGGCCGCGTCCGTCGCGCGAAGTTGTATTACCTCCGCAGCCTCACCGGCAAGGCGACGCGTATCAAGGAAATGAAGGCCAGGACCCCGCAGGCGAGCGCCACCAAGTAGCCTCGGGCCGGACCAGCCTGCATGCGCAAATGGAGCGCAATCGAGCGCGACCTGCGCAGCAGCAGGGGTGCATTGCTGGCCGGTGTGGATGAAGTCGGACGGGGACCGCTTGCGGGCCCCGTTGTCGCATGCGCAGTCGTCATGCCCACGAACGCGAAGTCCATTCGTGGCGTCGATGATTCCAAGACGCTTCGCGCCAGTGAGCGCGATAAACTGGCGGCACGGATTCGCGAGCGGGCACTTTGTGTGTCCGTCGGAGCGGCCAGCGTGCGCGAGGTGGATCGATACAACATCTATCACGCTTCCGTGCTGGCCATCCGGCGCGCCATCACGCGGCTGTCGCTGACTCCGGATCACGTCGTGATCGACGGTCTCACGATTCGCACGCTGGGCATCGAGCACACCGCCGTCGTGGGCGGCGACGCGCGGTGCCACTCCATTGCCTGCGCCTCCATCGTCGCGAAGGTCACGCGGGACCGCCTGATGCACGCGCTGGCCGTGCGCCATCCGCACTACCACTGGGAAACCAACGTCGGCTACGGCACGCGTGAGCATCGTGCGGGCCTGGACGCGCACGGGCTCACCGCCCATCATCGCCGGTCGTTTGCACCGGTGAGCCAGCTGTCGCTCGCCCTCTCGTTTGCTCCTGAGGACGAAGCCTCGGCGCTCGCCGACGCCCTGTTCGATGCGCTCGAACAATGTCCCTCCCTCGCCTCGGAACACTCGTGACCACCGACACCGCGTCCGTCTTTCGCCCGGGCCTTTTCGAGGGACAGGTTGCGCTGATCACTGGTGGCGGCAGCGGCATCGGCCGAGGTATCGCCGACCTGCTGGCGTCGCTGGGCGCTCATGTCGTGCTCGCGAGCCGGAAGCTCGAACGCGTCGAGGCCGCGGCCGCGGAGATCATCGCGGCCGGTGGCAAGGCGAGCGCAAAGGCGGTAGACGTGCGCGACACAGCGCTCGTGAAGACCATGATGGCGGAAGTCGCCGAGTCGCTCGGGCGGATTGACCTTCTCGTCAACAACGCTGCTGGCAACTTCTACGCGCCGTCAGAAACGCTTTCGGAGAATGCGTGGAAGAGCGTCATCGAGATCGACTTGTACGGCACTTTCTTCTGTTCACAGGCCGTGCTGCCGGTGATGAAGGCGCAGGGTGGGGGCTCGATCGTGAACATCTCGATGACACTGCACTATCGTGGGTGGCCGCTTATGGCGCACGCGACAGCAGCGAAGGCCGGCATCGATGCGCTGACGAAGACGCTATCGGTGGAGTGGGCGAAGTATCGCGTGCGGATGAACTCGGTCGCGCCGGGACCCATCCCCACTGAGGGGGTGCGAAAAGCGTTTACCCCGCCGCCGTCCGCGGATGGTGTCGTCGACGTCTTCGCGATGGAGAAGGCCATGGATGGTTACGCGAAGACGATGATTCCCCTGCAGCGCTGGGGGACGCCGAACGACATCGCGAACATGGTAGCGTTCCTTGCTTCGCCGGGCGGCGCCTGGATCACGGGCGCCACCATGGTGGTGGATGGTGGGGAGTGGCTGGCCAAGCCCACCTCGTCGCCCAGATGAGATTGGGATGACGACGGCGCTCGACACGCTGAAGTTTGCCACTTACAAGAAATAACTGGCCGTATGTGACCATCCCGTGCTTCGTAGGGTGAGCCATACAGGCGCCGTGTTTTAGTTAGTGTCCATCCTGAAACGGCTCGTTTTGATCTAACAGGAGCGTATAGCGGCCCTCGAAGGTGGTTGAGAGCCGGCCGAATGGCGAGGCAGACTGCGAGAGGAGGCGTCACGGGCCGC
>JALYVY010000103.1 GCA_030852985.1 Gemmatimonadota bacterium | reverse complement strand
AGCGAGGCCGTGGTGGTCGCGAACGAGGCCGTGGCCACCTCCGAGGGCGCGGCCGGCGCAGCGACTGCGAGCAGCGCGGCCGCACAGAATGCCGCTGCAGCCGCCTCGGAGAAGCATGCGGTCGCTGTCGCGAAGGTGCCTGGCGGTGCACGGACCGCCGCCAATGCCCTTGGCATCCTCTCCCAGGTCGCCCTGACGGGACAAGGCAGCATGGCCGGGATGGCCACGGCCGCCGGCGGTGCCGCCGCCGGTCTGGCCACGCTCTCGGCCAGTGCGTCGGTTGCCGCGGCGGCGAGCGGCGTCGGCGCCATCATCACCGTGTCCGTCATTGCGTACGAGGCGTTGAAGAAGCTCAACCAGGAGGCCGGGGCGACGTCGCTCGCGCTCACGCGCATCGGCGGCACGTCGGAAGGCCAGATCGACAAGGAGGTGGAGGCGGCGCGGAAACGCGCCGACGACGCGCGTGAGGAAGCTGTCCGCGCCGCGGTCGCGCAGAAGGCAGCGGTCGCCGCAGCGGCGCAGGCGGCGGGGGGCGGCATCGTGGGCTCGCTGGTGTCGACGGTGATGGAGGCCACGAACGCGGGCCCAGCGGGTAAGGCGCTCGAGCGGTCGCAGCAACGGAACGCCGAGTACGAAGCGCTGATCAAGCGGCAGGACGAATTCAAGCGCCGCGAAGCCGCACGCCAGGCGAGCGAGAAGGCCGCACTCGTCGACAACGCTGAGCTGATGCAGCGCCAGGCACAGCTCGCGGAAACCCGCAACAATAAGCAAGAGACGGCGATCACCCTCGCGGTCGCGGAAGGGTACGTGCAGCGCGCCAATGCCGATGCCCAGGCCATCGCGTCGCGCCGCCGGTACGACGAGAAGGGGATCGAGCTCGCGCTGTCACAACAGGAGCAGGCCGCGCTCGCCGTCGAGCTGGACTACAACGAGCGGATTTACCAGGCCGTTCGCGCGGCGGCGAAGTTCCAGCAGGAGAAGGCGCAGCGCGGGGCGGATATCGCGCTCGGCGCGGGGAGCGATAGCGTCAAGGATCAATACGAGGCCAGGATGAAGCAGATCGACGATGAGGAGAAAGCCGCGATCAGGAGCGGCGTCTCCGTCGAGACCGCGCACGCCATCACGGAGCAGCGGAAGCAGAAGGTGCAGGACGATACGACAAAAAAGGCGATCGCCAACCTCGGCACGATCACCGCGGCGATGAAGGCGTCGGGGAGCGCCCAGGTGCGCGCCGCCGGCGAGACGGCCGATGCCATCCGACGTTTTCTCATCCTCGCCAATGCGAAGGACGCGCTGGTCAGTTCGTACAAGGAATCCGCGGCGGCGCTGGGATCCCTCGCGCATGGCGACGTCGGCGGCGCCGCGCTCCACGCGGCGTCTGCGTTGGAATTTGGATCAGCGGCCGCGCTGGGCTTCCAGGAGGCGGGGAGCGGTGGTGGCTCCGGCGGATCCGGCGGCGGTGGTTCCTCGCAGCAGGCAGGCACCTTCACACCACGCGACAACAGCGCCGGCGGGGGGAATGTCACCGTCATTCTCCAGACGCAGCACCCGGCCTCGGGGGAGGTCCTGCAGGAGACGATCTATCAGATCGAGCGCGCCGGTGTGCTGAAGCGGCCGATCCGTCCAGGGAGCTTCGGAGGCCTCAACACCGGCGTACAGGTCATCGGCTGATGAACGATGCCCATTCTCGAGGAGGATGATCTGTGAGGTCCACGGCATCAGATCTTCGTCGACGTGGCGCGTCGCGCGTAATCACTACAACTTCTCTCCAACTCTTGCCGGGGCAACCTGAGAATGCCACGACCGCGGAAAGCATGGAGCAAGACGATCGAGGAGGCCGGCGTCTCCGTGCGGATTTACGAGCGCACCCCTGGCGGGGATCTGCAACGCGAGTACTGGAAGCCGGAGGACGGTAGCAGGCAACGCAAGTCGCTCGGCCATACTGACCGGAAGCTCGGTGAGCTGCACATGCGTCAGCTCGCGCGACGCATCGCGGAGTTGAAACTCACCGGTGGTGGTGACGTGCTCACGCTCGGCCAGCTCGTGCGCCTCTACACCGCGCATCGTGCGCCGAACCTCTCGCCGGCGAGGCAGCGCGTTGCTGAGATGTGCGCGCCGTATTTCCTCACGCACCTGGGCGACGGGTTCGAGCTCGAGAACCTCGGTCAGACGCAGATCGACAGCTATGTGATTGCCCGGCGAACGCGCGCGGTGAAGTCGCCGAAGCACCGTGGCCCGACATCCGCCCCTCGTGACGGCACGATCCGGAACGAGATCAACTGGCTGAAAGCGGCCGTGAAGTGGGCGCGAACGTACAAGGTGCACGGCCGGCGGCTCCTCACCATCATGGATCCCTTCGAAGGCCTCTCGCTTCCGAGCGAGCGCAACCCTCGGCGGCCGGTGGCGTCAGAGGATCGCTTTCAACGGACGGCCGCGATCGCGGATGCGGTAGATCCGTCGGGCCGACTCGCCTGCATGCTGCAGCTCGCACGATATACGGGGCGGCGTGTCAACGCGATTTGTCAGCTGATGGCCTCGGACGTGTTTCTCACGCGTGACCAGGCAGCTCGCGCGCTCGCAGCTGCTGGAATGGATGAAGGTCAGGCGGATCACATGCCGCACGGCGCTCTCCGCTGGCGCGAGACGCATGACAAGCTGGGGTACCTCGAGCTCACGGCCATCAGCGCGCCTGCGCGCGCGGCCCTCGAGCGCTACCTGAAGCTGCAGCCGCGCCTCGGTAGCGT
The DNA here is from genome assembly GCA_030852985.1 of Gemmatimonadota bacterium. GTDB lineage: Bacteria > Gemmatimonadota > Gemmatimonadetes > Gemmatimonadales > Gemmatimonadaceae > AG11. The sequence goes on along the minus strand of JALYVY010000103.1, from coordinate 12,503 downwards.
TCCGCTCTTCCCATCGCGCGTGCACCTCGACAGGGCGCTCACGAAGATCGATGCAGACTATCTGCTGCGCACCGCGGAGAAGGCCGCTGGCGTGCCGAAGTTCGATCGCGGGCTGTGGCATCCCTACCGGCGCGCCTGGGCGAGCTCAAGGAAGCACCTTCCGGACGTCGACGTGAGCAAGGCGGGCGGGTGGCGGGATCTCGCCACGATGAAGGCCGCGTATCAGCAGGCGGATCCGGCCACGATGCTTAAAGCGATCGAAAACGAGCCGGACCGTCACACGACCGTCACAGGGGTTCAGCGAAGCGCCGACGGTTCAACGACTTAGCGAGCGGCTCAGATCTCCCAGTTCGACAGCAACACCCCCGCTGCCGGACGCACTTCCTGGTATCCCGCCAGCGCCATGCGCAGGTCGGTCCAGCGCACACGCGCCCCCATGCCGATCATGCGCTGATACAGGGTGTCGTACTCGCTTTGCACCCGAAGCGCCACGCGCCGCGTTCCGCTGCGCTTTGCGAAATCACGCAACGCCGACAGCGCGACGTCGAGCAGATCCTCCCGGCTCAACACGAGCTTTAACACGCGCAGCTCGTCTCGCGACCGCCCTTCCACCAAGGGCGTCGTATGACAGAGCGCGAACCCCACCAACTCGCCCTTTTGCTTCAGCAACAGCGTGTCACCCAGCGCGAGTGAATCGGTCAGCTCGATCTCGCGTGTGAAGTCGCATCCAGGCGCAACGTGCGCCACGAGCGCTCGCACGGCGGCCATCTCCTCCTCGCGCTCCTGCATGCTCGTGCGCCCGAGAAGCTCCACCGGCTCGTCCGCGCCCTGCGCATCGAGTGTGAGCGTGATCGTCAACCGCCCGGGAACGAAGCCGAGTCCCGAGTAGAAACCGATGTTGTCCATGGTGCGCGGCATCGTCTCGAGTCCAATGATCCGCGCACCGCTTTCGCGGAGCCACGCAATGCCGCGCTCGACGACTTCCTTCCCCGCACCGTGTCCCTGCAGGTCCGTGCGCACGACGAGTGGTCCCATCCACCCTTCCGCATCGGAGTGATGCACCATGTTGAATGCCACGATGTCTCCGCGCGGCCCACCATCGCGCCAGACCATCGCGCCCTCCTCCGCGTCGTCGATCGCGTAGCGCCAGACCTTCGGATTGAGGTTCGGAACGCGCACGCCCACCATGCCGTCGCGACGATAGCGTTCCGTGAATGCATCGCTGAAGACGGTATTCAGCGCCGGAATGTCCTCGGCGCGCGCGCGAAACGGCCCCTCGATCCTCGGCTGCGGTCGCCAATTCCGCACGATCGCCATCAGTCGCCCGCCTCCGCCGCGAACAGCTCGCCTTCCTCGATGACCGCCGCCTCGGTTAGCGTTACCACGGAGCTCCGCGCCTCCTCGTCATAGCGAACGCTGATGACGCGGTCGAGCCCTTCTCGCACCTGCTCGATGTGCGTGATGATGATCACCTGCTCGAAGCGGTCGTGCAGGCCACGGAGCAGCTCCACGACATTCTGCCGGCGCGATTCATCGAGCGACCCGAACACCTCATCGAGGATCAGCAGCGAAAAGCTCTGACCCGCCCGCTCGGCGATCATCTGGGAGATGGCAAGACGGAGACAGAGATTCGCGACATCTTCCTCTCCGCCCGAGATCACGGGCTTCGGAACGCCGTCCTCCAGCACGGTGAGATTGTAACTGTCGTCGAGCTCGAGCTCGTCGTAGCGCGCATCGGTGAGGTCCGTGAGGAAGGCGCTCGCGATCTCGCCGATCTCCGGACGCAGCTGGACGTTCAAGTCCGTGCGGAGGTCCGTGAAAGCGCGGTCGAGCTCATCGTGGAGACGACGGTCCCTGTCGAGCGTCTCGAGTTGTTTCCGCGCTCGCGTGAGCTCCTGGCGCGCCTGCTCGCCCCGGGTGACCGCCGCCTGCGCGACGTTCGCATCGCCTTCCGTGGCCACGGCGTCGAGCTCCGCCGTACGCAGCTCGGTCGCCGCGGCCTCGTGCTGCGCGCGCAAGGTCGCGTAGGCCTGCTCGGAAAACGCGAGCACGCTGACACGCGCCGAGAGCGACGACACCCGTGCGCGCGCCGCCGCCACGCCGGCAGCAGCGCGATCTCTTTCGGATTCCAGGATTGGCTTGCGCTCCATGAGCGTCGCCAAGCGCGTGGCGCGCGCGTCGAGCGGCTTGAGTCGCTCGAGCTCGCGGCGCGCGGCACCATGGCGCACCACATCGTACCCGCCGGGAATCGACTCACGATCTGCACGTACCTGCGCATAGCGCTGCTCTCGCGCGTGCAGGTCCCGCGTGACGCTCGTAAGCTCCTGAACGGCGAGCTGCACCTTGGCGAGCCGACGCTCGAGTTTCCCGACTTCCTCGAAGTTCCCACGCCTCCGCTCGTCCAGCTCGCGAACATCGACTGGCATCTCCTCGAGCTGCTCGATGCGCGACGTGAAATATTTTCCGTCGGCGACGAGATTCGCCATCTGCTCATCGAAGTGATCGAGCACGGAGCGATAGTGATCGAGCAGCGCGCGCTCACAGATGGGACACGTCCCGTCTTCGCCCGCCGCCACCAGCCGTTCGCGCTGCTCCTTCACCTCTGCGTACTGCTCACGCAGCGCCGTCCGCTTCGTATCCGCCTCCTGCCGGTCGCGCACCCATTCGGTGCGCTTTGCCTCCAGCTCGCCCTCCACGAGCTCGAGCATCGCACGCATCTGCTCGAGCTCCAACGTCGCTTCCTCTTCGAGCGAAGGCGCCGTCTCGATGCGCGCGCGGCGCTCGCGCAGGCGGCGCACTTCATCTTCGAGCGCGCGCTCCGTGTCGAGCAGCGCGTTGCGGCGGCCCTCGTCGCGCGCGAGTCGGTCCAGGGTCTGAAGCTCCTCACTCAGCGCCGCCAGCGGCTGCAGTTCTTCCGCGAGCACCTGCAGCTCCTCATCCGCCGCGGCGACGTCCGCCAATTCCTTGCCGATGCGTTCGACGTCGCGCGCATACGCCGCCGCCTCACTCTCCGCCACGCGCAACTCGGCGACGGCTTCCTGGAGCTGCTCGCGCTCGCGCTGCGCTGCCAGCCATTGCGGCGTGATGGCCGTCGTCGCCTCCTCCGCGCGTGCGCGACGCAGCGCGCTCGCCCGAAGACGCTCCGTGGCCTGCGCCAGCCGTGCCACGGCCTCGACATGCAGTCGCTCGACACTCGACGCGTCGGGCAGCGCCGAGCGCAACCCAGCTGCTTCTGCGCCCATGAGGCGCGCCCGGTCTTTCACCAGTCGCTGTGCGACGCGAAGGCGCTCGTACCCGAGCACGCGACTCAGGAACTGCGCGCGCTCGGACGGCGACATCGCCGCCATCACGTCGAGCTCCTTCTGGCCCGTGAAGTACGTGTTGAAGAACTCGTCGCGACTCATGCCGAGCCGGCGGCGCAGCATCTCCGAAACGCCGGTGAGTGTATTTGCGACCGGCGTATCCGACCCGTCGAGATACAGCTCCGCCTTCGTGAGTTCTCGCACGACGCGATAGCGATGTCCACCAAGGTCGAAGTCCAGCTCGACCTTTACCCGTGCGCCCGCACCAGCGCTGAGCGATCGGATCGTCTCCTTCTTGCCGCGCGCCGCATCCTGGCCGTAGAGGGCCCACGCGATTCCCTCGAGGATCGTCGTCTTGCCCGACCCGTTCGGACCGATGATACCCGTGAGCCCGGTATCAAACACGATGAATGAATCGGTATGTTGGCGGAAGTTGCTGAGGCGGAGCGAGTTGAGGCGCATTACATCTCCAATCCCGTAACTGGCGTCGCCAGCGCGCTCTCGCGATCCTCGGCGTCCTTGAGATACCGTAGGCCAAGCTCCACCAGCGACTCGCGCTCGACGTCGGGTGCGAGCAGCCGCTCGCGCAGCTTGTCGCGCACGACCTCCTCCAGCGACGCGCGGCGGCCGGGCGCACCGCGCCCCGAGCTCCGGATCGTTTCCGGGCGCCGCGTCTCCAGCTGGAAGTGCAGGGCGCGCCGGCGGTATTCCCGGAGTTGACGATGATCCAGCTGTCGAGCCACGTGGCGTGGGACGTCGTACACCACCAGACGCACGACCTTGTCGTCTATGCCGCCGTTCGCTCCCTCCACCACTTCGATGATCGCCTCGTTCAGCTCTTCCGTCGTCATGCCCTTCGCCGAGAGCGCGGGAAGGTCGATGAACTCGCGCGAGGCGGGAAGCGGATGGAAGACGTGCGTTCCCGCATCGAGATCACGTTCGATGATCCCCTTGCCGCGCACGCCGGTTTCGCGCTCCTCCGCCTTCTCGCCCCACACGTTGGAGCTCGTGTAGTCGGTGGCACCGCTGTAGTAGACATGCGGACGCCCCTGCGGACTCTTGTACACGTGGTAGTGCCCGAGCGCGACGTAATCCCAGTCGCCAACGTGCAGCTCGTCCTCGGGAATTTCGTTCGTGACGGTGGGCGGTGGTCCACCATAGCCACCAAACTCACCCTCGGTTGAACCATGCAACAGCAACACGTTGTAGCGGCTTGACCCAGATGGCTGTAGCTGCGGTCTCTCGTACTGATTCAGCGGAACCGCCAGCACCAGCAGGTCCAGCGCCGGAAATTCCAGCGCCTGCGGCTCGGCGTCCACCACATGCAGCCCAAGCGACACGAAAAGCCGCAGGATGCTTCCTGTCTCCGACGAGCGAGGCGTATCGTGATTGCCCGCCACCATGACGATCTCGGTGTTGGGCAATGCCGCGCGAAGCCGGGCAAACTGCACGTACGCGTGGATGATCGCGCTGTTCGTGGGACGCACTTGATGAAACACGTCCCCGCCAACGAGCACGATGTCCGGCGCCAGCTCGATAGTCTTGTCGATCGCCCGCGTGAACGACTGCGCGACGTCCGCTTCCCGCTGATTGATGCCGCGCGGAGTCAGCCGCTGATACTGGCGGAAACCGAGGTGCAGATCGGAAAGATGGACGAGGCGCAGGACGTTTCTGGCGAAGGCGACGAAAGGCGGTTCCGGTCGTGCTAACCGATTGTGGTCACTACAGTTGGAAGGTGGCGCACCACTCGCAAAGTCTAGCCCGGGATCAGCGCTTGTCCATGGTGCGAAGCCGTTGCAATGACGCCACTGCCCCGTCGCATCACTCAGAACCCATAAGGATCGTCGGAGGGTGCTGAGGGAATCGGCGCGGTGGCGTTCGGTCGAACGGCGGTGCGCGGCGCAACCGCCGCGCGAAAGTGCGCCGAGAACACCCTGCGCACGTCGGTCGGGCGGGTGCGCACGATGTCGTTGCGCGCACGAAGGATCTCGTCGTCGGTCGCGAGCTGCGTCACATCCTGCAGCCAGCCGAGCGTGAGACTGGGATCGAGTTGTCGCAGGGTGCGCAGCACGGCAGAGTGCAGCGTCGGCGCCTGCGCCGCTGGATATCGACTCACGCCATCTCGGCCGCGCATTACCGCGGGGCGCGGAAAGCGCACGAAGATCGGTTGGGTAAAGTGCGGATGTCGCACCATCAGTTGCCCTTTCTCCAGTGTGGCCAATTTCGTCTTGATGGCGGGGCTCAGCACCGCGTAGCCGGGTGTCGCGAGCTCGTCCCCGTCCATGCGGCCGTACAGCGCCGTCCCCGAATTTCCAACGACGCGGCGGTGCACCTGCGAGCGAAACTGTTGCGCGGCGAAGAGCACGAGGCCGAGGTACCGCCCCCGCTCCGCGATGTCGAGGAGCATCTTGCGGACGTAGGTCTCCGGTCCGTCGCCGGGCGCATACTTGTTCAGCTCGTCGACGAAAACGACGACATGCTGCACGCCCAGATCACGCTTCTCGAGATGCTCACGCAGCTTGGTGACGACGCGAGCGAAGATGAGATCCTGCGCATCTTCCTCCAGTCCGGCGACGTCGATCACATAGACCGTGCGATCCTGAAACGTCCCGAACGGGAGGTCGCTCGTGGCGCCATCATCCGCGACGAGCCCCTTGCACCGCAGCGAGATATTCGAGAGGCGGTTGCGGACCTTCCGGATGGTGGCCACGTGGTGGGTGCGCCAGCTCTGGTCGTCCTTCTTCTCGAGTGCGCGCAGCACGTCCTTGAACCACGCATCGAGATCGGCGAACGACGTCACGGTATGCGGCCGCTCGAGCATCTGATCCGTGAACCGCTTGTCGAGGACATTCTCCTTGATGAAATCGATCAGCGCATCCGCCTTTGCGTCGATGTCGTCCTTGTTGAGCAGCACTTCCGCGTATTGCAGCACCTCGCGGAGCCCCCAGGTGAGCGGCGTAACGTTCTCGAGTAATGCCTCGTTGCTGCGCAGCGTGTTGAGGGCGACACCGTCGGACTTGTAAGGCGCGTAGTAGTGCACGTCGGGGAATGGCGTGGGCGATACGCCACACTGCGCGTACAGCATGCGGTCGTTATCGTCGATCTCGCCGGGGAGGTCGAGGAAGCAGAGATCGGGCCCCTTCACGTTGAAGCAGAGCGCCGCGACACTGCCCTTCTGCTCGGGGAAGTGCGTGAAGATCGACTGCAGCAGCCACTCCACGGCGCTCGTCTTCGTGGCAAGGCCGGAGACGCCCGTGATGTTGAGGTGTGCCGCCTCGGGTCCGATCAGGAAGTCCGCATCGAGATAGATCGGCGCATCCGTTCCGCCAGCGCGATACACCCCTACGGGTATTCCAGTGCGCGCGCCTTCCTTGAGATAGCTGTCCATCCGCAGTGCAACGGCGACGTCGGCTTCGTCGGCGAGGAACACGGTGCCCATCGGGACGGGCTGCAATGGCTCTTCTGGAATGTGGCGCAGCACCGCGGCCGTGTAGAGACGAATCTCGGCCCGCTCGGTCGGTGACAGCGTCTTGCCACCCGGTTGCCCGTCGTGCCCCATCACGTCGTGCAGCGGTGAGGCGAGGTCGGTCCAGCTGAACCCCTCGGTGACAATGCCGAACACACGCGGCACGACACCGTTCACGGGATCGCGCCCATCCACACGCACCACCGTGCCAATGCCGACCGGCGAATCGAGGCCGGTCCAGAAGTGGAACTCATGCGGCGTGTTCGGCCGGTTCTCTGTTGCGACGACACGTCCAAGGACTTCAGCCATCAACACCCTCGTGTTTGACTGCGCACGCGCATCACTGCACCGCCCGCAGGAATTCTTCGCAGTCGCGTACACCATACACCATCTTGTCCCAGCGCGCGTCCGGCAATGCGAGCGGCGATACTTCTGCAAGAATCTGCCGCGACACTTCGTCCGCCCGTGCGCCGACGCGATCGATCTCGTGGGCGGCGGGCAAGGCGACCTCCGCCCGCACGAGCCCCCACATCGGATCGAATCCAGCCGAATCCCGCAGGCGCAAATACCAACTCGCCACGGTCGTCCGCTTCGGCGACGTCACCCGGAACACGCTCGACCGTTCGAACGCCTCGAGGGACAGGACCGTTCCCAAGGCATCGCCCTCCGCATACAGGGTGCGGTGGCTCTTCACCACCCCGACTGTGCGATCCGAGCAGGCCACGCGATCGTTGCCACTGATGCCGCCGTCGATGAAGAGCGCGTCGTCTTCAGTCGTACACCACGCCTCGGCCAACCGATGCTCGAGTGACTCGCGGTGCTCCTGAATCCGGTGGACGGCCGCATCGCGAAGCGCAAATGGATGGGATCCGACTTCCGAGGCGACGTCCGTAGTGTCGATGAGGAGTGCTTCGAATTCACCCGAGAGCGTGCCCCAGGTCCGTTCCGCCATCATCGCACGCGGTGCGTAGATGCGCGTCTCCACGAGCGGCGCGTTCCAGGTGTGCATGCGCCGGGCGCGACGCTCCCGCACGACCGCCGCCACCGTGCCATGCACCACCGGCGCCGCACCGATGTATGTCGCCACGCGGCTGCGTTGCGTGCCGTCCAGAAAGGCGCGGAATTCCGACTGGGCAAGGCCTGTCACCGCATGGCGGCGGAGCAACGATTCTTCCAGAACCGTTGCGCTGATCAGGCGCGGCGCGTCGTAATTCGGGGAAGCAATCTCGAGCGTGCTTCCCGCCAATGCCGCTCGCGCCTCCGGCAGGAGCACCGCCAGGCGACGCTGTAGCGACCCGATGTTCAACGCTGATCTCCCCGACGCAATGCTCCTCTTCTTTCAGTCCCCATCCGCACGGCGAAACGACAGCACCAGGCACCGTCGCCTACGGGCAATGTTCGGGGGCGTGGCCACTGCGGGCATCCTAAGCCTCGCTGCTGCATGTGACAAGCGGGACGCCGCTCCGCTGAAAGGCTTGCAGACTTCGCTCGCGAGCAAGCCGAACGTTCTTTTCCTGCTCTTCGGCGACACGGCGGATCCTCGCCTTCTACCGGTTGCGACGCTCGCTGGCGGCAGGGTCAAACCACTCGTGCTCGACGCGGCGGCGTGGCGCAGGTTCGATTCGCTGTACTTCGCCACCGGGGCGCACTTTCCCCTGTATCGGCAGGGCACAAATATTGGCGACGCGGTGGTGCGACGAGGGATGTGGGACGGCAACGACGCGCTGTACAAACTTCCGGGGTGCCAGGCGCTGCGCCCGCTCGCGGCAGTAACGCTGACCGGAAAGCCCATTTCCGCCGTGATGCTGGAACTGCTGGCCACGAGCGACACGGTGTCGCTCCCCCAGCCGCGCGTTGCCATCGTCAAGGCGGACCTGGATAGCGCCGAAGCGTCGCTCGTCCGCATCGCGCAGCACGAGGGACTGACGAGTAGTGCGCGCGGTGAGCTCGACGAGCAGACGCTTGCAGTGGCCACCGGCGCCACGGCCCACCCGACCTTGATCGGCTCGTACCTGGAGCGCGGCAGCGGTGTGAATGGCAAGCCGCGCCACCTGTTCGAGATCTCCGACTATTCGGACTCGACACAATCCTACACCCGCAGCTTCCTGCACGTGCCCGCCGATTCAGTGCGCGAGTTTCGGCGGCTGATCGATCACGTCGACCTCACCGGCGACGGCGTCGATGAGATCGTGCTCGAAGGCTGGAAGCTCGGCAGCGACAGCTTTCTGATGATCCTGCAGTTCGCGAATGGCCGATGGCACGAGGTGGCGCGCGGGGCGACCAGCTGGTGTGCTGACAAACCAGTCTGACAGTCCGCCTTAGGTCACTCGACGCCGATGTCCCACGCCTGCTGCAGGTCCTTCTTCGAGTAAGCCCGAAAGGCCGTCAACGTCTGTGTCCGCTGAAGGCCGGGCACCAACGGGAACGCCTCCGTTACCACCTTCGCGATCTGGTCGTACTCCGCCACCTTCACTATCGCGACCAAGTCCCAGTCCCCACTCACCGAGTACACGTCGGTCACACCGTCAATCTCGGCGAGGAACTGCGCAGTGGCAGGAATCGAGGCCGGCTCGGCGCGAATCAATACGATCGTGGTGATCACGACGACCTCAGTTCGAGGGAGATGGCGGCACGTTGAGCAACCAGAGTCCCGCGATGCGGCTCTGCTGGTCGATGTCGAGCAACAGGTCTGACCCGATGCGGATGCTTCGCACCTCGCGCCGAGCGCCGACGCGAAAATGAATTACCTCGCGCTTGGCGTCCGCCTCCGCCATCAGCGGCGCCTCCACTTCCACCGCAGCAATACCGGGCTGCGACGCGCGCGATGGAATCAGGACGCGTCCGTCTTCGATGGTGCCCGGCGCACTCAGGCCCGCTCGTTTGTGGACGTCCGGCCACACGGCGACTTCCACGCCGCGAATCCGTCCGCCCGCAACGTCCAGGATCACCCACGAGCCATCCGACCCCTGAAAGTCGACCGACCCCGACATGCCCACGTTGGTCTCGGCGCCCTGCAATCGCGCGAGCAGGATGTCGGTGTCGGCGTCCCAGCGGTATTCCACACCGGGGCAGGCTTCCGTGGCTGGCTCGAGATGGACTGCAACGTTCACGGCGTGTCTCCGCTGGAAGCGGCGGAAGATACGCCCGGCTCATGCCCCCCGCTATCTTTCCCTCCACGTTGACAATTCAAGGCGCGAAACGCGCCCGGACCGGAGCCAAGAGAATCCGTGGAAGCAGATGCGAAAGAACCGACGGGTGTGACCCGCGGGCAGAATGCCGTGCACGTCATGCCGCTGGACTGGTCCGCGGCCGGTGACGTGCTCTCGGCCCTCATCGAGCGGATCAATCCGGCCAAGGCGGAAACCCAGTTGCTGATCGTCACCGCGGATGCTGAGAATGCCGCCGCGGCCGCGGAGGCAATTGTCACCACCGCCGGCGAGCGCGCCATCACCGTGATGGCGGCCACCGCCAGCCCTCGCGCATCACGCCTGCTGAAGAGCGCGGCGGCCCATGTCGTCGCCGGAGCTCCCGCGGAGCTCGTGGCTCTCCTGCAGGGCTCGGCGCTCAAGTCTGAGGCGGTTCGCGGCGTCGTCTTCGCCTGGCTCGACCCCATCCTCGAGACGTCCGAAGCTGCACCACTCGAGACCTTGCTGGGCGAGTTGCCGAAGGACGGCGCTCGCATCGTACTCGCCGCCGAGCTCACGCCCGCGTACGAGGCGCTCGTTGAGCGTTACGCGCGACGTGCGCGTCGCGCCGTGGAAGCGCCCGCGGACGAATCGGTGAAGTCACTCACTGCGGAATACGTGGCGTCATCCCCGACGGCACGCGGTGCCTCGCTGCGACGCCTGCTGGATGCGCTCGACCTTCCGCGCGCCGAATTGTACGCGCGCACTGCAAGCATTCGCGCCGAGGCGACGACGATCGCGCGTTCGCTGGGCTATGCCGGCGATGCGGTGCGCGTCACGAGCGGCGAAACGCCCTCCGCGGCGACGAATGATCCACTCGTCCTGCTCGAGCTGCCGAAGTCGAAGGAAGACATGCGCGCCCTCGTGGGCACCGGCGCGCGCAAGCTGTATGCGCTCGTGCAACCCTCGCAGCTCGGCAGTCTCCGTGTGCTGCTCGGCGGCGGTGCGGTGACACCGATGCCGCTCGTGGAGGCAGCGGAGCGGGCGCGCGGCAAGGATGCGGCGCTGCGGGCCTCGTTGCGCGATGTGCTCACTTCGGGCGACGTCCGGCGCGAGGTGCTCGCCCTCGAGCCACTGCTCTCCGAGTTCGACGGCATCGAGATTGCCGCGGCCGCGTTGCGGATGCTCGAGCAGCAGCGCGGTACACGACCGGCGGCCGCCACCTCGGCGCAGGCCGGCCCGATGCAGCGGCTGTTCCTCAACCTCGGAGAGAAGGACGGCCTCCGCGCCCAGGAGATCATCACCGCGATCACGACCGAGGCTGGCATTCCCGGCTCTCAGGTGGGTCGCGTGGAAGTGCGCGACACACACTCGATCGTCGAGGTCGCAGCCGCCGTCGCGGAGCTCGTCGTTGGCAAGATCACGGGTGCCACGGTGCGTGGGCGAAAGGTGCAGGCACGTCTTGATGCGCCCAAGGAGGATCGCCCACCGCGCAGCGGCCCGCCGCGCAGTGGCGGTGATCGGCCGGCACGCCCCTTCGAGCGTGATCGTGGCGATCGTCCGGCTCGCCCTCCCCGCACGTTCGACCACGGCGACCGGCCCGCTCGTACCTTCGACAAGTCCGCGCGTCCGGCCAGGCCGGGTGCGCCGCGCGCGGGTGGCGACGATCGTCCGCCGCGCCCGAGCGGACCTCGCCCCGGCGGGAGTGACCGTCCTGCGCGGCCCTTTACGCGCGATGCGGCGCCAAGGAAGTTTGACGGCGGCAGCGCACGTCCCACCCGCCCCCGGCCCCCTCGCGACGACGCATGATTGGCGACATGTACCCCGCGGGTGCGGGTGGATGGATCGAGGTGATTTGCGGCGTGATGTTCAGCGGCAAGAGCGAGGAGCTCATTCGCCGGGTGCGGCGCGCGCTGATCGCCAAGCGTCGCGTCCAGGTGTTCAAGTCGCACCTGGACGCGCGCTATGCGGGTCTCTACCACGTCTCGAGTCATGATGGACGCACCGTCGAGGCGGTTCCCATCGATTCACCCGAACAGATCCTGCGTCAGCTGGCCGATGACACACAGGTCGTCGCGATCGACGAGGCTCAGTTTCTCCAGCCCGGTATCGTGGACCTCGCCACGGCGCTTGCTGCCAACGGACGACGCGTGATCCTCGCCGGCGCTGACACCGATTTTCGCGGCGAGCCCTTTGGCCCCATGCCGCAGTTGCTGGCAATTGCCGAGCAGGTCGACAAGCTGCACGCGATCTGTGTTGTCTGCGGCAATCCGGCGAGCCGCAACCAGCGTCTCATCGACGGCAAGCCGGCGCGGTACGACTCGCCGACGATCATGGTCGGTGGGGATGAGAGCTACGAGGCGCGCTGCCGCAGCTGTCACTCGGTCCCACGCCGGGATGAAGACCAGCTACTGATAGTCTGACTGTCTCACAGTCTGACCCGCTTCGCGCTTCGCGCTCGCTCGTAGGACAGCGGGTCAACCGCAGTCAGACAGCAGTTGCCTACACAACTCGGTCGGGTGGCGCATCAACCCGGCTGTGTAGATCATGACTGTTTGACCAGTAGTTGACCCGCTGTCAGACGAGAGGGGCGCCGGCAAAGCCGGCGCC
>JALYVY010000276.1 GCA_030852985.1 Gemmatimonadota bacterium | reverse complement strand
ATACTCGACCGCGGGCGTCGTGATCCTCATCACGGTCGCAAGCGCCTATCTGGCCTGGCACTACACAGGGCAGGTGTGGGGAATGATGGCCTCGTATGCGTGGCTGGAAGGCACGAGCTTCACGCCATCGGAGCGCACTCTCGTGCGCACGAGTCTCCGCATCCTGCTCGCGTGGCATGTGACGTGGTTTCTCTACACGCAGCTCCGCAATCCGTCGGCGATTCGGCCCGCCTACCTGCTCATAAGCGGCGGAACGCTCCTCGCCTTCGGCATCGGGGCCACGGGACTGGTGCGCATGTGGCGCCGCACGGGCGTACGCCCACCCGCGCGCGCCCTGGTCGCATGGGTCGCCATCTTCGTGTGGTACGCGGTCATGGCGCGTGATCCCAAGGCCATTTTCTGGATCCAGATCGCCCACGCACTCCAGTACCTCTCGTTTCCCATCCGCGTCGAGATGAACCGGACGACGGCGACGGAGACGTCATCGCGCCGTCACCTCGTGGAGCACATGGTGCTTTACGGACTGATTTTGTTGGGCGCCAGCTTCCTCCTGGCTCAGGTAATTCCGGGTCGAGCAATGGACGCGGTCGCGAATGTGTTCGGGGAGCAGCCGGGTCGTGTCACTCCGGTGCTCCTCCTGATGTTCCTGAATATTCATCACTACTTCACGGACGGCGTGATGTGGAAGATCAGCAATCCCGAAGTCCGGAAGGCGTTGTTCGCGCACGTCCAGCGCGCGTAAGAGACCATGCGCTGGCCGGTGCCTCGCCACCCTTCTACTTGCTGAGCGCCAGGGCGCGATCGAGATAGCGCTTCGCGTCCGTGGAAGTACTGTCGAGCGCGAGCGCCAGTCGAAAGTGCTCAATGGCGGCGACGAGCTTCGAGTCGCGCGCGAGCGCGACGCCCCAGTTGAGATGGGCATCGGCGTCATCGGGGCGGATCGCGATCGCCGCCTCGTAGTGCGGAACGGCTTCGAGGTAGCGGCCCGCGCGGACCAGCGCGTTCCCCCAGTTCACCTGCGCGTCGGCGTTATCGGGATTCGCGCCGAGTGCGCGTTGATAGTGACTCACCGCGCTGTCGGGCTGACCGAGTTTTGCAAGCGCCAATCCCCAATTGCCCTCGGCCTCATCGTACAGCGGCTTGAGCTCCAGTGCTCGCCGGTAGTGGACGACGGCCTCGTCGAACCGTCCCTCGCGTGCCAGCCCGACCCCAAGGTTGTTATGGGCCTCTGCCAGTTCCGGATTGAGCACGGTCGCTTCACGGCTCTCCTTCAGGCCCTCCTCAACGTGATTGCTCTGGAAGAGGAGTGTCGCCGACGCGCTGTGAGCGTACGCGGACTGTGGGTCGACGGTGAGCACACGCGCCCACAACGAGCTCGAGTCCCTCCACACGGCGCACTGCTTCCACGTGAGCGCGGCAAGGGTCAGCACCAGTCCCGCGGTCGCCGCGCGTACGAGGACGAGGCGCACGCGCGACATCGCATGGATCATGACGACGCCCGCGAGGAGCGCCAGTGCGGGGGACGAGTGATAGGTGTAGCGGTCCGCCGCGATCTGCGGACCGTTCTGGATGACGCCGAGCATCGGGAGCGACAGGGCGACAAACGCGAGCCATGCCGCTGCGAGTGCCGGCCATCGGTGCCGCGCAGCAAACGCGGCGATCGTCAGGAGCACGATCGCGGCATAACTGGCCACGTAGCGTGCGGCACCCGCATCGACAATACGGGGCATCTCGTACAGCGGGGAAAGAGCCACCGGCGCGATGGTCTTCCAGAGGTAAAAGCAAAGGCTGAATGCGGATACCGCGACCTTGCCGGTGGGCGACAACTGTGCGGCCGGATGAAGCGCGACGACCGAGACGATCATGCTGACCACGGACAGCAGCACGAATGGCGCAAGCTCCATTGCCACCCGTCGCGCGGCGACCGATGACACGCGAGAGGCCGTCAGTCGGCGAAGAGGATAGACGTTGATCACAAGGAGGACGATCGGCAGCGTCATGACGGTCGCCTTGGAGAGCAATGCGCATGCAAAGAGGACGACGGACGTCCAGTACCACCGCCGCGCGTGGACATCGCCGGTGGATCGCAAGTACGCAAGCAGGCAAAGCAGCGCGAACAGCAGCGAGAGTACGTCGCGCCGCTCCGTGGCCCATGCGACGGACTCCACGCGCAAAGGATGTAGCGCGAACAACAAGGCAGCTACTGCGGCCGCGAACGTCGAGGTGCGCTCGAATTCACCCTCGAGAATTTCTCTGTTGGCTCGTGGCCGCGCATTGCCTGCGACGGCAGGCAACGCGCCAACGGACCTGAACAGCATGCGCGCGACGAAATACAACGCGACCGCGTTCGCCACGTGCAGCAGGACACTCGCAAGGTGATAGCCCATGGGGTTCATCCCCCACAGCACATAGTCCAGGCCGAGGGTCATCCAGGTGAGCGGCGCATAGTGGCCCATGTGGAACGTCGTCCACATCCAATTCAGCTGCTCGAGCCCGAGTCCGCGGTAATGCGGATTGGCGAGGAAATTCTTGTCGTCGTCCCAGCTCACGAAGCCGTTATGGAGTGCCGGCAGGAAGGCGAGAAAGGTTACCGTGCCGACACACACTGGCGCCAACCACGTGGTCCAGCGTCGGCGCGCTGCTCCGTCGCTCAACGGCGCGTCCAGATCACGATGACGCCGCAGGCCGAGTTGAGCGTCGAGTATTCAAGTGGCGTGGTCGCGGCGCTGCCGAAGTACTCGATGCCCTCGATCTCCTCCGGGGGAATGGAATTGATGTTGAAGGGAGGATCGCCGCGCTTGCCGTACATGAGGGTGCGGTCGAGGTAGACGTTGGCGAGGCAGGTCGGCGTGTTGATGCTGCGCGGACCACGGCTGCCGGATACAAACGCAGCACCGGACTTGAAGGTGATGTTGACACCGGCAAGCGTCGACAACAATTCGCCGAGGCGGCGGCCATCACGCCCCTCGAGTTGGGCGCGCGTGACGAACTTGCCAATGCCGATCTTCCTGTGCTCCTCGAATTCCCTCAGGACCGGCCGCTGCGCTAGCACCTTCACCGAGTCCAGGACCGTCGTGCGCGTGAGGAAGACTTCGCGCTGCAGCACTCCCACGTCGAACGTCAGCTTCGTCTCCAGTGCACCATATCCCACCTTGCGGACGATAAGCGTATGCACGCCGGGAGGGATTTCCGTCATGCGGAAGATTCCGCGCTCATTGGACCGGGTAGAGAGCAACAGCTCGGGCAGCGAGACCTCGGCGTCGGCGATCGGCGTGTGCGCGGAGTCGATGTAGACCACTCCGGCGAGGAGCGTTCCGTGCGCAGCGCTTCTGTCGACGACGAGGTCCGCATGCGCGAAGAGGCCGCTGTCGATCTGCACCGTCGCGGGAATGGCACTCGCACTGTCGGTGCGCGCGCGGATCACCAGCGACGTCTTGAGTGGTACGCGGCAGATGTGATAGCGTCCACTGGAGTCCGTGCGCGCCTCCACGGTCCGCAACACGTCGCTTCTGTCCTTCCACTCTGCGAAGACGCGCGCGTTGAACGGCGCAATGGAGTCGTCCTTCAGCGCGACGTTGCCTATGACGATCCCGCCGACGGGCGTAGAACCGTTACCACACAGCACCGTGCCGATCTGCGCGGCGGTCGGAACGCGGATCTGCACGGCCGCGGCACTGTCGGTGAACGACACCATTGATTCACTGACTGCATCGATGCGGTCGAGGTCAGCCGTGTGGACCTCAGCCGTGTATTCGCCCGGAAGCACCGACGACATGGCGAAGTGGCCCGTGGAATCGGCTACCGCGGCAAGGCGAGTGCCGGCGAGGGTGATGTAGGCACCCGCAATGCCCTGTCGCGAAGCGGAATCGACAACGGTGCCGCGTAGCGCGAGGGAAGGGCGCGCCCAGACCGTGTCGCGCCCGCGCATGGCCAGCGAGAGATCCCCGCCGCTCATGCGAAATGACGAGATGAACATGAGCGGAACGCCGCGCGCAGTGAGGCGCGCGATGACGGGCATGCGGATGGACCAACGGGAAATGAGCCACCCGCCGTCCCGCGCGCGTGCGAACTCCATGGTGCCGCCGGCGGGTCGCTCTCGCTCGCGAAAGACGTTCGTGTAAGCGAAATCGATCGAGCGCAGTTGAGATGACTTGCGATCGAGCCAGAGCGTACCGCGGATCTCCGGAGTGTCGGCGCGCTCGCGCGAGGGCTCGAACGCGATCCCGATGCTCGAGAGGTCGGTGCCCTCCTCGAGCTTGAAACAGTGGTCGGCAAGGAATTGGCTCGACAGGAGCGCGTCGATGCCGGGGCCGAGATAGGTGGTGGAGTCGTGCTCTGACAATACGTAGCCGTTCTTGTGGAGCAGCTGAGGATCATATGTGCGCCACGGCTGCGCGGCGACGGCCGTGCGAACCGCCACCTTCTCGCCCGTGACGCGCCGGGACGTCTTGTCGAGCGACCGCTCGTAGAACACCGTGGTCGCGGTGATCGGTCGCTCCGCGGTACTCAATTGCGTTGCGGTGAGCGCGGCACGGACCTGTTCCCACACGGCGTACGTCGCCATGGTGGAGTCGCCGGCGCCTTCGCAGGAGCTCTGCGCCATCACCTTCACCGTGTCGAGCGAAAAGGGAACGCCGCTCAACTCGATTCGCTGGATGACTTCACCGCCGGACACGAGATTCACGGGTGCCGAAGTGACGGGGCGGAAGCCGATGCGCAGCGTGCGAATGCGGTACGTGCCAGGCCCCGGCGCGCCAACGCGGAATTCGCCGCGCATGTTGCTCAACGCGCGGCCGACGGTGTTCGTACCGCTATCGAGCAGCGTCACGACGACGCCCGCAACGCCGTCTCCGGCGGGGTCGACCACGACACCCCGAATCGACTGCGCACGCAGCGGCGCACTGAGCGCAAGCGCTGCGACGACGACCAGGGTGGAGCGAGGCAGTGCAAGCCGCCGGAAGCAGGTGCGCACGACGTTGAGGGGCACGCGAAGGGTGGCGGATGGTTTTCTCTGCGTTCGCGTCCACATTGTTCACTTTCCCAGGGTGCTCGTCAAGGCGAGCCCTGCCTCGGCCCAGCGCGAATCTGCCAGTTCGCTGGCCACCGGCTCCAGACCAGGTCCATGCATTTGAACCCCATTGCGGCTGCTCGACCGAGAGATGCTACGCGTTCCAGCGGACGCACTTTAGAGCGTGCTCGCCTCACACTTGCGCTCCTCGTCATTTGCGGAGGCGAGGCGTGCCGCGAGCACGCGGCGCCGCCTTGGCATCAGGAGTCGGGGTACCGTTGGCGCGAGCTCGAGGTCGACGGCGGTGATCCCGGCTTTACGCACATGGAAGGGCATCGCAGCGGCATCACCTTCCAGAATGCGGTGAGTGACTCCGTGCTGCTCGGCAACCGGATGCTCGCCCAGGGCGGCGGCGTGGCACTCGGTGATGTAGATGGCGACGGTTTGCCCGACGTCTTCCTCGCAAAGACGCAAGGCTGCAGCGCGCTTTATCGCAACCTGGGCAACTGGAAGTTCGAGGACATCACCGAGAAGGCCGGCGTCGGCGCCTGCGATCAACATTCCAGCGCCGCCGCGTTTGCCGACGTCGATGGTGACGGGGACCTCGATCTCATCCTTCTGTCCACGACGGGACCCAACGCC
>JALYVY010000275.1 GCA_030852985.1 Gemmatimonadota bacterium | reverse complement strand
ACGGTACACCCCCCGACGAGACGCACAGCACCATCAGCGTGAAAGTCGAGAAGGGAGGAACGCTTCGAACTGTGGAGGTGAGCTGTGCAATCGCTGTGGCGCGTCGCCTGTGTACGCATCCCGAGGTTCCCGATCGGCGCGGTGTGGCGCGCGGTCCAGCGGGCGGGCTCCGGCACGGGCGCCGCGGGCGCGCAGCTTCTCCTCCCGTTCACAGCCCCGCCCACCCCATCGTCATCGAGCCCGAACGGCAGCAGCACCCCGCCAGCATCGGATCCCGAGCACTGGGATGACATTCCGATTGCCCTCGTTGACGGCACCAACCAGAAGCGCCTCCGCGCCGTGTCGGCCGCTGCTGGACGGCTCGGGGTGCGCGCCGGCATGCGTCCCGCCGAGGCGCGGGCACTCTGCGCGGAGCTGCACGAGCTTCCGTGGGACGATGTCGCCATTGGGGCAGCGATCACCGAAGCATCGGCGGCACTCGTGAGTGCGAGTCCGCAGGTCACGCCGGTGGCGGGTGCGCCCGGACTCTGGTGGGTGGGCGCCTCCGGGTTCGACGGCATCGGTGGCGAGCGCGATCTCGGTGGCGCGCTGCTTCGTGTCGCAAAGCGGTGGCATCCGCGTCCGCGCGTCGCCATCGCGGGATCGTGCGTCGCCGCGCGTGCCGCCACGTGGGCGGGTGCGAGCTTTGAACGGAAGGCCGGCGACCGCACGTTGGTGCACGTCGTCGCTCCGGATACCGACGCGGCCTACCTGGCGCCGGCGCCGCTTGCGCTCGTGCCCATGGACGAGGAGCTCCGCGCCGCGCTGCACGCGCTCGGTCTCCGCACGGTCGGTGCGCTTGCGGCGCTCAACAGTGAAGACATCGAGCGACGGTGGGGCGAGATCGGTCTCCGCGCGTGGCGGCTCGCGAACGCGGACGATGCCCGACGTCCCGTGCTCGCACGTGTGGAGACACAACCGGCGGTCGAAGTGGAGCTCACGATTCCCGCCGCGACGATGGAGCCGATCCTCTTCCTCGTGCGCGCCGCACTCGAGCGCCTCGTGCACGACATGATCGCACACGGGCGCGCGGTCGCCGCGGTCGCGATCACGCTCACACTCGACGACGCGCGCGGTGCGCTCGTCGACGCCCCCGCGCACACGATCACGCGCGAAGCCCGCGCGGCGCGACCGCTGGCCCGCGTACTCCCGCTGTTCGAACGCTGTCGAGCGTTGCTCGACGGCTGGACGCTCGAGGCGCCGGTGAGTGCGGTGCGCGTAGCGATCGTCGCGACGGCGCCGCTCTCGGGCGAACAGGGCGACTTGATGAGCACATCCTGGCGCGACCTCGGCGCTGCGGATGCGGCGCTCGAGCGGTTGCGCGCGGAGCTGGGCGCGGGTGCGATCGTGCGCGCGGAAGCGCAGGACACACACCGGCCGGAGAAAGCCGGCGTATGGAAGGAGTTGAATGCAGAGGAGGAGAGGAGCAGCGGAGCAGAGGAGCAGAGGATGAAAGAGCAGGATGAGAGGATGAGGGGGCGAGCAGGCGTGAACACCCTGTCGTACCGACCGAGCGAAGCGAAGCGAGACACCGTGTCTCGTCTTCTCGTTCTCTCACCCTCTCGCCCGGTGCTTCATGTATCCGAGCCGGCGCCTCCTGCCACCACAGGCGCCAGGCGCGCGCTCGACCCACCGGAGACCATCGATGTGGTCTGCGACAACGACACGCCGTGCACGATCACCTGGCGCGGCCAG
Organism: Gemmatimonadota bacterium; assembly: GCA_030852985.1. Taxonomy (GTDB): domain Bacteria; phylum Gemmatimonadota; class Gemmatimonadetes; order Gemmatimonadales; family Gemmatimonadaceae; genus AG11. The sequence goes on along the minus strand of JALYVY010000275.1, from coordinate 3,919 downwards.
CGCATTCCGATCACGCGCGCGCGCGGCCCCGAGCGGCTGTCAGGCGACTGGTGGGACGACGGGTATCGTCGCGACTACTGGCGCTGCGAGAGCGGGCTTGGCGAGATGGTGGTGTTCCTCGATCGCTCGGACGACGCATGGCGGGTGCAGGCGTGGAGCGATTGAGCCGAGGACAGGCTGTCGGACAGCGCGCCCCCGGAGCAGCCGTCAGGCTGCGGCGGCGAGGGCCACAGGCACAGGGCCCGCTGGCATCAGGGTGCGTCGCACGAGATCGACCTGGAGGTTCATGCCTTCGAGTCCGATCGCGCCGAGTAGCACCATGTCGCCTTCCTGTGCGAATACGACGACCGTCGCGGTCGAGCGGCCGGCGGCATACAGCAACGCGAATCCCACTTCGCGCTCGAGCACACGACCATCCGCGGTCTCGAATCGATCAATGCGCACGGGTGATACGCCGAGCTCCAGGAGCAACGCACTCGGAATCCAGTTGTATTCGCTCCCTGTGTCGACCATCACGTCGACCAGATCGCGTCTCTCATCGGGCGTACCGAGGGCGGCAAGGCTCAACGTGGTTCGGAAGATTCCCATGTCGTCGATCATAAGGACTCCCTGTTCGAGTAACAGCATCAATTGAATGCAGAAAGGTACTTGGAAATGCAGTCTGACTGTCAGACAGTCAGGGAGTCGAACAGCGGGTCGACTGCGGGTCAGACGATCAGACAGTCAAACTGCGCATGCAATACGCTGAGCTTCACTGTCATTCCTGCTTCTCCCTCCTCGACGGCGCCGCGCTCCCCGAGACACTCGTCGCGCGCGCCACGGAGCTCAGCCTCGCCGCGCTCGCGATCACCGATCATGATGAGCTGGGCGGTTCGGTGCGCTTCAACATGGCCGCAATGGAAGTGGCCGACCGCGCTCCATCGTTCCGCGCGATCATTGGCGCGGAGCTCACCGTCGCCATTCAGCTCCACGATGATGACGGCGACGAACCACTCCTCACCCACCTGCCCCTCCTCGCCGAAACGCGCGAAGGCTACGCCAATCTCTCCACGCTCATCACCATTGGGCGACGTGATGCACCACGCGGCTCGCCCAGCGTCACGCTCGATCAACTCGCGTCGCACTCGGCTGGCCTCTTCGCGCTGACCGGATGTCCGCGCGGCTGGGTGGCAACGCTCGCCGAGCGTGGCGACTCCGACGGGGCGTGCGAAGCGACCGCCACGTTGCTCGACATCTTCGACCGGCGCGTCGCGATCGAATGCTGGGACCACGGACTCCCGGAGGAGCGCGTCACTACCACGCGGCTGATCGATGTCGCCCGTGCGCTCGACATTCCCTGGGTCGTCACGAACGACGTGCATTACGCACGCGCCCGCGACCGCATGATCCACGACGTTCTCTGCTCGCTAAGACACAAGCGCCCCCTCGACGAGATGGGCACGCGTCTTCGCCCCAACGGCGAGTGGTATCTCAAGAGCGCCGCACAGATGGCGCGTCGCTGGCGACATGCCCCCGAAGGCATTCGCGCCACGCTCGACGTCGCCGAACGGTGCGCGTTTCGTCTCGACACCCTCGCGCCCACGCTGCCCGCATTCGCGCTCCCTCCCGGTGTGGCGTCCGACGAATACCTCGATCGCCTCGTCGAACAGGGCGCGCAGGAACGATGGGGACCACCCGGCACGGCGCGACGCACTCCCGCCCACGAAAAGCAGATCGCACACGAGCTGAAGCTCATCAACAAGCTCGGCCTCGCCGGCTACTTCCTCATCGTGTGGGACATCGTCCGCTTCGCGCGGCGCAAGGGCATCCTCTGCCAGGGACGTGGCTCCGCCGCCAACTCCGCGGTCTGCTACTGCCTCGGCATCACCGCCGTCGATCCCATCAAGCTCGGCCTGTTGTTCGAGCGCTTTCTCAGTGAGGAACGCACCGAGGCACCCGACATCGACATCGACTTCGCGCACCGCGAGCGCGAGGAGGTGCTCCAATATGTCTATGACCACTACGGTCGCGAGCATGCGGCGATGGTGTGCGAGCAGATCACCTATCGCGGCCGCAGTGCCGTGCGCGATGCGGCGCGCGTCCTCGGCTTCAGCGTGGAGCAGTCCGATGCCCTCGCCACGCTCAGCGACCGCTTCTCCGCGAAGACGACCGCCGAGGCGTTGCGGGCAACACCCGCCGACGAAAGCACCAGCGACGCGATCGTCGCCTCCGCGCTCGGCAGCACGATGGTGCCCGGCACCGAGGCCACCACACGATCGCGCGCCGAGAAGGAGAAGTCGAAGCAGGTGTTGAAGCCGATGACGTCGGCCGATCGCCCGACGCCGAAGGCTGCGTACGAGCCCTACGGAAGTCCGAACGCGCAGAAAGTCGGCACGAAGGATCTCGCAAGGATTCCGGACGTGCTGCACACGGATGCGTCGCGCGGCAATCGGTGGGAAGATCCCCACGGGTCGGACGATCACACGGAACGTCGCAATCCCGTGACGGCATTGATGCCGACGGAGGGAGAGAGCATCGTCGAGCGGGTGGGGCTCGATCCGAAGGACAAGCGGGTGCGCGCGTTGGCGGCGGTCGTCGAAGGGCTGCACCAGATTCCGCGGCACCGGTCCATTCACGTGGGCGGATTCGTATTGACCGCCGAGCCGCTGTGTACGGTGGTGCCGATCGAGCCGGCGAGCATGCCGGGGCGCACGGTGATCCAGTGGGAGAAGGACGACCTCGACCCCGTCGGCCTCGTGAAGATCGACCTGCTGGGACTCGGCATCCTCACGCTGATCCAGGATTGTCTGCTGTACATCAGGCAGCAGCGCGGCGTCACGGTGGACCTCGCGCTGCTGCCGATGGATGACGACCATGTGTTCGATGATCTCTGCAACGCGGACACGATCGGCGTGTTCCAGGTGGAGAGCCGCGCCCAGATGAACACGCTGCCGCGGCTGAAGCCGCGCTGCTTCTACGATCTCGTCATCCAGGTGGCGCTCATTCGTCCGGGTCCCATCCAGGGCGACATGGTGCATCCATTTCTAAGACGGAGAGCTGGCCTTGAGCCGGTGACGTATCTGCATCCGTCTTTAGAGCCCATCCTGAAGCGGACGCTCGGGGTCCCCTTGTTTCAGGAGCAGGGCATGCAGGTCGCGATCGCAGCGGCGGGCTTCGCGCCTGGTGAAGCCGATGTGCTGCGCAAGGCGATGGGCCACAAGCGCAGCCGCGAGCGCATGGCATCGATCGGGCAGAAGATGCTCGACGGCATGGCGGCGAACGGCATCGACAGCCTGGATGCGGATCGCATCTTCAACCAGATCAACGGATTTGCCGACTACGGTTTTCCCGAGAGTCATGCGGCGAGCTTTGCGCTGCTGGTGTATGCGTCCGCGTACCTGAAGCACTATTACGCGCCGGAGTTCACAGCGGCGATCCTGAATGCGCAGCCCATGGGCTTTTACGCGCCGGGCACGTTGGTCGAAGATGCGCGACGCCATGGCGTGGAGGTTCGGCCGGTGGACCTTGGGTGCTCGGCGTGGAATGCGTCTTTAGAAAGGATGATAGGAGGAAAGGATGATAGGATGATAGGAGAGCGGAAAAGCAGTACGACGCGAGAGACACTCGATGCGAGCATGGGAGTGCCCTCCTATCCTCCTATCGTCCTATCCTCCTATCCTCCGGCCGCGGGCGCGCCCGCAGCCCCAGCCGTCAGGCTGGGGCTGCGGAGCGTCCGCGGCTTGGGTTCCACCGCCCAGGACAAGCTCGAAGCCGCGCTGCGCGACGGGCCCTTTACGTCAGTCGAGGATGTGGTGCAGCGTTCGGGACTCGACCGTCGTGCACTGCGTCATCTCGCCGAAGCCGGCGCGTTCGACAGCATGCTCGCCCACGAGCCCGACCTTGGAAAGCGGCGCGGCGCGCTCTGGGCCGTGCTCGAGGC
>JALYVY010000102.1 GCA_030852985.1 Gemmatimonadota bacterium | reverse complement strand
CATGCTTGTGCAGCGCCGGGGAAAGAAATATCCAGATCTGGTAGATGATCACGGGGAGCGCGATGATGACCCCCCCCGATGAGGGCCGTCTGCATCAGGATCGAGAAGCCTTCGCCCGGATGCGTGTTCATCAGCCGCCGCCCATGCAGGTACGGCAGGATCGGTCCCTGCAGCCACAGCAGGACCGGACGCTCGAACCTGAGCAGCAGCGCGAAGGAAACGACGACGCCGCCGACCAGGGCTCCCAGCGACCAGATGATCCGCCACCGCAACTCCTCGAGATGGTCGAGGAACGGCATCTCGGCCGCGTTCTTCACCGTCGTCGTCTGCTCCACTGCCACCTACCGAATGGTTCGAAGTTGCTCTTTCGCCAGCGCTGCCTCATCCGAGCCTGGATACGCCTTGACGATCCGGTCGAATGCCGCCCGAGCGGCGGCCGTCTGTCCCGCTGCCTTCAGCGAGAGCGCGCGCTTATACATCGCCGTCGCCGCCTTGAGCGACTTCGGGTACCGCTGAATGACGAGTCCGTATACCGAGTCCGCCGCCACCTGGTTCCGTTCCGCCGCGTACGTCTCTGCAATGTAGACCATGGCCTCGGGCGCATCCTCCGTCGTCGGATACAACCGCAACAAATCCAGGAACCCGTTCCGGGCGACACTGGTTGCTCCGCGCCGCAGTTGATCGAGGGATCCCTGGAAAAGCTGGGCCGGTCCAGGAGCGCCCGCGGCACGCGTGGTATCCGTGCCCGCCGGAACACCGCCTGCCTGCGCGTTACGCTCCTCGAGCGACGCGCGCAATTCCTGGATGCGGCGCTGCCCCTGGCCGCTGAGCTCCTGCAACTGCAGGATCTGGCGGCCCATCTCGTAATGATCGTTCTGGACGTCACCCTGCAGCTTCAGCAGCCGAGCCGAGACGATCCGTAGCGAGTCGTTATTCCGCGCCAGCTGCGCAAGAATCTGCGCGACGGCACGATCGACCTGCACGCGCTGCACTTCGGCGTTGCTGCTGGAGACCTGGCTCATCGTATTGAGCTGGTTCTGGAGCAAGGCGACGTCGCCCTTGGAGGCGAAGCACCCTGCGAGCCCGAGCACGAGCACGGGCGCAAGATGGTGCGCGCGCATCACGAGCGCGGACGCACCAGCGCGCCCGGCATGTTACTGCTCTGGAACTCAGCGCGGCGATTCAGCTGGTACGACGCTTCATCCGTCCCGCGGGCAGCCGGCTGGGAGTCACCCAGGCTCTGTGTGGCAAAGCGCCCTTCGTCGACACCCTTGCTTACGAGATACCGCTTCACCTGCGCCGCGCGGCGCTGGCCGAGCGCCAGATTGTACTCGGCGGTGCCCTGCTCGTCGGTGTGTCCCACGATCACGTACGTCACCGACGGGTTCGCAGCGAGGATCGCGGCCTTCGCATCGAGAATGACGCGCGCGTCGTCGCGGATCTGGTCCTTGTCGTAGTCGAAGTATACGGGCTGCTGTAACATGTTTTTCAGAGTGGCCGCCGCGCGCTCCGCGTCCGCCGAGTTCGCGTTCGCGGCGGCGGCACGGTTGGCAGCCGCGATGGAGTCCGCGCGCCGGCCCGCGAGGACTTCGGCAGCCGTCGGGCCCGTCGATTCAGTCACGGCGCCCACGGAAGCCGGCGTTGGCGTCGTGGCGGGGGTGCGACGGCAGGCCGTCAACGCGGCGGCACTGATGACGAGCGAAATACCAAGAGTGCGGCGGGTCATGCGGGGCTCCGGGGAGAGGGGGGTGGCCAGCGGTGACTCGGTGGATGCCTTCAATACGACAGCCGAGGCGACCAGGCGGCATTGCGTGCGTCACTCGAGCCGTGGGTGAGCTGGCGTGAACGGCCTGTTTCAACATCGATCACCCACAACTGCTTCACGCCCGTGCGATTCGATGAGAACGTGATATGACGTCCGTCGGGCGCCCACGAGGGATCCTCGTTGCGCCCGTCGCTCGTGAGTTGCTTGAGTCCACGATCGCGCAGGCTGATGGTCATGATCTGGAAGCGGCTCCCAATCATTGAATGGAACGCGACCGATCGGCCGTCCGGTGACCAGTCCGGCGACGCGCGGTGTGACCGCTCGCCAAACTCGGGGGGCGTGAGCAACTCGACGTTCGTTCCATCCGCATCCATCGTATAGATCTCGGGGTGCCCAGCGCGCGCCGACATGAACGCGATACGGCGTCCGTCGGGGCTGAAGGTAGGTGAAACGTTGTCACTGCCACGGCCGACCGAGAGACGATGCCCACCGCCACCCGACGTCGGCGCGATAAATATATCGATCCCGTCATCGACGCCGTGGCCATAAACGACGCTCGCTCCATCGCGGCTGAACACGGGCGAGATGAACACACCCGGGCCGGACGCGATGACACGCGCCTGATTATTGGCAAGGTCCTTCACGATCACTTGCGCGGGGGCCAGGGTGTTGAACGCGACCAACGCGCCATCCGGGCTCCAGGCACCCGAGAGCGGCGATCCGCCGTCGGCCAGCGGCGCGAGCCCTTCGCCGTCGCTGTCGACGGACCACAACCGATTGCCCCGCGTAAACAGCACGCGCGTGCGGGCAATGCCCTTCGTGCCGGTCAGCGATTCCTCGAGGTCGTCCGAAACCCAGTGCGCGACCGACCGCCACTCCCTCATGCGCGCCATCGGCGGCGCGGCGTAGTCGCGCACGAGTGCGGTGGTTTGCTTGGCGACGTCATAGACTGCAACGTGAAATCCCGTCGACGTCGGCGTGATCTGAATGGCCACCACGGCACCCAGGCGCGCGAGCACGGGCCAGCTCGGGCTCGCGGCGCGCGTCGCATCACCCAGCAGCGCCCCATCGAGCGCGATCACTTCCACGCGATCGCCGAAGTCGAGATCGCGCTGCACGATGGCACGGATCGAATCTGCGCCGACGCCCTTCGCCGGCAGCACGATGACGCCGGGTTTCGTCCCTGTCGTGTACGTGAGGCCGATGCGCACACCGCGCGTGGTGTCCTGCGCTCCGGCGGACGAGGACAGGATCAGCGCTGCGATCAGCGCGCGACGGACGGAAGCGAGCGACATTAGTGTATCAGGTGAGGATCGAAGCTGAATACCACAGGGAGCACGTCGTCGGAGAACCCATCGGGCAACGGCCCGAACGCTCGGGACGCGAGCTCGATGGCAGCAAGCGCATCCTGGTCGAACGAATACACGGACGACCGCCTGGTCAGGCGGGCGCCCGCAACCGTTCCATCTCGACGAATCATGAAGGACACTTCAGCAGTGAGCGCGCCGCGGGCCGACGGCTTGAAATTGAGGGCGATCTGGCGAACGATATTCGCCAAGTACACGGGATACGGAAAAGCGATCCCATCGGCCTTCACATTCGCGACGTCGGCGCCACGACCACCCACAGGTCCGCCGCCGGCCACGGGTGCCGGCGCCTTCTTGGCCGGGCTGGACGACGCCGACTTCGCCGCCGCCGGAGTGGCGGTCTTCGAGGCGTTGGGCGTAGCCGTTTTCAGCACCCGCGACGCTGGTGCCTTCACCGGCAGGGTCATCTTCTCTGGTGCGGGCGTTTCGCGAGCGCGCGGGGGCGGTGCGGGAGAAGTTGCGGCGGATGCCGGCGGCGTTTCGGCAGGCGGATTGGGCTGCACGACACCAATCGCTCGTTCTCCCGGCGGTGCGGCGATCAGGCTCACTCGATAGATCGGCGCGCTCGGCGCCCGCGGCGTGCCGCGAACGAACACCAGCGCCGCCGCCGCGGCAACGTGCAGGAGCACCGACATCGCCAGTGGCAGCCGCAACGAAAACCCGTCACCCGCGGCGACGGCAGTCATGGCCCGGTCTGGGGATCCGTCATGAGGCCAACATCGCTCACGCCGGCAGCGCGCATGATCGCGATCACCTGCGTCACGACACCATACGGGACGCTCGCATCGCCGCGGAGGTAGACGCCGTCACTCGTGCGCTTCGACGCCAGCGAGCGGAATGCCGCACGAAATTCAGCGAGTGTCATGCGCGTCTCGTCGACGTACACGGCACCGGCGCGGTCGATCGTGACGACCATGCCGCTCTTCGGATCGAGGGGCTTGGCGTCGGCCTTCGGAAGTGCGACGTCCACCCCGCCCTGCATCATGGGCGCCGTGATCATGAAGATGACGAGCAACAGCAGCATCACGTCGATCAGGCTCACGACGTTGATCTCGCTGTTGAGTGGCAGCTCACGCCGACGGCGCGTCACCTACACGCGTCCTTCGCGCACGAGCATCGCGATCACGGTCGTTCCAAAACCTTCGAGGAGGTTGTCGAGCCGGTTCAGCCGGTTCGCGAGAATGTTGTACCCGAACGTGGCCGGGATGGCGACGGCGAGGGCCGCGGCGGTCGCAATCAAGGCGGCCGCCACGCCCGGAGCCACGGCGGCGAGATTGCCGGAGCCTCGCGTCGCGATGCCAAGGAACGAGGTGATGATGCCGAGGACGGTGCCGAGCAGTCCGATGAGGGGACTCGCCGATCCGATGGTTGCCAGCCACGGGAGGAACCGGCCCAGCCGGTCGCGCTCCGACAGCGCTTCCGCATCGAGCACGAGGCGCAGCGTCTCCACCTGCGACGCGGCCGCCGTGGGTGACAGCGGAACGATGGGCGCCTCCGAGTACGCCGACGTCGCGCGAGCGGGATTGAGGTCGCCCACGAATTGCAGTGCGCGCACGAGCACGCGCTGCGCCGCATTCGGCGACGTGTGCTTCGCCGCCTCACCCGCGGCGGCGAGCCGCGCCCCGCGTTCGACCTCCCGCGCGAACGCCGTCGCCAGCCGCAGCGATTTCGACAGCTCTCGCCCCACGCCAATCATGATTGCCCAGCTCACGAACGACAGCACGACGAGAATAGCGAGGACGACGTGGGTCTCCGTCCCCGCACTCAGGACAAGATCACGGGCCGTCGTCGGGACGGCCGTGCCCACCTGGAGCAGTGCAATCATGCACGCTCCGCGAAGGCAGGCGCGGCGGTCGACCGGCGTGCCTTGAACCACTCGAAGCTGCGCGACAACCCCTCCTCGAGCGACACCGCCGGACGCCAACCAAGCTGCGCGCCCGCCTTGCTCACATCGAGATATGACGTCCGCTGCTCACCCGGACGCTCGGGCGCGTGCTCCACCGCCGTCGTCGTACCCGCCGCGGTCATCAGCACCGTGGCCAGCCGCAGTACGTCCGTCGGCACGCCAGTCCCCACGTTGTAGGCGCGCGTGTCCAGCAGTTCGGTCTTCGGCAGCGGCTCCGTCGCGCCGCGAAACGTGGCGTCGACCACGTCGCCGACATACACGTAGTCACGCGTCTGCAAACCATCGCCGAACACCGTCATGGCCTGGCCGTCGAGAATCCTTCCGCAGAAGATCGCGACGACGCCGGCCTCTCCATGCGGGTCCTGCCGCGGACCATACACGTTCGCGAAACGCATCACCGCGTATTCCATTCCGTGCACTCGACCGTAGTACGCCAGGTAGTTCTCCACCGCGAGCTTGGAGATCGCGTAGGGCGATTCCGGATTCTTGCTGAAAGTCTCGATGTTCGGCGGCTCGGTAAAGTCGCCGTACACGGCGCCGCCGGTGGAGGAGAACACCACGCGCGTCGATGGCGAGTGCTGCCGGACGGCCTCCAGCAGGTTGATGGAGCCCAGCACATTGACCTGCGCATCAAAGGACGGGTCCGCGACGCTCTTGCGGACGTCCATCTGCGCGGCGAGATGCACAAGGACATCGGGCGTGAGCGTGCGCACGAGGTCCGCTGCCGCTGCATCCCGGATGTCGAGCTCGTGAAACGCCGCCCCGTCCGGCACGTTCTGTCGACGGCCGTTGTACAGGTTATCGATGACGTGAACTTCCCATCCCTCCGCCAGAAAGCGATCAGCGACATGTGAGCCGATGAATCCTGCTCCACCAGTGATGAGCACCTTCTTCATTGTTTCGGGTCCGTGGTTTGAGGGGAGGGTTCGGCATCGGCGTCAGGCGAGTGCACGAGCGCACCCTGTTCGTCGAGGCCAAAGAGGTAGCGTGCAGCATCGACAACCCCGAGCCCGCGGCCGTTCGCCGCGGCCGCGCGCAAACGAATCGAGGGTTCGTGGAGAAACTTGTTCGTCAACGACTGGGCAAACTGCTCGACAATGGCGCGTTGTCCGGGGGTCAGGTCCTCGAGCCGGTGCAGCGCGGCGTCGAGCTCGCGCTCACGCACCCGGTTGACCTCCAACCGCAGTTGCGTCAGCACGGGCACCGCGGAGAGTCCGGCCACCCACTGCCAGAAGCGCTCGACCTCTTCGCCAATCAATGCCTCGGCAGCCGGAAGCTCGCTGCGCCGTCGCTCCAGGCTCGCGCTCACCACCGCCTGAAGGTCATCGAGGTCGTAGAGATACACGTTGTCCAGCTTGCCGACGTCCGGCTCCACGTCGCGCGGCAGTGCGATGTCGAGGATGCACAGCGGCCGGTCGCCGCGCTTCGTCACCGCATCGCGGACGTTGGCCACGTTCACCACCGGCCGCGGCGATGCCGTGGAGCAGAGCAACAGGTCGACGTCACCAAGCGCGGCCCACGCCTCATCGTAATGCACCGCGGTTGCGCCATACTGGGCGGCCAGCGCCACCGCGCGATCATGGGTCCGGTTCGCAACCACCGAGGCTTCCACTCCTTCGAGTCGCAGCGACTGAAGCGCCAGCTCCGCCATCTCGCCCGCGCCAAGCACCATCGCCCGACGACCCTTGAGGGCGCCGAAGATCTTCTTCGCAAGCTGCACGGCCGCAGAGCTGACGCTCATCGCGCCGTGCCCGAGGCGCGTTTCGCTCCGCACGCGACCTCCGGTGAGCAGCGCGCTCTGGAACAGCCGGTTCAGCACCGCGCCCGAGACGGGCCGACTGCGCTCCCACGCGTCGCGCACCTGCCCATGGATCTGCGCCTCACCAACGACCATCGATTCCATCCCGGAAGCGACGCGGAACAGGTGTGCCGCCGCTTCACGATCGCGACGAACGTACCCATACGCCGACGCGTCGGCCCGAAGTCGTTGGGAGAATAATTCCCACACGGCCCCGGAGGCTTCTTGCTCCCCCTCCACCAGGTAGAGCTCCGTCCGATTACAGGTCGACAGGAGGACGCCTTCACGCGCGCCCGCAATTCCTCGCAACGCGTCCAGCGTGCCGACCACCTCGCGTGGAGAAAAGACCAAGCGCTCGCGCACATCGAGCGGTGCGCCCTGGTGACTCACGCCCACGACGATCACGGCCATTCGGCAATGCGCTGGGAAATGTCCCCGCCCTCCACCGCGTCACAGAAGTCCTCGTCGATGAGTGCGGGCGAACGGGCGCGCCACAGCTCCGCATTTCCGCTGGCGATGGTTCGCTTGCGGAGGGCACCCAATGCGCTGAGCGCGTCACCGTACCGCGCATCGAACCGTTCGGCGATCGCGTTGCGAATCCGAATCGCCGCTGCGGGAACTCCGCCCGCGCTGATGCCGATCGTGAGGGGTCCGCGATGATGCGTTGCCATCATCGCGAAGTTGCCGTCACTCGAATGGTCCGCGGCGTTCAGCAGCCGGTTGTCCGCCAGCGCGTCCCGCGCCACAGTCGTATTCGCCATCCGGTCGTCCGCGGCGCAGATAACGAGTTGCGCGTCACCGATGTCCCCGGTGGCGTATGGGCGGCGATCAACCAGTATCGCGAACTCCCGGACGACCTCCTCCAGTGCGGCATCGAGCGCGGGAGCGACAATCCGGACGACCGCGCCCGCCTGCGCAAACTGCCGAGCCTTGCGCGTGGCGACGTTGCCACCGCCCACGACGAGCACACGCAGCCCCGATCCCTCGACGAGTATCGGGAGCGTGCTCACAGGAAGCGTCCTCCGCCGTTCGTCTCGGAGATTCGAAATGCCACGTAGAGCACAACGATGGCGGTGAAGCTGACGCTCGAATAGATCGCCGCCCGTCGTGCCTGCCACCCTCCGATTGATCGCCCCAAGGCGATGCCCGTGATCGCGAGCCAGGCGCCCATCGCCCAAACGATCTTCGGCGCATTCAGCTCGTGGTACGTCAGCGCGTACGTCGTCGCCAGCACCACGCCCAGCGTCAGCACCAGCCAGCCCGCAATCGCCGCCACGTGATTGACACGGTCGAGCGTGGCCAGCGGGGGGAAGAACCGGAAAATCGCGCCGAACTGCCTGGACTTGAGCTCGCGCCGCTCCACCAGGTACATGCATCCCGCCGCCGCCGCGGTCGCAAACGCCGCGATTCCGATGAAGCTCAAGGCGATGTGCGCGAATAGCCAAGCGCCGCGCGCTCCCGCGGGCTCCACACCCGGTACGAGGCCGATGAGGTTGGCGCAAATCGTCGGAATCGCCGCAAGTGGCGCGGCCACGAGCGTCAGGCTCACGTCCTTCGCGATGCTCTCGACGATCAGCAGCGTCACCGCGAGCACGAGTCCGGCGAAGGACAACGATGGTCCAAGCCCTGTAAGGGGCAGCTGGCCCACCCGCTGCACATACGCCAGCAGCGCTGCCGCGTGCGCGAGCACACCCACGCAGAGGATCGCAATGACACCGCGCACCGGTGCACCCACCGGACGCGCAAACGGCGTCGCGGCGAGAGCCGCGGCGCCGATGTAACAGCTGATGGCGATGAAGTGGGCGATCGCAGTCATGTCGTTCGCGCAATCTAGTGCGCGAACACGGCTTACGTCATTCCCACGACCTCGGTTCAGGGCATGCGCGCGGTGAGACGGACGCTCTCGCCAACCTTGATCGCAGGCTGCTGTAGCGACGTGATGCGCGCCGTGCTCCCGTACGGGGTCACTCGCACCACGCGTCCCGTAGCGATGCGCACTTCCGGGATCGCCGGGCGTTCGTAGGGGATCGACTCTATGCGCGGCCGGAAAATCTCCACCTCGTCGCCAACCTTGATGCCATCACGCGATGCCAACTCGAAGATCACGTCATAGTCAAGCGAGGGCAGCACGGCTTCACGATGGATAGCGCGGATCGTCGTCACCCGCCCATCCGTGACGAGTGACGGGGTGCCGCTCGCACCCGCCCCGACCGTATCGAGCGGAATCACGGGTGCATCGCCATTCACCGACCCGTACACCTCGAGTACCTCGACGATCGCAGCCTCCCCGTTACGCGGCGCTCGCACCACCTGGAGCAACGCCGTCGGGATGACAATCGTACCGAACCCTTCGATGGTCTGGCCCAGCTGATAACTGATGAACTTCTCCGACTCACCGGCGATGCTCCCGGGTGGCGGATCCATCAACACCTTGTCGTACAGCTGGAAATTCGAAGAATTGTGGTCCTTGGCGATTCCCGGAATGTCCGCCGAAAAAAGGAGCTTTCCTGGCGAGCGGGGGCCCTGTTCGGCCGTCACGTAGCTTGCGCGAAGCACGTCGCCGATGGGCACACGCGCCGGTGCAATGGGCTCCGCGAGCGACCCAGCTCCCCGTCTGACGACCTCCCGACGAAAGACGCTCGGACCCGCCCGGATGACTTGCTGCACCGGTTCCGCCTGCGCGGTCATGGGTGCCGAACCTGGGAGGCGGAGGACCTCCTGAGGATAGATCCAATGCGGATCCTCGATCTGATCCGTGTTCAACCGATAGATCGTCGGCCACAGATAGGCGTCGCCGAGATAGGTCTGTGCGAGGTCCCACAGGGTGTCGCCGCGCTTGACGGTATGCGTCGCGGATGCATCTACGGGTACGTCCTGCGCACGTGCCGGGGTCGCCGACACGAGGGCAACAAGAGCGGCCGCGGGAATCGACCAGCCGAAACGAGGAATTTGCACGCGCTCGAGGGCTGCTGCGCCAACGTGGCGCATGGGGAGAATGTCAGAGTGGTCGCCGTCAGCGGCGGAACTGAACACAGGACGATCGTTTCCCGGATGAGAAACGGCCGCTCCGCGATAATAGCAACGGAGCGGCCGGAGGCACAGCTATCAGAGCAACGGGAGCTCGCGCGTTGTGACCAGGCTTATTGCGCGCGAACGCCTGTTTTCCACATCAGCGAATCAGAATGGCAGGTCGTCGTCTTCATCGGCAAGCGCCCCTGGAAAGTCCTCGAAGTCGTCACCACCGGCCCCCGTCTTGGCCTTCGCCGGCGCCGTCGAGCGCGGCCGCCCCCCGTTCGAAGCCTCCCCATCAAAGTCGCTCCCGCCGCGCGCTCCGCCTGGCGCACCCCCAAGCATGAGCAACTCTCGTACGTTGATCTCCGTGGAGTAGCGCGTCTGGTTCTCCTTGTCCTGCCATTGGCGGTACTCGATCCGCCCTTCGACGTAGATCTTGTCGCCCTTCTTTACATACTTCTCGACGATGTCGGCAAGCTGGGAATTCTTCGTGTTCCACACGACGCAGCGGTGCCATTCCGTCTTTTCCTGCTTCGCACCGGCCGCGTCATTCCACGACCGGCTGGTCGCCAGTGAAAATGTCGCGACGCGATTCCCACCGGTGGTGGACCGCACCTCGGGATCGTTCCCGAGGTTTCCAATCAGCGTGACCTTGTTCAAGCTCCGGCTCATACACTCCTCCCTGGGCAAGATGTCGTGTGACTCGCCCACAACCTAAAGTAGTAAGTCCTGGCGTTTGGCATCGTGCCATTTCACGTCCAACCAAAATCCCGCATCTCGCTCAAATCGCCTACCAAATAGGCACTTACGCAGCACACCTGATGTAACACTTTACTTCACGTCGTACCGAGATCACGCCGAAGAACCAGCGCATCCTCCACAGGATGCCGATAATACCCTCGGCGACGCCCCACCTGCGTAAAGGACCGCGAATCATACAACGCCCGCGCCGCGACGTTCGATTCGCGCACCTCCAGGTAGAGCGACTGCACCCCCATGTCCGCGGCGTCCGCACTCACCTGATCCAACAACCGGCCCCCGACCCCCTGCCCGCGCACCCGCGGCACCACCGCAATGTTCGCAATCTCGCCCTCATCAACCAGCAGCAGGGCAACGACGTAACCGACCACGCGAGTGGCCGCATCCGCCGATCCAGGCACTGCAACATCGTCTGTATCATCCGCGACGAGAAAGCGCATCCGTTGCACGTCCAACGCGGCCTCGAAGGAGGCGTGACTCCAAGGGTCGACGAACGACGCACGTTCGATTCGCACTACAGCATCGATGTCCGCCGCGCATGCTCGGCGAGTTACCAGCGACACGTGCGTCACGCCAATTCGAGCGCGCGACCATGCAGCGCCTCCCACTTCACCTGCGCCTCGGCAAGACGGCCATAAAGCGGCTCCCAAGCTGCCAGATCGGCGGCGGGAGTCTCGTCGATCATCTTTGTGATATTTGACGCTGCGCCGGCTTCTGGAGTCAGCGCGTTCGGTTCCTGCCGCGTCGGACCGACGACGATCAGTCGGCGCGCTTCGGCAATCCGGTCGACCTGTTCCGTTGTGACCACGCTCAACTGGCCGCTCGGACTGACTTCACCGCGTTTGTTCACCACGAATTCCTGGGCGTAGCTTTCGCCACGCATTGCGTCCATGACGGCGAGGTAGCGGCCAGACGTTCGCAGGTCACCCGAGGCCACCAGCAGCGCAAGCGAAGAAACCGGCACGAGGATCGCGCCGGTGGCCTCCGAGATGCCTTTCGCGACAGCTGCTGCGATCCGGAGCGAGGTAAAGCTCCCCGGACCGGCACCGCAAACGACCCGACCGATGACCGCCGGGGACAGCCCGCACTCGCGAAGCAGCGCGCCCACAGCATCCATCAGGGCTTCGTGGTCCTTTCCCCGCATCGCCACTGATCGCGAAGCAAGGAGCGTCGACCCGTGGAGGAGAGCCGCACTTCCCGCGTACGTTGAAGCCTCGAGCACTAGGCTGATCATTTACGCCAGCCCGCATAGAGCAATCGACGATCCGGATCACCGGGCAGGTGTTGGAGCGAAAGGGTTGCATGTCCGGGGGGGAGTCGGTCACCAGCGCGCTCCGGCCACTCGATGAGGACCAGGTCCTGCCCGAACACCATCTCGTCCCACCCAAGCGCATCAAGTTGAGCCGGATTGTCGAGCCGATAGAGGTCGAGATGCTGGACCGTGGAACTCGGCGCCGAATATTCGTGGACGAGCGCGAACGTGGGGCTGGTCACCTCAGTGGTAACGCCATAGCCCTCACAGATTGCCTGGACGAGCGTCGTCTTTCCCGCCCCCAGCTCGCCGGAAAGAGTGATTACCAGCGGCGCGCGTGCCGCCCTGCCAAATTTTCGTCCCCAATCCCGAAGCTGTTCCTCGTTCATCGCGAGCGCGCCGTGGTCCGCGAGTGGCGGCACGAGGGGCGGGTGGGCATGCGCGTCGCTCTCCATCACCGCGCCGTCCTGCCGTCCGCAGCGACCTTTCCGCGTAAGACGTTGCCTCCCATTCGTGCCTTCACCTCGAAGAGCTGGTCGCGCAAGCGAGCCGCAGCCTCGAAGTCCAGCGCCACCGCCGCCTCGCGCATCTGGTCCTCCAGCATCTTCACCAACGTCTCAGGCTCTACGTGCTCATAACTCGGCGCCGCCACCTCGGCGACCCGCTTCCCGCGCTTCGGCTTCTCCTCATCGCGTTCCATGCGCGCGTCTGCGACGCGCGTAACGAAGCGGACGTCGGCCACGCTCTTCGACACGGACGTCGGCGTGATGCCGTGCTCGAGATTGTGGGCACGCTGAATCTCACGTCGCCGCGCGGTTTCGTCGATGCAGCGCTGCATGGAACCGGTGATCTTGTCGGCGTAGAAGATCGCCTTGCCGTTCAGGTGCCGGGCCGCGCGCCCCACCGTCTGGATGAGCGATCGGTCCGAGCGCAGGAATCCCTCCTGGTCGGCATCGAGAATGGCGACGAGCGACACCTCCGGCATGTCCAATCCCTCCCGGAGGAGATTGATGCCGATCAGCACATCGAAGTCCCCGAGGCGTAGCCCGCGGACGATTTCCATGCGCTCGATGGCGTCGATATCCGAGTGCATGTAGCGAACGCGCACACCCACCTGCTGCAGGTAGTCGGCGAGATCCTCCGACATGCGCTTCGTCAGCGTCGTCACGAGCACGCGCTCACCCACCTTCACCCGCGCACGAATCTCGCCGAGCAGGTCGTCGACCTGGCCGCGCACAGAACGGATCTCGATTTCCGGATCGATCAGGCCCGTGGGTCGGATGATCTGCTCCACCACCACGCCTTCGGACAAGCGCAGCTCGAGTTCGCCCGGGGTGGCAGTGACAAACACGGCACGCGGCGTGAGCGAGAGAAACTCGTCGAACATCAGCGGGCGGTTGTCGAGCGCACTGGGGAGCCGGAAGCCGTAGTCCACCAACGTCAGCTTGCGCGCCCGGTCCCCGTTGAACATGCCGCCGATCTGCGGCAACGACACGTGGGACTCGTCCACGACGACAAGAAAATCCTCGGGGAAGTAGTCGAAGAGACACGCCGGTCGCTCGCCCGCCACGCGGCCGGACAGGTGCCGCGAGTAGTTCTCGATACCGGCGCACGTCCCGATCTCGAGCATCATCTCGATGTCGAAGTTCGTCCGGCTCTCGAGGCGTTGCGCCTCGAGGAGACGACCGTTGTTGCGCATCTCGGTGAGTCGCTCGTTGAGCTCCTCGCGGATCACACGCACCGCGCGCTCGAGCGTTGGACGCTGGGTGACGAAGTGCTTCGCGGGGTAGATCGCCGCACGCTCGAGCACCGCGATGGTCTCGCCGGAAAGCACGTTGATCTTCGAGATGCGCTCGACCTCGTCGCCCCACAGTTCCACCCGCACGCCCTGCTCCTCATATGCCGGGAAGATTTCCACGGTGTCGCCCCGCACGCGAAACGTGCCGCGCTCGAAGGCAACGTCATTCCGGTTGTACTGGATGCGCACCAGCGATCGCAGCAGGTCGTCGCGATTCACCTTCTGGCCGGTGGTGATCGTCACCATCTGCTCCCGGTACGATACGGGGTCTCCCAACCCGTAGATCGCGCTTACCGTCGCGACGATGATGACATCGCTCCGCTCCATGAGCGACGAGGTCGCGCGCAGCCTGAGGCGATCGATGTCTTCGTTGATCGAGGCGTCCTTCTCGATGTACGTGTCAGTCGTCGGGACGTACGCCTCGGGCTGGTAGTAGTCGTAGTAGGAGATGAAGTACTCGACCGCATTCTGGGGAAAGAAGCTCTTGATCTCCCCATAGAGCTGTGCGGCGAGCGTCTTGTTGTGGCTCATCACCAGCGTGGGCTTCCCGTACTGCGCGATGACGTTCGCCATCGTCATCGTCTTCCCGGAACCCGTCACGCCAAGCAGCGTCTGGAAGCGGTCGTCCCGGTTGAGCCCCGCCATCAATTCGGCAATCGCCTTGGGCTGATCGCCCGCGGGCTCGAAGGGAGCCTGGAGGATGAAGTTCGCGCGAGGTGCCATGAGTCGAAAGCTAATCGATTCGGGAGATGTTCGGGAAGTCGTCAGTCGCCCTGCGCAGCGGCGGAACGCGGTGTATTCATACGTGAACCCGAGTCGAGGAATGAGAATGCGCCGAGTCCAGAATTTCCGGTGGCGCGCTGTGAAGGTCGGGGCGGCCCTGGCTTGCCTCTCTATGCCCACTAGCGCGCAGCGCATGTTCCGGCCGTCCCCGCCCCCGCCGACGGAGCACAATATCCCGTACGACGGACGCTTCACTTTCGCCCGACTGAAATACACCACCGCTCCTGGCGGGTTCTACTACTTCGGCCTGCCGGCCTGGGCGCATGGGTACCCAAAGGCCGAGAACAACCTGATGCGCATCATCGGCGCGGTGACGGAGGTAAAGCTTCATCAGGATGCCAGCAACGTGCTGGCGCTCGACGACCCTCAACTGATGAAATTCCCGGTCGCCTTCATGACCGAGGCAGGCTACTGGACCTTGACCGACAAGGAGGCCCAGGGCCTCCGCAACTACCTGACGAAGGGCGGCTTCGTCATCTTCGACGACTTCCGGGATGGTCGGGGCAACCCTGGATGGGCGAACTTCGAGGCGCAGATGAAGCGCGTGCTGCCCAACGTGCGCTTCTACGACCTTCAGCCGACGCATCCCATCTTCCATTCGTTCTTCGAGATCAACTCATTCAGCATTATCCCGCAGAAGTACGACGCGGGCGCTCCCGTCCTGAAGGCGGTCTTCGAGGACAACGATCCGAAGAAGCGCATGATCGCGATGATCAACTTCAGCACGGACGTGTCGGACTTCTGGGAATTTTCCGGCACCGGAATGAGCATTGTTGCCGAGGACAACGAGGCGTACAAGCTCGGCGTCAACTACATGCTGTATGCGCTGACGCACTGACCTGGAGGAGGATAGGAGGATAGGAGGATAGGAGGATAGGGAG
>JALYVY010000274.1 GCA_030852985.1 Gemmatimonadota bacterium | reverse complement strand
CAAGCCGATCAGCCGCCAATTCGAGGCGCAGCGATTTCACTACGCGCTCATCGGTGCGGGGATCGCGGTCCTGCTGGTGGCGTGCACCAACCTGGCGAATCTCCAGCTTGCACGCGGCATCGGACGAGCGAGCGAGCTTGCGCTCCGCTCGGCGCTCGGCGCCTCTCGTCGGCAGATCGTCGTGCAACTGATGATCGAGAGCGCGGTGCTCGCGGCGGGAGCACTGGTTCTCGCGGTGCTCCTGGCGATTGCCGGCAACGCGGTGCTCCATGCCACCATTCCACCGAACGTCGGCGCATATGTCGTTGAGCCGCAGACGAGCTGGCGCATGGTCGTGTTCGCGGCAATCACCGCCGCGGCCAGCCTGCTCGTTGTCGGGCTCGTGCCCGCAATTCATGTCTCACGCGTCGACATCAACTCGCTGCTGAAGAGCCGCGCCGGAACCGGCGCGCACCGCACGAATAGCCGCACCTACGGCGCATTGGTGATCACGCAGATCGCGCTCACCCTGCCGCTGGTGTGTGCCGCGGTGCTGCTGTCGCGCTCCGCGATGCGCATGAGCAGCCCAGAGCATCGCATGCGTGAACAGTTCGGTTTCGATACGCGGCCGATCGTGCTGGCGGAATTTCAGTTGCCGAGTCCGGACTCCGGGCGCATTGCCATCGCGGAATTGGCGGGTACGCTGATGAGTCGCGCTAGAGCAATACCGGGCGTTGCCGACGCCGCCGTGGAGCTGCGGCGGGGCTTTCACAACAATTCAGTCACCGTGGACGACAACGACGGTGGCATCCGCGAATTCCGGAATGCGGGGCTGAGCTATCGAGTCGTGTCGCCGTCCTACTTCCGCACGATGGGCCTGCCCATCGAGCGCGGAAAGGACTTCGTGGAAGGTGCCCAGACAGAACCGCTCATCGTGATGGACCGTGGCTCGGGGTGGTTCCTCTGGCCTCGCTCCGCGCCGATCGGGCGCTCGATGAAGCTGAGTGAAGCACACTTCGATGCGCCGTGGATCAAGGTGGTTGGCATCGTCGGAGACAGCCTCAGCGAAGATGCGCGGCAGGAGGGGCGGATCAGAGATACGCTACGCGTGAATGACGTGTACCGCCTCATGGTCCTCGGAGACACCATCACGCCCTACCGATACGCACGAGGGTTGACCCTCTATGTCCGCGCAAAGAAGGATCCGCTGCGGGTCGCCTCCCTCATCCGGCACACGATGGGCGGCATCGTATCGCAGCGTGCGCCCTTCGTGCAGTCGTTCGACGACGCCCAGAACATTCCGGAGCGTGCCGCCGTGCTGCAGTTCATCGCCGGCCTCTTCACCACGTTTGGTGTGCTCGCGCTTGGCCTCTCGGCGCTTGGTGTCTACGGCATCGTTGCGCAATCGGTATCCGATCGCAAGCGAGAGGTTGCCGTGCGCATCGCGCTCGGTGCGACGCCGCGCAACATCGTGCGCGCGCTGATCCGCGAAGGCAACGTGCTGGTGCTCGCGGGGGTCGCCATCGGTCTCTACATGACGAAAGAGACCATCGGCTGGCTCGGCTCATTCCTTGGCGACGTCGACCTTGCGAATGCCTTGCTCTTCGGGCTCCTGTGTGTCGCGCTCTTCAGCGCGATGGTGCTGTCGGCATTCGTGCCGGCGTTCCACGCCACGAAGCTGGATCCGATGGAGGTGCTGCGTGCTGAATGACCGTTGTGCACGATGCGTCTCGTTGGAGAGTGCCGAGTGGGGTGAGGGTTCTCGTGGACATTGAGCGAGATCGGCCGTCCAATCGACGGAAGTACCTTATCGCGGGGGGCATTGTCGTCGTGCTTCTCGGTGGAACCGTTGCACTGACGCGAATGAAATCGGCCGTGACAACCCTCGACCGATCGTTGCTGACCTTCGACACCGTCTCCGTCGGCGACGTTATTCGCGACGTCCGCGCTCCCGGCACCCTCGTGCCCGAGCACATTCGCATCATCGTCGCGACTACTGGCGGTCGCGTGGAGGCGCTGCCGCTCAGGCCCGGTGCGAAGGTGGACGCCGGTACGATGATCGTGCAGCTCAGCAACACGGACGTCGAGCTCGCGGCGCTTCAGGTGCAGCAGCAGATCACGCAGGCGTACGCTTCACTGGCGCAGATGCGGAGCTTCCAACAGCAGGAGCGCATCACGCAGCAGGGCGCGGTGGCGCAACTGCGGACGCAGCAGCTCGACGCGGACCGCACGGCGCGCGTTCTCGACTCGCTCGACCGACGGCAGTTGTCGTCGAAAAATGAGATGGCGGGGGCGCACGAGCGTGCCCAGGAACTCTCGATGCGCTACCAGCTCGAGCAGCGACGGACAGAGCAGACGAAGGCGTCCGCGACCGAGCAACTGAGGCTCGCGCAGGACCAGATCGACGGGCTGAAGCGCATCCAGCAGGCGCAGCAGACGCGGGTGACGTCGATGCGCGTCAACGCGGGAGAGTCGGGTCAGCTCCAATCCCTTGGCAGTCCGCAGCTCGAGCTTGGCCAGTGGGTCAACTCGGGGATCGAGTTGGCGCGCGTGGCGAAGTCGGACCGGTTGAAGGCCGTGCTGCACGTGCCGGAGAATCTTGCCAAGGACGTTGCCGTGGGTCAGCCGACGACGGTCGACACGCACGACGGCGTGGTACCGGGTCACGTCATCAGCATCGATCCCGCGGCACGGGGCGGAACAGTCACGATCGAGGTATCGCTCGAAGGTCCGCTGCCGAAGGGCGCGCGCGCCGATCTCACAGTAGACGGCGCCATCCAGATCGAGCGACTAGCGCACGTGCTGCACGTAGGGCGACCCGCGTATGGTGCGGCCGAGGGTGTGATTCGACTCTTCCGGGTGACGCCGAATAGCGGGGAGGCGACTCGCATCAACGTGAGCGTCGGGAAGGCATCGGTGAACGACATCATCGTGCTGAAGGGACTGGCGCGCGGCGACAGTGTCATCATTTCAGATATGTCGCAGATTTTGACCGATGCGCGGGTGCGGCTGAAGTGACGATGGTGCGCGAGCCCTTGATCACGCTGTCGAACGTGACGAAGGTGTTCCTCACCGATGAAGTGGAAACGCACGCGCTGTTCGACGTCGCGCTCACGGTGCAGCAGGGCGAATACCTCGCGATCTCGGGTCCATCGGGGTGCGGGAAGACGACGCTGCTCTCGATCATCGGGTTGCTCGATTCGCCATCCGCGGGCGACTACACGCTCGCCGGCGTGCCCGTGGCACAACTGAGCGCCCCGGAGCGAGCGCGCGTGCGCAACAAGCAGATCGGATTCGTGTTTCAGGCGTTCAACCTGATGGGCGATCTCACGGTCTACGAGAACGTGGAGTTGCCGCTCACGTACAGGCGCATGAGTGAAACGGAGCGACGTCGCCGAGTGCGGGATGCGCTGGAGCGGGTGGGGATGGCGCATCGGATGCGGCACTTTCCGGCGCAGCTGTCGGGAGGACAGCAGCAACGCGTGGCGGTGGCGCGTGCCGTGGCCGGCGACCCGCTCATCCTTCTTGCCGATGAGCCGACGGGGAATCTCGATTCGGTAAACGGGGAATCGGTGATGGACCTGCTGAAGTCACTGCACAGCCAGGGTGCGACGATATGCATGGTGACGCATGATCCGCGATACGAGACGCATGCGGATCGGACGGTGCACGTCTTTGATGGGCGGGTGATGCCAGGGCTGGATCGGTAGTCTGATAGCGCATCTCGGAAACTGCGCAGACTGCGGAACGGCGACGACAGTTGGCGGAAACAACGGAAAAATACGGAGATCGGACCTGGATTTCGGAAAGGGCGCGGAGCGTCCAAAATCCAGAGTCGCAATCATTTGGTTTAGTCGGGCATCCCTCGGCCGCCGCTTAGAGTGCGCGCCGGTATGCCTGAATCGGCTCGGAGCCCTCTACATCGATGTCAAGCGCCGGATCGCGCGCGAATCCGAACTTCTCGTAAAGACGGATGGCGTCGCGCATACTCGGTGAGGTGTGCAGGCCGATCGCATCCGCCCCCGCCTCGCGAGCGCGGCGGATGCACTCGTTCACCAGCAATCGCGCGACGCCCAGACCACGCGCGCTCGGCGCAACAGCGAGTGCTCGAATCTCTGGCCATCGAACGCGCGGTCCCAGGTCCCCATACGCGTCGGCCGAGGGTGGGAAGAGCAGCACCGAGCCAACTATCTCACCGCTCCGTTCCGCCACGAGCTGTTGAGCGCCGTGGTCCACCGCGAGCGCCGCCTCGATCGCTTGCCGAAGGCCGCTCCACGCCGACGGCTCCATGACCGTTGCGTACTGACCATAAGCGGCGAGCGTAAGGTCACGGATGACCGCACGATCTTCGCCGCGTGCTGCCCGCACGATGATGGGTGGTGCCGCGTCCACTACGCCAGGCGGGCCCGATCATGCGGCGCAGTCCAGTCGATGACCGGACCAAGCGGCACGATGCGCGAAGGATTCAAGTGGTCGTGCGTCATGTAGTAGTGGCGCTTGATGTGGTCGAAGTTGACCGTCTCACCGAAACCTGCATGCTGGAAAAGGTCGCGAGCGTACGGCCACAGGTGCTCGTAATCGACGAGGCGCCGGACGTTGCACTTGAAGTGGCCGACGTAGACCGCATCAAAGCGAACGAGCGTGGTAAACAAGCGGATGTCCGCCTCGGTAAGCTGCGTCCCCACGAGAAAGCGTTGTGACGCAAGGCGTGCGTCAAGCCAGTCGAGTCGAGCGAACAGCGCGGACACGGCCTGTTCGTACTTCACTTGCGACGTCGAGAAGCCGGCGCGGTACACACCGTTGTTCACGTCCTCATAGACGCGCCGTCGCCCGAAGTCTCCGCGGGAAACTGCGCTGTGCTCCGAGTGTCCGTTGACATGATCAGCTCGTTCAGTGGAAGCCAAAGACGACCACACGCATATTAGTTCCTTACACCGTGCTTTCGCGGCAGCGTGTCGAATTGCGTGGCGCAGTTCCGACTTCTCCATGAAGGCGTCCACGGTGAGGCGCCATAACCCGAGGAATCCAGCCATGCGCTTCATGATGATGATGAATGCTCCCTCCGCAAACGGCGACTACAAGATCAACAATTGGGCGCCGGAGGACTTCAAGGCCCACATCGCCTTCATGCACCGATTCAACGCCGAGCTTCGTGCAGCTGGTGAGTTCGTCGTCGCCGAGGGTCTCGCACCGCCGAAGGACGCTCGGCTCGTGCGCGCGGGGAAGGACGCATCGCCCATTACCGACGGACCGTTCGCCGAGTTTAAGGAGTTCCTCGCTGGTTTCTGGATCGTGGACGTGGACAGCGCCGAGCGCGCCTATGCGCTCGCAGCGAGAGTGTCGGACGCACCCGGGCCTGGCGGCGCGCCGCTGAAGATGAGCGTCGAGGTGAGGCAGGTCATGAGCGCACCGCCCACCGACGTGTGACGGCGAGCTCGCCCGATCGGGACACCCTGCACCTGCTGCGCGAACTGGCTCCGCAGGTGCTCGGTGTGGTCGCGCGACGGCACGGTGACTTCGCCGATGCGGAGGACGCGGTTCAGGAGGCGCTGATCGCGGCGTCACAACAATGGCCGGTGGCCGGCGTTCCCACCAATCATCGCGGTTGGCTCTATCAAGTCGCGATTCGGCGCCTCAGCGATCATGTGCGCAGCGCGCGCGCTCGGCGGGCGCGAGAAGAGAAGGTGGCGGAGGACGATGCGCTGTTCCGCCCGTTCGTGCCGCC
>JALYVY010000101.1 GCA_030852985.1 Gemmatimonadota bacterium | reverse complement strand
GGCAGCAGGCCCGTGACGCGCGCCGGCGCGCTCGCGTTCGGTGCTGCGCTGACGCTGCCGGCGTACGCGCCGAACTTCGCGTTGCTCATGGCGGCGCTCGTCCTTCTCGGGATGGCGAACGGCGTGGTGGACGTTGCGATGAATGCGCAGGCGGCCGCGGTGCAGCAGAGCTATGGCCGCCCGATCATGTCCCGCATTCACGCGCTGTACAGTTTCGGTGGGCTGGTGGGTGCGGTCATCGGCGGTCGCATCGCTTCGCGGCACGTCGATCCAGGTCCGCACCTGCTCGGTGCCGGCCTGCTGATCGCGTCGATAGCGGGCGCGGTTGCCTTCAGCATGCTGCCCGCCAGCGACGATGCCGTTTCTGACAGCCCGCGCCTGGCGCTGCCGACGCGTGCCCTGGCGACGCTGAGCCTTCTCGCCTTCTTCGTGCTGTTCGGCGAGGGCGCGATGATGAACTGGAGCGCTGTGTATCTGCGCGACGTTTCGGGTGCGGGTCCGGGGCTGGCGGCGGCGGGCTTTGCGTCGTTCTCGCTTGCCATGGCATTCGGACGAGCTGTCGGCGATGCCCTGAATGCGCGATTTGGCGCGGAGCGTGTGGTGCGCGGCGGCGGTGCGCTGGCGGCGGTCGGCATGCTTGCCGCGGTCCTGGTGACCGCGCCCTGGGCGGTGGTGGTGGGCTTCGGCGCCGTTGGTGCGGGGCTGTCTTCGGTGTTCCCGATTGTACTGTCCGCGGCGGCGCGACGTCCGGGACAGGTGCCCGGAGCAGCGATCGCGGCGGTGTCGGTGTGCGGCTACAGCGGGCTGCTGGCGGGACCTCCGCTCATCGGCGCCGTGGCCACACCGTTCAACCTGCGTGCGGGCATCGGGCTCGTTGCGGCGACGAGCGTGGGCGTCGTGCTGCTCGCAAGCGCCGTGCGCGATGCGCGGCCACAAGTCGAATCAGGCGAGAGCGACGCCCGCAGCACGCGTCCGAGTGTCTTTTCCGCACTCGACACTGACGGCAGATAGCTGACGACCGATGGCTCTGCGGTAGTAGTTGGCTCAGGTCGAGCCTGGGCTTCGGCACCGCAACCGCAGCGCCGTCAGTTAACCGCTATCTGCCGTCTGTTGCCAGTGCAGGACCTACACGGGGGTCAGCACACCTGACTGCCCCACCGACGTTAGATACGCCGTCAACTCCTCGAACGACCGCGCGACGAACTCTGCTTCACTTGGCCCGCTGTCGCGGAGGACGTCCAGCCGCACCGCGCGAAAGCCAGCGGCCAGGGCGCCGCGAATGTCGGTGCGCTCGTTGTCACCGATGTGCAGGATCTCGCCGGGCGCAACGCCCAGCTCGGCGACAGCCGCCTGGAATATTTCCGCGCGTGGCTTCGCGTGGCCGATGTCCATCGAGTAGATCGTGGCCGCGAAGAACGTGCGCGCGGCGTCCTTCTCGAGGAGGCGATCCTGTGCGCGCCCCGAGGCGAAGCCCGTGTCGCTGATGATCGCGAGCGTAAAGCGGCGACCCAGGGTGCGAAGTGCCTGCCACGCACCCGCCAGCATCGCGGGGGGAAGCATGAGCAACGCATTGTCGACAGCGTCCGCCGCGGTGGCGACATGAGCGCAGCCCGGACGCGGCGTCACGGCGGCCCGCTCGAGTATCCAGCGCAGCCGGTCCCCCGTGCGGTAACCGCGCTGCTCCTCGCTCCACCAGCGCTCCGCTTCCTTGCCCGACGCCTCATAGAGCGCGCGAAGCTGTTCCTCCGGCAGCGTGCGACCATACGCGCCAAGGAGCGCGCCGACAGCGGTGCGCCGCAGGGCGACACGCTCGGGGCGCGCGCCGCCCTCATAGAGCGTGTCCCAGTAGTCGAAGGTCAGGGCGCGCAGCACCGCGCTCCTCCGACGCCCTTAGCGCGTGGGCCGGCCCGGTGGATTGTCTCCCGTGAACACGTCGCGATTGAGCTGGATGTACTCCTTCATCTGCGACGGTACGTCCTCTTCCGGGAAGATTGCGGTGACGGGGCACTCAGGCTCGCAGGCGCCGCAGTCGATGCATTCATCGGGGTGAATGAAGAGCTGATTTTCACCCTCGTAGATGCAGTCGACGGGACAGACGTCGACGCATGCCTTGTCCTTGGTATTGATGCAGGCTTCGGTAATGACGTAGGGCATTGATTCGCCTCGGATGGTACGACAGTGTGGGCGTCGATCCAAGATAATCCGAATCATACCGGGTACAACCGGAGAAACCTGAAAACGGCCGAGCGGCGAGCAAGGAGCATACGGCCGAGCGGCGAGCAAGGAGCAAACGGCGAGCGCGGAGCTCGAGCGTGAGCTCCGAGCATGAGCGACCAGCTCTGGCTTGGGCTTGAGCTCGAGCTCAGGCCTCGGCTTGCAGCTCATGCTTCAGCTCGAAGCTCGGGCTCGGGCTTCAGCTCGCAGCCCCAGCTCGCAGTTGGCTTCTTGCTCGCCGCTCGGCTTTTGAACTTTCGACCCAGCTCGCAGTTGGCTTCTTGCTCGCCGCTCGGCTTTTGAACTTTCGACCCAGCTCTCAGTTGGCTTCTTGCTCGCCGCTCGGCTTTTGAACTTTCCGCCCCAGTGCCGACGCCGTGACACGTGCCTGCTCCACCACTACCGCTGGGTAGCCAGCCAACTCGAGGATGGCCAGCGCATTCCTCGTCGAGCACGCGCCATCATGCAGTCGATAATCGAACGTCAGCGCACCGTCCCGCACTTCCTCGCGAAA
Source organism: Gemmatimonadota bacterium (assembly GCA_030852985.1). Taxonomy (GTDB): domain Bacteria; phylum Gemmatimonadota; class Gemmatimonadetes; order Gemmatimonadales; family Gemmatimonadaceae; genus AG11. The sequence goes on along the minus strand of JALYVY010000101.1, from coordinate 12,708 downwards.
GTGGAACGACGCATAGCCCGGCAGCAGTTCCATGAGCTCCACGTCGTGCGTGGCGACCACCACGATGCCGTCTCCACGTTCCAGTTCGGCGAGTACCGCCTGTGCCGCGGCAATACGCTCGATCGAGTTCGTCCCGCGAAAGAGCTCGTCGATGAGGATGAGGCGCTGATCGCCATCCTCAGCGCTGAAGAACGCCCCGATCGCGTCCACCTCGGCCCGATAGTAGCTCTTGCCCTCCAGCAGGCTGTCGGCGCGACCGATCGACGAGCGAACGGCGAGAAAGGGAGCGCGCCACGACGTTGCGAACACCGTATGGATCGTTCGCGCGAGCACCGCGTTCACCCCCAGCGTCCGGATGAACGTCGACTTGCCCGACATGTTGGATCCGGTCAACAGGATGTTGCGCCCGTCGATCCGCACGGAGTTCGGCACGGCGTGCGCCATGAGCGGGTGTGTCACCGCCTCCGCGTCCAGCGTGCGAGCCCGGCCAGTGCGAAAGACGGGACGGCACCATTGCCTTTCCTCCGCCCGCAGGACGGCCACGGAGCACATCACGTCGAGCGTGCCGAGCGCCTCGTAGATACCGCGAATGGTCGATTGGCGTTCGCGCAGCTCCCCCGCGCTCCATGCGAACACACTCACGTCGAGCAGGAAGAGCAGGTTGATGTAGGTGTAGAAGAAATCAACAAGGACATTGCCGGTTGGTTCGAACGAGAGCCACCGAGTGGCCTTGCCGATCCAGCGGAGGCGCACAACCTGCGTGCGGAGCGCACCCGTAGTGGGGGCGAGCTGGCGCACGTCGATTTCCGCGAGCGACGTGGCGGCGCCGAGCATTGTGTCCAGTGAACGCACGGCGGGCAGGAACGGCTCCAGGCGGGACAGCAGAGAAAACCGCACCGCGAAGTTCACGATCACCATCGCGACCACGCCCAGTATGAGCGGAGGATGCCACGCGACGGCGACGAGCATCGCCACGGACACGAGCGTGAGGAGCGGAATCAATCGGGCCGCCGGGGAAAGAGCCGGCAGCGCGCCACCAAACAGGGCGGGCAGGGTCGAGGCGGCGGGGTGCTTCAGGCGCTCGAGTATGCGCTGAATCCGAGCGCGCAACGTCGCGTCGTCTGACAGAAGAGCGACCGCTTCATCGAACTGCCGGAGGTCGTCGAAGGATAGCGTTTCCGACCGCAGACGAGCGTAGAGCAGGTGCTGGCCCGGCCAGCTCGCCGTGCGGTCGACGCGCTGGAAGACCTCGTCCATATCGAGGTCGGCCCACTCGCGATCCGGAAGTGATCGCGCTGCCGCAGCGCTATCCCGGTAATACCGCGCGACGGTGTGCATGTCGTACTCACGCACAGGGCGTTTCAGCCCCGATCGCATGAGCCGCCACGTGTCGTACGTCGCTTTCACCCCGTAAACGACGAAGCCGCCGCAGATCAGGCCAACGACGATCGCGGCGACGTTCACGTACGCTGACCGAACGGGCTCAGCCTACCGCCCTATTTCCACGGCGGCGGCGCGTCCTTCTTGCGCTTGAGCTCCGGATTGTGGCGGTAAAGCGTGCAGGTGCGGCCGATGGTCTGCACGACGTCCGCGCCGAGCTTCTCCGCGATCTCGTGAGACGCGTCCGCCGGCTTCACGTCGCTGGCCTTTACCAGCGCGATCTTCACCAGCTCGTGCGTCCGCAGCGCATCGTCGATGGCCTGGACCAGCGCGTCGGTCAGCCCCTGATGCCCGATGTGCACCATCGGCGAGAGGTGATGCGCTTCACCGCGCAGTTCCGCGCGTTCCTTTGAGGTGATGGTCATTGACGAACCGATTCGTGCGTGAGCAGGAAAATTGGGAAGGGATTGATCGGCTCGCCGATCCAGTACTTGCCGTCGGCGGGCATTCGCATCACCTGAAAGTGCAGGTGTGGCGTGTCCTTTGGGGCATTGCCGGTGGTTCCCACGAAACCCAGCGTGTCGCCGCGGGCCACGAGCGCGCCCTGCGCCAGTCCGCGCTGGTAGCCGTCGAGATGCGCATAGTAATACACGATGCGGCCGAGCGGGTCGGTAGCGTACACGGTATTGCCGCCCAGTGTGCTGACGCTGATGCGGATGATGCGTCCGCTGTCGGCCGATAACACGGGCGTGCCGCGCGGCGCGAGAATATCCAGTGCGCGATGGGACCGTCCCGCATCGCGACCTTCGTCAAAGGTGTCCTGCAGCCGATTCGTGGTCATGCCTGCCACGGGAAGCAGGATGTCTCGAGTGATGAGATAGTCCACGGCTTCCATGCTCGACACGCTCGACGCACCAAGTGCGACCGCGGACGCTGAGCCCGCGAGCACCACGCGCGGCGACGGCGCGGCCGGCACGGGCACTGGTGCGGAATACGCGTGTCGCGCACAACCGGACGCGGCAAGCGCGATGAGGACAACGAGGAAACGATGCATCGCTATCGAGACGCGCGATCCCCGCCGCGAGTCACCGCACCCAGGCATTGTGGTGGAGCCTCACCCCGCCATTTCCGCCTGCAAGGGAAATCCATGCTGCTTCCGCCCCACGTCCGCCTCGTGCTTGGCGGTCGTCTTGTAGAGCTCGAACCTGCCGTCGACTGCATCGGGCGCGGCCTTCCTTCGGAGTCGGTCCATAGCGGTGTTCGAGAGCGGGGTGAATCCACGCGCCACGCTGACGTTCTGCCTGAGCACCTTCAATGAATCAATGCCGCTGATCGTGACGGCGACAGGAAGACTCATGGCGTAGCGTAATGCATCCTTCGCCCCGATTGCGCGCTTCTTTACCGGCGTGCCTTCTCCGCACATGCTCTTCATGCCGAGCGGCGCGATGCCCTGCCGCGCCAGCTCGGGGAGGACGATTTGTTCGAAGCTCCGGAAGTTCGCGTCGAAGCAATTGAGCGGCAGCTGGCAGCTGTCGAACGGATAGCCGTGCGAGAGCATCTCCATGTGGAGCGACGGATCCTTGTGCCCCGTGAAGCCAACGAAGCGGACGAGGCCTTTCTCCTTCGCCCTGTCGAGCGCCTCGATGACACCGCCCTTCGCGAAGTGGCGTTCGGGATCACCCTGATACGCAACCTCGTGTACCTGCCAGAGGTCCAGATGGTCGGTCTTGAGCCGCCGCAGCGATTCCTCGAGCTGCCGCATGGCGACCTTCGCGTCCCGGCCGTGCGTGCACACCTTCGACATCAGGAAGACTTTCTCCCGCCACCCCTTGTCGAGCGCCTTCCCCATCCGCACTTCACTGACCCCGTCGTGATATTCCCAGGCGTTGTCCATGAAGCAGATGCCTGCGTCGATCGCCTTGTGCACCAGAGAAATCGCCTCGCGCTCCGACCCCACCATGCCGAGGTGAAATCCGCCCATCCCGAGCGCCGATACCATTTCCCCGGTGCGCCCAAGCGGCCGGCGGGGGATTTCTTCCGATGTCGCCACGCATCCTCCAGCAGGTGAGATGATCGTCCATCGCCACGCTGCAGAAACCGAACCCGTGCCGCTGTCCCAGGGCACACCGGGCGCTTACCTTTCGCCCGCAGAGACCCGAATCGGAGCACGCCAATGCAGGTCGAATTGCCGAATCCCCATGCCGGACAGCACATCCCCTTCAAGCAGGAAGGATGGGGTTTTGCACTTTTCGTCGTCTTCCTCGCGGTGGCATGCGCGACCGGAGCGTGGTACGTCCACAAGACGACCTACAAGTCCCCGAACGACCTGCGGTTTCACGCCAAGGGCGCCGCGCAGTACTAGACGGAGGTCTGCGCGCCCGCTGAGATCGACGCGGCGGCGCGCTCCATCAGCGACACGAGCTCCTCGAGCGTCGTGAGCGCGCGGTCCCGAGCGTACCACCCGCGCACGTGCTTGTAGCGGTCCGTCTTCTCCAGCCCCTGCCCCTCACCCAGCACCCACTGCTGCAGGGGCACCGGCCGCGGACCCCACCACCCACGCTCGACATAGTTGGCATCGAGCACGATGACAGCGGGAATCGACCGCGACGTCCCCGTGAGGTGCGCGTCCATCAGGTCGAGATTCGAGTCACGCTCGAGGATCCGCAGATCCATGTTCGACGAGAGCGCCGCGAGTCGCGCGATAGCGGGCAGCGTGTTCACCGCATCGCCGCACCAGTCTGCACTCAGCACGAGCAGGTGCCACGCACCGCCCAGCGCGCTCACGCGATCCACGAACGTCGCGGGAACCTCGGCGCGCTTCCACACGGCGGCCCACAGCTCGGCGTTCTTCTCCGCGCTGGCGAGCATGTCCTCGAACTGCTGTCCGCCCAGGAAGCGGTCGCGGAGTGCAAGCAGCGGTACTTGGGCTGATTTCATGAGCGACGTCATGCATTACCTATCCGCATGAACGACGCCCGGTTCCGTTCAGCGCGGCGCGAGTGAATCCTTGTTCGCGCGAATCGGCTTCACATAGATGACCAGTGCGATGGGGATGAACGGGACGCGACGAAGATGTGTCGGTGCTGGCCGACGGTAGAGCAATAGGGTAAGCTGACGATCGCCCACGCACCAAGACACGATGGCCCCCGCCGATCACGATTCCAGCACGACGCTCGTCGCCTCCAGGGACCGCGATGGAATGTTTGTTTCCGCGAGCGCGGACCTCGTGCACCTCGCGCAGGTGCTCGCGACGTCGCGGTATCCACTGCTCGCGGCGGCGTGCGAGCATGCGCACGCGATGGCCGCTACTGCGGCCACGCTCGCCGAGAGCCTGGCACCAGCGACCGCCTGCACGCGCGCGGGTGAGGGTATGTGGTGTGCGGTCAACGGAAGCGACAGGTGCGCTGCCCGCGACGTTAGCGCCGCGCTTCACTCCATCTTCGATGGTGGTCCGTGTCGCCTGATAAATCGCTCAGTGATCGCAGCGGCGCTCGTTGCTCTGGAAGCCGACCTGGAGGTCGCGGCGACGGACGGAACGCGCACGATGTCCGCGGACGAATACTTCGCGCTCGCGGACGCGAACACGGCAGCACCTCGGCCGGCTGATCTGCGAGTGGTGGGTGCACACCTGCCAGCAGCCGCTGCAGACGGGCTCCAGCGCCTGTTCCTCCCGCCCCATTCCGCAGCGGGTGCATCCGTGATCAGCCTCGCTGCCGTTCAACGCAGTGACGGCGACGTGCGACTCGTACTCGGCGGCGTGTTCCCGCGGCCCTATCGGGTATACAACTCCGTCGAGGAGGAAACGATGGCCGGAGGCCTCGACGAGGACGCCATCGCGGGGCTCGCCGACCGGGCGCTGCTCGACGCCGAGATTGATCCCCGTAGCGCAGGCAGGGTGGACGTCGCCGCGGCGCTGCTGCGCGATGCGATAACGGCGATCGCGCCTGCATAGCGTCGAGGGTGACGGACATCACATCCAACATCGAGGCAGGCGCTTTGTTTTCCGTCCAGGGGAAAACACCGTGGAGACTGGCATGCACGAAGACTCGGGCGTTACGCCCGCTGCGCGACCAGAAGTGCCCCAGCGCGTGACGCAGCAGGGAAGAAGCTTCGGTCGAATTCCATTCGCGGAGCAGGCAGAGCGTCCGCTGAGCTTCCAGGACCGACGATCCGCCGCCAGCGAAGTGGTGGATTCACACGCCGCACGCCGAAGTACCGGCTCGCGCCCGCGCATTACGCGCAGCTGACGCGCTTCGCGGCGCTGCCGCTTACGCGCGCTTCAGCCGCGGCACCGGAATCGATCGTGCGGCCCCTGCTCGACCTTCGGTGTCATCCACACGAAAACGTCGCACGAGAAGGTCGAGCCGCTCAGCCTGGGCAGTGAGCTCTTCGGACGTCGCGGCGAATTCTTCTGCCATGCTCGCGTTGGCGCGCGTCGTCTCATCCACGCGCGCCATCGCCGCCTCCACTTCGGTCAATCCCGTGGCCTGCACCCCGGAGGCTTCGGCCAGCTCCTGTACCAGCGCCGCCGTACCATTGATGCTCGTGGCGAGGCCGCCGAGAATCTGTTGGCTGCGTTCGCTCTTGCCCTGACTCTCCGAGCTGAGACGGCTGATCTCCTTCGCCGTCATCTGTGCTTCGTTCGCGAGCTTTCGCACTTCTTCGGCAACCACGTGGAATCCGCGACCATGTTCGCCCGCACGCGCCGCCTCGATAGCGGCGTTGAGCGCGAGGAGGTTTGTCTGCCGCGCAATGTTGTCGATGACTGCGGTGTGCTCGAAGATCTCGCGGGTCGATGCGATGGCGCTCTGCACGATGAGCGCGCCCTCCTCACTGCGCGCCGCGCCTTCAATGGCCTGACGCCCCATCGCTCGGCTCCGCTCCGCGGTCTGCCGCACCGTGTTGCCCATGTCCACGAGCCGGGCCACCGTCGCCCGAATCTCCTCCGCGCCTTCGCCAGCCGTGCCGGCGAGACTCTCCGCAGACGCATGCATCTGCACCGAGGAGCTCGCGATAATCGCGGCCGCATCGCGCATCTCGCTGATGAGGACGCGAAACTGCTCGACGGTCGCGGCGAACGTCTGCCCGAAGGCGTCCTCGTTCGATCGGGGCATCACCTTGACGGTGAGATCGCCGTCGGCGAGCCGCGCCGCCACGGTCGACATGTCCCGCAGATATTCAATCATCGCGGCGAGCGCCTTCCCGAATCGATCGTGCTCCGATCGCGGCGTGAGGTCGCGGGCGAGGGTGCCGACGGCGACCGCCTCCGCCATGTCCGCCATCTCGCCGAGATAGGCCACCATTTCCGACATCGCGTGCATCAGCCGACCGATCTCGTCGTCGCCACCTGGGGGAATCGTGGCGGACAAGTCGCCGTTGGCGATGCGATGCGCGATCTCTGCGGCCTCCTCGATGGGAGCGGCCACCGACTCCGTGGTCGCGACGCCCAGACTCCAGAGCAAGAGCCCCGCGATGAACGCGATGACGGCGACACCGAACGTCGCGCCAATCTGGAGAAACCGCGCGGTGGCGAAGGCGGCGTCGATCGCGCGCTCGTCATCGCGGATGTTCCGCTGCACGGCCGACCGAACCAGCGTGTACGCCGGCGCCATGCGCCCCATCGACGTCTTCGCGGCGCCGCTGTCGGACATCATGGCGCGACTCGCACTACGGGCAATCGGATAGTATCCGTCGAAGGCTCGCAGTGACGCGATGGTCTGCACATTTCCGGGATCGCGCTCCAGCGTCTGCTGCGCGTATCGATGGAATGCGTCACGCAGGGAATCGGCTTGTACCAACCGGCTCGAGTCGCGCGTCGTGACCGCCGTCTGCAACGGTATCTGGAGTGCGGACAGCGCCTCACGCCGATCGCGCGCTTCGAGGAGTGACGGATAGTAGTCGCTTCGAATGTGTGTCAGGCTTCGTGGAACGAGCACGCCGAGCGCGAGGCTCACCATGAGGATACTGGTGAGCGCCACCGCAGCACCGATGGGCAGGAGACGGATGCGCTCGCGGAGGGGCAGGCGTGAGAGGCGTCGAGCCCACGCGCGTTCGGCGACGCCGAGGCGCGTGGTCATGAGGCCATAGCGACTTCGGCCGCCCGCGGGGCTGCCACGAGCACGCGTCCCAATCGAGCGCGCGCACAATCAGCGGTTCGTATCATGTCACGGCCGCCGCATGTGAAGAAACGGCGATCCCATGTTCCACACGAGCCCCGCGTACAGCGCATTCGTGAGCTCACCGCGGAGTGGCGTGATCACGCCGACGTCAAGATTGAATGCGGGGCTCACCAACCAGGTGGGGCCTGTCAGGAGCGCCGCGCTCGACGGAGTGTCCGAGCCATCGATGGTGGGTGCGCCGAAAACTTCGGCGACCCAGCTCAATTGCCCGGCAACGGGGAATCCGAACGACGCTGTCCAGAGGGCAGCGTCCGTTGCCGGCGTGGCGCCGGTCGCACCGACGCGTGTGTACACCGCGTTGAGGTCCATGCCGATGCTGCCGAACGAGCGGCTCACGATGGCGGTGAGGCCGAGGTCGCGCGTGCCAGTGCCGGTTCCCTTGTCCGCGGAGCCATTGGCGAACTTGATGGCGGGGAGCAGTGCGAAGTCACCAAGCACGGGATGGTCGTCGAGCACGCGCCACTTGAGCCCGACGGTGACATCACCCACCCCCGACGACTTGCCGGCGCCGCTCGTGTAGACCGAGCCGCCCACGTTGAGCTGCGTGTGGCTGGAGACACCCACCTTGAGCACGTTGGGAGCGAACCACGCCCGCGTGCCGCTACTGACTCGGTCGCCTTCGGCACCGGTCTCGAGCTCGAAGTATCCCGGCGCGACGGTGTGCGCATGTGTCGCGACGGTGGGGCGCTCGGGCTGGACGGCGCGTGGATCGGGCTGCTCCTGCGCGTGAAGCGTTGCGCCGATTACAAGGACGGAGGCGATCGCGGCTCCAACCGAGCAGCGCATCATGGGCATGCAGTGACTGAAGACGCCGTTTCGGCGGTCGCGCGACTCTCGGACACGAGCGTGAGATCGAGCTCGAAAAAACGCGTGTCGATCAGCTCATCGCCGCGATAGCGGTCGATGGGACGGAAGCCGAGAGACCTGTAGAGCGCTTGCGCCGCGTTCATGTCGTCGAGCGTTCCGAGCCTGAGGGTGGAGTAGTCTCGCTCGCGTGCGCCCGTGATGAGGGCCTGCAGGAGCGAGCGGCCCACACCGCGGCCGCGCCACCGCGCGTCCACGAACATGCGCTTCACCTCGGCGGATCGTTCGTCGACCGGCCGGAGGGCGACGCATCCGATACCGGTGGAATCGGCGACGGCGAGCCAGAGCCCGCCGTGTGGCTGCACATACGGTCCGGGTAATCCGGCCGCATCGGCGTAGACGTACTCGACACCGGGGGTGCTGGCTCGCGCATCACCGTGTGCGCGCACGAGCGCGCGAACCTGCGCGATGTCTTCGTCCGTCGACGCCTCGCGAACGATGAACGGTACGGTCACCGTTTGGCCACTATCGTGGATCGGTACACCCAGATGATGAGCAGCACCTGCAGTGGAAGGCGGGCCACAAGTCCGGCAGTCCATAACGATGAGGCATGCGCGGCCCTGGCGTTGATGAGCATCTGGATGTTCGCCGGAAATACGGCCAAGAGCAGCGCGATCAATCCCCAACCCGCCGCCACTCGCGTAAACGGCAGCAGTATGCCTGCGGCGCCGGCGATCTCGCATATCCCGCTGACGATCACCAGTGCGAGCGGCGCGGGAAGCCACGGTGGCATGATGCTCACGTAAGGCTGCGGCTTCACGAGATGCAACACGCCTGACGCGGCGAAGATGAGCGCGATCAATGCGATCGACAAGGTGATTCGTGGGGCGTCGACCGCGGCGGGCGACACATTCATCCGCCGAGATCCTTTGTAAGACCGTCGAGGGCGTTCATCATCTGGCGCAGGTGCTTCACGACCGCGGCAAGCTCGGGCGGTACTTCTTCGCCGCTTGCCTCCGCCTGCGTGACGAACGCCTCCATCTGTTGAAGCTTGTCGGCGAGGTCCTGGCGGGCCGCGGGCGCCATGCCGAGCATGGGGGGAAGTGCAGCCTCGAATTCGCGCTCGCCATCGGCGTCGATCATCGCGACGAGTGTCTGCGTCCCTGACCATGTGTGGCCCGGCTCGAGCTGCACTGGCGATTGAATGGCGCCGGCCTCGATGCAGAGCATGTGGCGTTCGCCGCCGACTTCCATGTCGTCGAGCGCGGCGGCCTTCTCGGCGCCCGGGTTCCAGATCACCGCATCGGGAAAGTTTGTCGTGTCGACGTGCAGCTCGCGGCCCGGCTCGCGCAGCGTGAGCCTTGACGGCGCGTCGACGTACACTCGGTCGACTTCGCCGTGAATGCGCAGCACATCCTCGTCGTCACGGAGAAATTCGCCGGGTGCGGAGGAGACGCGATACCGCGCGCCGTGCAATCCGACAATCTCGGCCTTGGCGATGTCGTTGACGCGAAGGTAGGTGTGGAGAGCCGCCGTAAAGTGGAAGGGCTCAGGGCCGGTGTTCTGTACGGAGAGGGTTGTGGACAGCTGACGTCCGCCAATGCGCACGGTGAGCGTGGCGAGAAAGGAGGCGGGCCAGAGGGCGCGGGTGGCGTCGCTATCGCGAAGCGTAAAACCGAGAACACCGGCCTCGGTCTGCTCCTCGATTTCCCAGCGGTTGACGCGCGCAAAGCCGTGGCGGGGCAGCGGGCCCTCGGCGGCAAACTGCGGGAAGATGACGGGTATGCCGCCACGAATCGCGACACCATCGCCCGTGCCGGTGCGCCTGCTCAGGAAAAGTCGTTCGCGATTGCCCGGCGCCGGTCGCCACGAGGTGACATGCGCGCCGTTCCAGTGGACCTCGGCGGTGGCCCCGTCTGCGCTGGCGATTCGTGCGCTGGTGACAGGTATGCTGACGCTGTGCAGTGCAGCGGACACCTAGAACTCGCGCTTCTTCATCTGCTGAAACAGGTCCTTGGCGTCGGACGACGCCGCTTCTTCAGCCTCGCTCTGCTGCGGGCGCGTGGCGTCGAGCGTTGCGTCGTAGGTGCGATTTTTCTTGGGCTTGGCGGCGGCCGCCGCGGCAGCGGTCTTCCGCAGCAGGGCTTTCATCTGGGCTTCGTTCATGGACACCTCTGGCTGTTGAAGGACTAATTGAAGCTAGCTACGAAAACTGCGGTCAAGAGCGACTTCGTGTACGGGGTACTGGTACCGTGACCAAGTGGACCCTCCGGGGAACAGTAGAGCCCACAAGACGGACGACCGAGGCGTGAACCGGGTCTCGCATGTTTTTCGTTGTCTTGGGGCCGTTCGTTATCACTGTTCCCCGTGGCCGTTATGCCATTCATGGTACCTGGTACGATGTACCAGGTACGCTCTTCAGGCTTCAAGTACGTACCAGGTACGCTCTTCAGCCTTCAAGTACGTATGCGCGAAACAGCTTATCAATTTCGAGGCTCGGATCGTTGCAAACGCCTTCATGCACCGGAGAGCACTGCAGTACATCCGATCGCGGCGCCGTGAGCCAGTGAAAGCGCTCCGAGGGCGGCGCCAGCGCGACAGCGCCTGCTCGCTCATCGCCGGCGCAGATCGCCGCGCAGGAGTCGAGGTAGCGCGAGAGCAGCTCCGGATCGATGCCCGGGGCAAGGCGCGTGAGCTCGGCGCGATCGGTGACGGTGCGCAGCGATAGGAATTCAGCGGTTCGCGCGTGCAGCACGACGCCGACATTCGCGAATGCGCCGGTGTGCACGCGCGGCACGACGCGCAGGAGGGCGAAGTCGTAGTCGACGCGCGCACTCACCGGCGCGCCCGGAGGTGCTGGGGCATCTCGATGCGCAGCTGCTGCTGTGCCTCGGACGCGGCGTCGAGCCACACGCGTCGGGCGGCGAGTCGCTCCCGCAGGTAGCGGGCATAGCGCGCACGGGCTTCGCTCGCGGACGCGAAGTCGCCGCTCCCGCTCGCCTCATCCATGAGCAGGTCGTCTGGCACGGTGGCGACGATATCCGCTATCGCCTCGTCCGACAGAAGGGGCGTATTGGTGGCGTCGGCATCGGCGAGGCTGCCTGCGTTCGCGAGCAGCACGTGCGAGCGAATGAGCAGGAATGGCGTGCGCGTGCGCGCCTCGTCGACCGACGACCAATCGTGATGCGCATACAGCGCTGCCCCGTGGTCGATGAGCCACGGCTCGCGCCGCCAGATCATCAGGTTCGGGTTGCGATGCGTGCGGTCGGGATTGGTGGTGAGGGCATCCAGCCAGACGATGCGCGCCGCCAGCTCGGGCGCGATGAGATCACCCGCCGCCGATGGGTCGAAGTTGAAGGCGCCCTCGAGATAGCGCATGCCCACGTTCGTCCCGTGGCTGCGGCGGAGCAGGTCCTGGATCTCGGGGTCAGGCTCGCTGCGGCCAAAGCGGTCGGAGATGTCAACGAGGGCGAGATCGGGTGTCGGGAGGCCGAGGCGCGCCGCCAATCCACCAACGATCAGCTCGGCGACGAGCACCTTGGCGCCCTGCCCAGCCCCACGAAACTTGACGACGTAGAGTCCATCTTCCTCGGTATCGACCACGGCGGGCAGCGACCCACCTTCGCGAAGCGGCTGGACATAGCGCGACGCGGAGTGGCGCGGAATCGTCATTCGTTCTCGGATGCCGCTTCGCGTCGGTCGCCCTTGTGTGGCGGTGAGGAGATCACGAGGAATCGTGCGTCATCGGCGCCTTCATTTCGCGCTTGGTGCGCGGTGCCCGAGGGGAGCTCGATGCCGTTCCCCGCATCGAGCGCGTGGGTGACGCCCTCCACCTCGATCGTGAGCGTGCCGCTGAGCACGTAGAAGAATTGTCGGGCGCGGGCGTGCCAGTGCCGCACTTCGCGAGTGCCGGGGGGCATGCGCTCCTCGATCACACTGAGGGCGGCCGCCTTGACCAGGTGCCAGCCGTCACACGCGTTGCCCCATGTGTAGTGGGCGGCGGTGGCGGTCGAGGTGGGGATGGGAATCATGGTGGGTGCCTTGCTGGTCCGGACGGAAGATGGGGGGCGAGTACGTCGCCGGCCAGCGTCTCGTATGCTGAGACCCTTTAGCGCGGCCCTGTAACGACGACGACAGTTGGCGGAATACGGAAAAATGCGGATTTCTGACTTGGACTTCGGAAGGACCACGCCCGCTCCGATATCCAGGTCCGCTGTCTGCATTTTTCCGATAGTCCGCCAACTGTCGTCGCGGTTCGCTATTGTCTCCAAAACGTCCACAAACGCCCTTAAGCCTTGAACTCACATACGTTTACGGCGATTGCAACGCAATTGACGCCCATTCG
>JALYVY010000273.1 GCA_030852985.1 Gemmatimonadota bacterium | reverse complement strand
GCGCGCTCCGTGTGCGCAGACGGCGTGCAGTCGCGAGGGAGCTGAAGAAGCAGAGCACCGAGCTTCCCCGTTTCGCGAAGTGGACGCAACGCCGCGAGAAAGCGACGCCACACCTCATCGACGATGTCATCGGGCAGGTCGCGCGTTCGCACGCTCGCCGCACCAGCGCACGACGACGGCAGCGCGTCCCGAATGTCCTTTGGCAGTCGGGCAACGCTCGTGGCGTGACCCGTCATGAGCGCGTGTGCCTTGATGTCGAACACGAATCCCGGCGGCGTGCGCTCCGCCCACAGCGCCGACACCCGTTCAGATGGCAACGAGTAGTAGGTGGAATCCACCTCGACAAGCGAAAAACGCGATGCGTAGTACGCGAGACGACCCTCCGTCGTGTGAACGCCATCCGGATAGAAGACGCGCGGCGCCGTCATCGTGGGATCGGTCCAGCTCGCGGTGCCGAGCCGCACGTCGAGCCCGGGAATCGGACTCTCCGTCGTCACATGACCGACCGCGCTGCACTCGGCGCGGGCGCAAGCGCTGCGTTCCCGCGCCGTCGCGACGCCTTCGTCGTGCACCCGAACCCCCACCCCTCGTACCGGACGCGCCCCACCGGGACGCTCGGCCTCTGCACGTTGCCGCGCTACCATCTCACGCACGCGCGACGGCGCATCGCGAAGCAGCGGCGCGATCAGCGCCGCCTCCGGCAGGTACTTCCAATACCGCACCGGCATCTCGGCGCGCATCGTCTTCGGATTTGCCCGGGCCGGATTGAAGGTGTGCGCATAATAGGTGCGCCAGAGCGCCTCGAGATCGTCGCCACTCGGAGCCTCCGATTGCGGAACGCCAGGCGTAAACGACAGTGAACCCTCGCGCCAGCTCGCACACAGGTCGGGAGTAAGAATGGACCAGCGCATGGCGGGAAAGCGGCGCGCGAAAAACGGCGCCTCGCGACGAACGACGTCGTGTTCCGGCTCGAACCACGCGACGAAGTGCTCCTCGCCAGCATCGTCGTCAATGCGCCGAAAGCGGACGAACGCCCGCATCTTGTGTCCTTCGCGCCGCACTGCCTTCGACATCATGGCGAGCTTGTGGACGTCGTCGTCGACATAGACGTCGAGCAGGTTGCGCTCGCCGTGCGTGACGCGCCACAGCACGCGATAAAGTGTGCTCCACCGCTTTGGTTCGCGATGGCACGCGACGTCCGCACCGAGCGAGAGGAATGCCTTGGGGACGTTGAATGCGTCGCGCGGCCGGGCCTCGTGTGGCAGCTCGACGGAGACGGCATCCAGGAGGGAGTGCTGTGCATCGTCCGCCGACCGAAACACGGCGCGCGTCGGCTCCAGTCCCGATTGCAGCGCGACACGGGCAGCTTCCCGCCAGCCACTCCAGGTGCCGTCGAAGGTCAGTTGTGGCATTGGAAGGAGTTGCACGAAAAACGGAACAGCATTTTTACCACGGAGGACACGGAGGTCACGGAGGACCGAAGCAAGAGCGGCGAAAGAATTTCACGAAGCACGCGCACGACACGAAGTACGAAAACGCAGCGCCCAGGTATTACGGAGGGCATCGTGAAACTCACGGCTTTGCTGTTGTGAAGTCCTCCGTGTTCTCCGTGTCCTCCGTGGTGAATGCAGTTCCGCCATGAGGCCTAGCTTCACAACTCCCCGCTCACCGCGGACAGCGGCGCCGAAAACAAGTCGAGCTGCGTACGCCGCCCGAGAAGACGCGTGCGCAGATCCGCAACGTCGAGCGACCGGGTGGCCGGATTGTGATCGGCCGCAAGGATGAAGGGCAGGGCGCGTGTCATTGCCACCTTCAGGCGAAGGAGATCCGCCAGTCGCAGCTTGTGCCAACGCCGAGCGGCGAGCATGCGATCCACACTGCGGGCACCCACGCCCGGAATGCGTAGCAGCAGTTGGCGCGCAGCGGAGTTCACGTCCACCGGGAAGAGACCCCGATTGCGCAGCGCCCACGTCATCTTGGGGTCGAGCTGGAGGTCGAGATTGGGCTCCGAGGGCGTCGTCAGCTCACTGGCCTGGAAGCCATAGAATCTCACGAGCCAGTCTGCCTGATACAGCCGGTGCTCCCGCACGAGCGGCGGCGATGCACTCGGCAAAATGTCCGGCGAGTCCGGAATGGGACTGAACGCCGAGTAGTACACGCGGCGCAGCTTGTGCGCGTCGTAGAGGTCGCGGGAGGTCGCGAGAATGCTCGCATCGGAGGCAGACGTCGCGCCCACGATGAGCTGAGTACTCTGTCCCGCCGGCGCAAAAATCGTTGGACTCGCCGCGGCGGCGGATCGAATGATCGGCTCGCCCGCATCCCGCGCGGCTCGCACGGTGCTTCGGGTCTCGTCGCGCGTTTCGTCGATGCGATCGCGGATTGACGTCATCGCACGTCGTATGGTGACGAGGCTCTTCTCCGGCGCGAGCCGGTCGAGGTCGCCCTGGGTGGGCAGCTCCACGTTGACACTCAGCCGATCCGCCCAGCGCCCCGCTTCACGCACGAGCTCGGGGGAGGCAAGCGGAATGGTCTTCAGGTGGATGTAGCCGTGAAAGCGCTCCTCCACGCGCAGGGTGCGCGCGACGCGCACAACCTGCTCCATGGTATGGTCTGGCGACTTGAAGATGCCGGAGCTGAGGAAGAGCCCCTCGATGTAGTTGCGGCGATAGAAATCCACCGTCACCCGCACCACCTCCTCCACCGAGAACCGCGCTCGGCGCACGTTGCTCGACCGGCGGTTGATGCAGTAGAGGCAGTCGTACTGGCAATAGTTGGTGAGCAGCACCTTGAGAAGGGAGACGCAGCGTCCGTCGGGCGTATAGCTGTGGCAGATGCCCATTCCTTCGGTTGAGCCGAGACCTTTCCCGTCCTTCGATTGACGGCCCTTGGAGCCGCTGCTGGAGCAGGACGCATCGTATTTGGCGGCGTCGGCGAGGACGGCCAGCTTTTCCTTGATATCCACAAACCGAATATAAGCCGAAGAACCGGCAATTGCAGCCGGAGCTCGAACGCCGAGCGCGGAGCTAACCGCGAGCGTTGAGCCTGAGCGCAAGCTTCGAGCATGAGCTTCGAGCGTGAGCCAGAGCGGCGAACTCAAGCTCACGCTCACGCTCAAGCTTTAGCTCCCGCTCAAGCTGGATGCTCAGGCTCGAAGCTATCGGTTGGCTTATTGCTCGCCGCTCGAGCTCTCGCTCGGCTTTGCTGATTTTTCAACCTTTTTCCAACAGGGGATGTCAGATCGGCATTCTCCGACACGGATCGCCCTGTATGGCCCGCCACACACTAGCCGCCGTCGCCCTGATTGCCCTCCTCGCTCCGGCCGCGAGCGCCGCCGCGCAGCGCAGCACCCAGAACCTCGCGACCACGAACACCGCTGCCGCCCCCGCGCCGGGTGTGCCGCCGAAGGCCACCTCAAACGCCGCCAGCGCCTCGCGCGCGATCGAACCGCCCGTTCTGGACGGACGTACCGACGACTCGGCCTGGCTCAAAGCACAGGTGATCGACCAATTCCTCGAGTACGCCCCCAACGAGGGCGCGGCGAGCCGACTCAAGACCGAGGTTCGCGTCACCTATGACGACCGGTATCTCTACGTCGCAGCGCGTATGTACGACCCTGCCCCCGACAGCATCATCACAGCACTATCACGCCGTGATGTGCGCACCAACTCCGAACAGATCAAGCTCGTCATCGATTCATATCACGATCACAAGACCGCCTTCCAGTTCGCCACCAATCCGGCTGGCGTCAAGCGCGACTACTACGTCTCGAACGACCAGAACGAGGATCCGTCGTGGGACGCGGTGTGATGTCGCCACGAGAATCGACTCCCTCGGCTGGGTCGCGGAATTCCGCATTCCGTTCAGCCAGATCCGCTTTGCACCCGGCGAAGAGCACACCTTCGGCCTGCTCGTCGTGCGTGACATCGCCCGCACCGGACAGCGCGACTCGTGGCCGCTCCTCAAGCAATCCGTCCAGGGCTATGTATCGCAGGCAGGTACGCTGTCCGGCATCGGCGCACTCCCCACGCCACGACGCTTGGAGATCCTGCCCTACACGGTCGCGAAGAACGAGACGCGCGACTACGGTGACTCCCGCGTGGCGGGCCGCTACACCCATCCGAGCAAGGTCACCGCCGGCGCGGACATCAAGTACGGGCTGTCATCCGACCTCACCCTCGACGCCACCATCAACCCCGACTTCGGGCAGGTGGAAGCCGATCCGGCGCAGCTCAACCTCACCGCCTTCGAGACCTTCTTCGACGAGCGCCGTCCCTTCTTCCTCGAGGGCGCCGGCATCTTCACCTTCAACACGAACTGCGGCGACATCGATAGCAACTGTACCGGCCTGTTCTACTCGCGACGCATCGGCCGCAATCCGCAGTCGACGAGCAGCTCTTCCGCAACTGGTTCGCGCTGCAGTTCACGAAGCCGACAGCGCTCTACCAGCGCGCGTCGTTCAACTTCAACGGCATGGGGCGCTGGACCACCGAAGGGCTCATGCTCGGCAACGGCTGGAACCACAACAACCACATCCAGTGGAAGAACTTCTGGTGGACGCACATCGGGTTCAACCTGAATGACTATTCCACGTCGTACAACGACCGCGCCGCACGCGGCGGTCCCGCCATTCGCAACTCGCCGAGCCAGAGCATGTGGGCGGGTATCCAGAGCGACGACCGGCAGACGCTCGTGTACAGCGTGTGGCTCAACGGAGCGAAGGGAGACGAAGGCCGCTCGTTCAGCGGCAACGTGAGCCCGCAGGTCGACTTCCGGATGTCGAGCCGTTTCTCCACGTCGGTCGGGTTGAGCTTCAGTCGCAATGGTGACGACCAGCAGTTCTACGGTTCGTACGGCGACGTGGGCGGTGACACTACGCATTACACTTTCGCGCGGCTCGACCAGACCACGACGAGCTTGAATACGCGCCTCAACTTTACCGCGACGCCGAACCTGTCGTTGCAGTTCTATGCGGAGGCGTTCGTCTCTAACGGGACGTATGCGGATTGGAAGGAGATCGCCGAACCACGCGCGGCGCATTTCGTCGACCGGTACAAGCCGTATCGCGGCAACGGCGCGGTGTTCGACGGGTTCAACTATCGCCAGTTCAACTCGAACGCGGTGATGCGTTACGAGTACCGGCCTGGGAGCACGCTGTTCGTGGTGTGGCAGCAGGGGCGGAGCAACAACGTGGCACCGGGCGACTTGAACTACAATCCGAATTACAGCTTCGGCCGGGACTACGGCTCGCCTTTGCGGGATCACCCGAACAACACGTTCCTGATCAAGTGGTCGTACTGGCTGAACCCATGATGGCTGTTTGAGCCTTGACCGCGGCAGTGGCGCTTCATCCTGGTCAGTGCGCAGGCTTGCCTCTCATGGTGATAGCGCTAGGCGCGACGGCAGTTTCGTTGAAATCCTCGGCGGGTGGGTCTACACGTTGTTCCGTAGAGCGCAGAAGCGAGCAACACCACGCGGATGCGCACTTTTCTGCAGGCCGGGGTATTACTCCCCGACCTCAATCGGAGCGCCCATGTCAAAATTCCAGTTCGCGATCAGCTCCGGCCCGGAAGCGGTACGTCAGGCCGGCGTCGTGGAAAGCGATTCCTTTGACGAAGCCGTCGTCCTGCTCGGGAAGAAGATTCCAGTGCAGACGGGCGACTCGCTCGAGATCGGCGTGCTCGGCTTTCCGCCCGCGCGGTACGAGTG
>JALYVY010000272.1 GCA_030852985.1 Gemmatimonadota bacterium | reverse complement strand
CCCGAACGCGCGCGCGGAGTACGAGGCCGAACAGACAATCCCGCGTCCTTCCGCCGTGCCGCCCACGAGGAGATACGGAGCCCTGCCGGCGCCCTCAGGATCGGCCCACCGCGCAACGGCGACGAAGAAGGCGTCGGCGTCGATGAGGAGGATGCGTCTCGGCGTTTGTTCGGGCATGGTTGAGCAAAGATAGCGTTTCAGCGCGCGTCGGGCTGCGCCCTCGCTCTTCAGCGCGCGTCGGGCTACGCCCTCGCTCTTCAGCGTTGGGCCGTAGGATTTCGGCGTTCAATCGAATGCTTTGCCGCGCGATGGATTGGTGATACGGCAGGCGAGTATCGCGCTCACTATTTCGCTATGAGAGCAATGGGTAACCTCAGGGTGCTGGAGCGCGCCTTTCACGTCGCCGACCTCACTTACCGGGCCACGCGCGCGTTTCCGGCCGAGGAGAAGTTCGGTCTCGTGTCGCAGATGCGGCGTGCTGCGGTTTCGGTTGGATCGAATGTGGCAGAGGGGTGCGGCCGTTCGAGCGAGAGGCAATTCCGCAACTTTCTTCAGATCGCAGCAGGTTCTGCCAGCGAGCTGGAGTTTCAAGCACGACTCTCCATCCGCCTCGGAATAGGAAGCGCTGGTGAGCTTCAAACCTTGATTCGCGTCATTGGGGAGGAGCGGAAAATGCTCGGTGCGTTGTGCGCCAGGCTGACGGCGCGCCTGAAGAGCGAGGCACGGAGTGCCGATGCGGGCTGAAGAGCGAGGCACGGAGTGCCGATGCGGGCTGAGAGCGAAGGCACGAAGTGCCGACGCGGGCTAAAGATGCCGACGCGCGCCCCGTTGACCTCCCCCATGAAGCCGTCTATCTTAACTGACTATCCCAAAACGCCTTCAGTGGCGGCCAAGACCCGGGTTGCATTACGCACCAGTGAGGCGCAGGTCCTACGCAGTTCTTGAAAATCATGTTCAAATCGTACACGGCGACGCCGGACGACATCCAGCAGGATTGGTTTGTCGTTGACGCTGAGGGAATGGTCCTCGGTCGCCTCGCGACGGAAGTCGCGCGCATCATCCGCGGGAAGCACAAGCCCATGTTCACCCCGCACATGGATACGGGTGACGGTGTCATCGTCATCAACGCCTCCAAGGTTCGTGTCACCGGACGCAAGGCCGAGCAGAAGGAATACTTCCGCCACACCGGCTACATGGGTCACGAGCGCTTCACCCCCTTCGCCAGCATGCTGGCCAAGCACCCCGAGCGCATCATCGAGAAGGCCGTTTACGGCATGCTCCCCAAGACGGCCCTCGGCCGCCAGGTGCTCCGTGGCAAGCTCCGCGTCTATGCCGGTGCCGAGCACCAGCACGTCGCGCAGCAGCCCAAGACGCTGACCTTCCCGAAAGCAGAGGCGAAGTAACTCATGTCAGAGTCCATTACGCACACGATCGGACGCCGCAAGGAAGCTGTCTGCCGCGTGTACATCAAAGCCGGAAGCGGCAAGTGGGACATCAACGGGCGCACGCTCGGCGATTATTTCCCGCGGCCCGCCCTCGTGACGGCTATTCAGCAGCCATTCACGGCGACGGACAAGCTCGGCCAGTATGACGTCAAGGCGAACGTGAACGGCGGCGGCCAGACCGGCCAGGCCGGCGCGCTCCGTCTTGCCGTGGCGCGTGCCCTCGTCAAGATCGACGAAGGTCACCGCCGCAAGCTTCGCGACCTCGGCCTCCTCACGCGCGACGCACGTGCCGTCGAGCGCAAGAAGCCCGGCCGCCCGAAGGCCCGCAAGCGCTTCCAGTTCAGCAAGCGATAGGATGTTAGGACGATAGGATGATAGGATGATAGGATGATAGGACGATAGGATGAACAACGATGCGCAGTCACTATCTTCCTATCCTCCTATCCTCCCGCTGTACCAATCTCTCACGCTCTCCCGAGTCTAAACCTGGTGCCGGCCCAGCCGGTAGGTGGAGATGCCGACGGAAGCGGACGAATCAACCAAACCGTACAGGCCATGGCAGACAACACACCAACACTCGAAGCACTCCTCGCCGCTGGCGTCCACTTCGGACACCAGACGCGCCGCTGGAATCCCAAAATGCGCCGCTTCATTTTCGCGGAACGCAACGGGATCCACATCATCGATCTCCAGAAGACCCTCCGTCAGCTCGAGCTCGCGCAGAAACTGGTGCGCGACGTCGTCATGCGCGGCGAGAGCGTCCTGTTCGTCTGCACCAAGGCGCAGGTCGCCGGCATCGTCAAGCAGGAAGCCGAGCGCGCGGGCGCGATGTACATCACCGAGCGGTGGCTTGGTGGTCTCCTCACCAACTTCCAGACGGTCAAGAAGCAGCTCAAGCGCATGAAGGAGCTCGAGGCCGGCAGCGAAGAGGGCGGTGAGTGGGCGAACTACACGAAGAAAGAGCGTCTCATGATGACGCGTGAAAAGGAGAAGCTCTCCAAGTACCTCAACGGTATCCGCAGCCTCACGCGCACGCCGGGCCTCATGTTCGTCGTCGATGCAAAGAAGGAAAAGATCGCCGTTGCCGAAGCGAACAAGCTCGGTATCCCGATCATTGCGATCGTCGACACGAATGCTGATCCCGATCTCATCACCATCCCGATCGCCGGCAACGACGACGCTATCCGCTCGGTCGAGCTCATCACCAAGGCCATCGCGGACACGATCGCCGAGGCGCGTCTTGCGGCGCCCATGCGCAACGAGCCGGAAGAGGGCAACGAAGGTGGCATGACCTACAGCTCCGAGCGCGGCACCGAGGCCGCCGGTGACAAGGACGACAAGCGTCGCCGTCGCCCGCGTCGCCGTCGCGCAAAGCCTGAAGCGATCGCCGCGCACCTCAAGGGCAGCGAGGGCGAAGCAGGAGAATCAGGTGAAGCTGGTGATGCGGACACCGGCGATGCTGGCCCGGATGACGCAGCCGAGTAGTTCTCCGCTGCGATAGTGGCCGCCTCAGGGCGGCCGAGTGCCCGACAGGTTACCATTCAGACGCCGCCGGCATCGCCCGGCGGCGTTTCCACGCCACAAAGGAATTGACGAACAATGGCTGCGTTCACCGCCAAGGATGTGTCCTCATTGCGCCAGCGCACCGGCGCGGGCATGATGGATTGCAAGAAGGCCCTCGAGCAGAACGACGGCGATATCGAGAAGGCCGTCGAGTGGCTGCGGACCAAGGGCATCGCCCGCGCGGAGTCGCGCGCCGGCCGCGCTGCGTCCGAGGGCAAGATCGTCGCGCTCACGTCGCCCGACGGGAAGACGGGCGTGCTGGTCGAGCTCAACAGCGAGACGGACTTCGTCGCGCGGAACGATGCGTTCGGACAGACCGCCTATCAGATCGCGAATGCGGTTCACGACCACAAGGAAACAGACGGCGTCGTCGCGAATGCAGAGGGCTCGCCCATCATGGCGGTCGCCTTCGGTGACTCGGCCAATCTCGCCGAAGCGCTGAAGATGCTCACCGGCACCATTGGCGAGAACATCGTGTTGCGTCGCTACGCGAAGCTGGGCGGCGACGGGGCGGTCGGCAGCTACGTGCACCACAACGGCAAGGTTGCGGCGCTCGTGGAGCTCTCCGGCGCGCATGGCGAGGAGGCACAGAAGCTCGCGAGCACCATCGCGGAGCACATCGCCGCGGGCGTACCATCGGTTCCCGTGTCCGTGAATCGCGAGGACGTCCCGGCCGAGCTGGTCGAGCGTGAGCGTCGCATATTCTCGGAGCAGGCCGCTGCGAGCGGCAAGCCCGAGAATATCGTGCAGAAGATGGTCGAGGGACGCATCGACAAGTTCTACAAGGAAGTCACGCTGATCGATCAGCCCTGGGTCCGTGATGACAGCAAGACCATCCGCGACCTGCTGAAGGGGCTCGGCGCGAACGTGTCCATCCGTCGGTTCGCCCGCTTCCAGATGGGCCAGGAGTGACCACTCCGGTGAGCGAGCTTCGCTACCAGCGTGTGCTTCTCAAGATCTCCGGCGAAGCCCTCGCCGGAGAGAACAAGCTCGGTTTCGATTTCTCGACGATCGACCGGATTGCCGACGAGATCCAGGCCGTGAAGAAGACGGGCTGCTCACTGGGGCTCGTCATCGGTGGCGGCAACATCGTTCGCGGATCCCAGCTGTCGCGTTTGGGACTTGACCGCGTCAGCGCCGACTACATGGGCATGCTCGGCACCGTCATCAATGCGTTGGCGGTGCAGGATGTCCTGGAGCGGAAGGGCATGGAAACGCGCGTCATGACAGCCATCCGCATGGAGGAGCTCGCGGAGCCGTACATCCGGCGTCGCGCTCTCTCGCATCTGGATAACGGTTTGATCGTCATCTTCGCCGCGGGCACGGGAAATCCGTACTTCAGTACCGACACGGCCGCGGCCCTGCGCGCCATCCAGATCAAGGCGCAGGTCATCATCAAGGCGACCAGCGTGGATGGCGTCTACTCCGCCGATCCGAAACAGGACCCGAACGCGAAGTTCTACGACGAGATCAGCTATCGCGACGTGATGCTCGAGGAGCTGAAGGTCATGGACCAGACAGCGGTGACGCTGTGCAAGGAAAATTCGCTTCCCCTGATCGTGCTGAACATCCATAAACCGGGCGCGATTGCCGCGGCGGTTCGCGGCGAGCGTGTCGGTACCCTCGTCAAATAGGTCCCGATGAGCACAATCCCAGAGATCGTGAAGGACTGCCGCACTTCGATGGAGAAGGGCCTGGACGCGGCGAAGCGCGAATTCTCCACCGTGCGCTCCGGTAAGGCGTCGCCCAATATGCTCGACACGGTTCGCGTCGAGATGTATGGCCAGCAGATGACGCTCAATCAGGTGGCGAGCATTGCCGCCCCCGAGCCGCGCACCATCCTGGTAACGCCGTTCGACAAGTCGCAGGCGAAGGTGGTGGAGAAGGCCATTCGCGACTCCGACCTTGGCCTCGAGCCGTCATCGCAGGGCGGTGTGATACGCGTGCCGCTTCCGTCGATGAACGAGCAGCGTCGCAAGGATCTCGTGAAGATCGTGCACAAGCTCGCCGAAGACGGAAAGATCGCGGTGCGTCACGCACGCACCCATGCGCGCGATGCGCTGAAGAAGCTCAACGGCGTGAGTGAAGACGACGTCAAGCACGCCGAGAAGGACCTGCAGAAGGTCCACGACGATTACATCGGAAAGATCGACGCGATGATCAAGGCCAAAGAGGCCGAGATCATGGAAGTCTGACGCGACCTGATCCCGGTCACCCGGAGCGCGCATGAGTGAGCTCGCGAAACGCACCCTCTTCGCGATCGTTGCGGCTCCCGTCGCGCTCTGGGTCGTCCTCGCCGGCGGTGCACCACTCGCCGCGCTGCTCGCGATCGTCTCCGCCATCGGCGCCTGGGAGTTCTTCCGCATGACGCGCAACACCGGCGTGCATCCCATCGACGACGCCGGCATTGCGCTCGCCGGCATCGTGCCGCTCGCGATCCATGCGCATTATCTCGGCGTGTTCGCGCTGAGTCCCGCGACCGCTGCGGTCGTCGTGCTGTTGGTGATGGCCGCCACCATCTGGATTCGCGGCGTGAGTGGTGGACCCATGGCGGCGTCCGCGACCACCCTGTTCGGTGTTCTCTATACCGCCGGCATGCTCAGCTTCGGCTACGCCATCCGCTACCACGACATCGTTCGTGGCTACGATACGGTTGCTGGCACGCGCTTGGGCGTTGGTGCGCTCTCCATGGCCGTGGCACCGGGTGGCGTCCTCCTGATCTTTCCG
>JALYVY010000014.1 GCA_030852985.1 Gemmatimonadota bacterium | reverse complement strand
GTCTGCCTCCGCGTAGCGCTTCAGCAACTCCACGTACACATCCTGGTCGAACGTGCCGGGCATTCGCTCCCCCGGGCTCGGCAACACGCGCCAGCGGCCTCCCGCGTCGTCGGAATACACGATGCTGTCGTCGTCGGCCGAATCGCTCAGGCGAAAGAGCGGAAGTGCTTCCAGGGAGCGATCGAGATCGATGCTCCGCAGCGGCGCCCGCCGTCGCGCAACCAGGCTCATGCCCAATTCAGCGCACCGGAATGGTCTGGCCAGTCACGGCGCGTGCGTCATCGGAGCAGAGCCAGAGCACCACCTTGGCGACGTCCTCGCGCGACACATACGCGGCGTCCGCACCCATGGCGGCAACGTTGGCGGCGGTACGGATGGACGTGGGCGCGACGGCATTCGCGCGCACGCCACGCGGTGCCTCTTCCTGCGCGATCGATTGCATGAGTGCGACGAGGGCGCTCTTCGACGCGGCATACGCGGAAATGCCCGCGGTACGTCCGCCAGGCAGGATGGCCTCGGAAGCGAAGAACACCATGGCCCCTTTCGCCGAGCGAAGCATGGGAAGGAAGGCACGTGCGGTGAGATAGGCAGTGGTGGCGTTGAGGGCGAACTGCCGATTCCAGAGCGCTGCATCGCTCTCGACCAGCTGGCCACTCGAAACGAAGCCTCCTGCGAGATGCACCAGCGCGTGGACGCGTCCACCCGTTGCGTCGCGTACGCGCTCGGCGAGTGCCGCGACCGCGGTCTCGTCCGTGAGGTCGACACCGAGGCCTGCGGCGCGACGTCCTGCCGCAATGAGTGCGTCAGCGCGCGCCCTGGCTTCACTCTCCTGCCGGTCGACGAGGAAGACTCGCGCCCCAAGGTCGGCAAATGCCGAGGCGACTGCTTCACCAACCTGTCCTTCCCGGCCTACTCCGGTAAGCACGACGCTGCGTCCGGCGAAATCCATTCAGCTCCTTGTGGGGCGGTCATCGGCGCGAGGTCGCAAACCGGACTCGGCCCTCGTGGCATGAAGTATGTGATGTCGAAGGCTCAAATGCGAAAAATGCTCAGAGTGAAACGTGTGGGTGTCGTGGTCGGAATTCTCTTCGTCGCGGCGCTCGCGCTCGTCGGCGTTCTCTCGGTCACGCGCGGTACGCCAGTGCAGGCGGTGGTGGCGATCGGTAAACAAAGCGGACCTCCAGCGATCACGGATTCGCTGTTCGCGCGCATGATGGAGCTCTATACCGGGCTTCACATTGTCCCGGGGAACGCGGCGGAACTCGTGGACAATGGAGACGTCTACAAGCGGCTCTGGCCGGATCTTCGGGCTGCCAAGCGCACGATCACGGTGCAGATGTACTACTCGCAGCCCGGCGCGGTGGCGGATACCATGGCCGCGGTGCTGAAGGAAATGGCGAGGAAGGGCGTTCGCGTGTTGTTTGTGCTCGACGCGTTTGGTTCCATGAACCTGAAGAAAGAGTGGGCCGACAGCATTCGTGCTGCAGGCGTGGAAATAGGTCTTTTGCGACAGCTCCACTGGTACGCGCTGCACAATGCCGGCGATCGATCGCATGTCCGCGTCGTGGTGATTGATGGCGAGGTTGGGTACACGGGCGGGTTCGGGCTGGCGGACTACTGGCTTGGCGATGGGCGGCACAAGGACCAGTGGCGCGACAGCAATGTGCGGTTCGAGGGGCCTTCGGTAATGGGGCTCCAGGCGGCCTTTGCCGCCGCGTGGGCGGAGTGCACCGGAGAGCTGATTGCGGGGGATACATTCTTCCCGAAGAAGGCGTTCGATCAGGTGGACGGCGGCATGCAGGCGGGACTCTTCTTCGCCTCGCCAACGACCGGCAGCACGCCGGCGGAGCGCTTCAATGCGCTGTCGATTGCGAGTGCGCGGAAGACGCTCTACGTGACGAACTCCTACTTCGTGCCCGACGACGACTTCCGGAAGTTGCTCACGGACGCGCACAAGCGCGGTGTGGATGTGCGCATTCTCACCGTAAGCAAGGAAACGGACGTGAAGACGACGTGGTGGGCCGGGCGTTCACGCTACGAGGAGCTGCTGAAGGGGGGTGTCCGGATCTACGAGTACCAGCCGGCAATGATGCACTCCAAGACCTTCATCGTGGACGGGATGTGGGGTTCGGTGGGGTCGATGAATTTCGACAACCGCTCGCTGGCGTTCAACAACGAGTCGAACTTCGTGTTCCTCGACGCGCCATTCGGGGCGAAGATGGATTCGGTGTTTGCCGATGATCTCACGCGCTCGAAGGAGATCACGCTGGCGGAGTTCAGCAAGCGGCCGTGGTACAAGCACGTGATCGAGAATGGCGCGGCGCTGCTTTCCAGACTCCTCTGACGGCTGGCTTCCGTCGGCTATTCAGCGTTTCAGCTATTCAGCTATTCAGAGGCTCCGCCAACGGCGCAGCTCCCTGCACCTTTCATCCAGTGAGATGCCACGCTACCTCACACGAAACCACTGAATAGCTGAAACGCTGAATAGCCAGTAACGCCGCCAGGCGTTACCGGCGTTACCGGATGTCCGCCCGCCCAAGCGCCGCCCGAACGGCCTCACGCATCGCGACCAGTGCCTCGTCGCGTGCGGCGGGAGAATCGTCACGCACATGGATCTCGATGCCATCGGCCACCGGCACTCGGCGCCAGCTGGCGGAGCGATCGTCGTCGGTGTTGCGGACGGCGAGGTCGGCATGGGCGCCGAGTGCGGGCGCGAGTGAAGCGGCCACGCGGCGCTCGAGTATGTCGCCGGTGACCTCTGTCATCTCGCTCTTGATCAGCTGCAGCGTGGCGCCTTCGCGCTGGCGGATCTTGATGGCGAGGAGCTGGAGCAGGTGCCGGTAGTTGTACGTCGCCGCCGTGCCGGCGCCTTCGGGGCGGGCGAGCAAGCCATTCGCTACGTAGAACCGCACCGATCGCGCACTGGGGGCCGACCGGGCGGATGCGTTGGTGGGGCGGATGCCGGCGGCGTCCACGAGCGCGGTGACATGCGCCGCGAGTCCCCGGGCGTTCCAAGGGGCGTGGCGCGAGTGGGCGCGCAGCAGTGCGACGGGCGAGGGGGTCGGTTCCGGCATAGCGGCGGAAGATAACAGGAAGGGGGTGAGGCCGTCGGCCCCACCCCCTTCCTGGATTCACTGCGAACGTTGTTACCGGTGCTTGCCCTTGACGGCCTTCTTCGCGGGCGCTGACTTGCCCGACGACTTCTTTACCGGGGCCTTTGCCGTCTTCTTCGCCGGCGCCTTTTTCGCTGGCGCCTTTTTCGCTGGCGACTTCTTCGCGGCTGCCTTTTTTGCCGGTGCCTTCTTTACCTGCGTCTTTCTCGCCTGCGCCTTTTTGGCCGCCGCTTTCTTAACAGGTGCAGCTTTCTTCGCAGGGGCTGACTTCTTCGCTACTGCCTTCTTCGCGGGCGCCGCGGCCTTTGCTGGCGCCTTGGCGGTTGCTTGAGCAGGAGCTTTTGCTGGGGCGCTGGCCGCCTTGCCGGGTGCCTTGGCAGTCTTGCCCGACTTTGCGGGCGTGTCGGACTTGGCCGCCGCCGGTTCCGTGAATGCCGAGCCGCGGTTCACGGACGTCTGGTTGCCTGGATCCTTGCTGGCGGGATGCTTTGATGCCGTGACCGGCTCCTGCGGTGGACTGGCCGGCTTCGCGGCGCTGCTGGTGGTTGTGGGCGGATTGATGGGACGTCCACTGCCGCCGGATTTGGGCGCACGGGCCACGACGAGCGGGCTCTCCTCCTCTTCTTCCTCTGCATCCACGACCGGCGTAGCCAGGCCCTCCTCGTCGTCCTCCTCGGCGTCGTCAGTGCTGTCCCAGAGGTCGTCGCTGTCGTCCTTGTGGGTCGTCCAGCCGCCGTCCTCCTCGTCATCGTCGTCATAGGACGACGACCCGCCGCCGCCACCGCCGCCGTAGCCGAGATCATCGACGTCATCGTCGCGATCGGAGAATCGGATCTCTTCGTTCAACTCGTCACCGCGCGGCATCACCGCCTCCTCTGGAGATAGGACAGTCGTACCTTCGTCGATCGGTCGATGTCGCGGCCTCGCCTGCACGACATGTGCCCTCGCAGGCGCGCCACCGTTCCGTATACAATGGCTTGTAAGCCCCGGCGCGGAATCCGTCAAGCGAATTCGGCGCGCCGGTCGGTCATGAGTGAATGGAAGCGACGATCCGCCACCCGACGGCAAGGGGAGAAATCGGTATTCCGCGTCGGCGAAAATCCAAGCTGGACAGAAATGGATTCCCGCTTTCGCTACCTGACGAACGGTGGTCGCAGGAATGACAAATGAGCGGGCCTGAGGATGCAGCTGTCGCGTGACCGAAGCCGCAAATCAGTCGCCGATGGCCGGTTCGGGCGTGATGCCGTGCACCTCGTGGTCCGCTGCCGACGTGAACTTCGACGACACCCAGCTCCCCAGGTCATCCAGATAGGTGTACATCACCGGCACCACGAACAGTGTCAGCAGCGTCGACGTGATCAATCCGCCAATCACCGCCCGCGCCATGGGCGCGCGCGCCTCGGCGCCAGCACCAATGGCCAGCGCCAGTGGCGACATGCCGAAGATCATGGCGACGGTGGTCATGATGATCGGCCGGAGGCGGATGCGCCCTGCGGACAACAGCGCCGCGCTCCGCTCCTCGCCCCCGCCACGCAGCTGGTTGGCGAAGTCGACGAGCAGGATGCCGTTCTTCGTCACGAGCCCCATGAGCATGATGACGCCGATCATCGTCATGACGTTCATGTTGCCGCCCGTAAAGAGCAGTGCCAGCGCGACGCCGATGAAGCTGAGCGGCAGCGCGAGCATGATCGCGAGCGGCTGGAGGAACGACCCGAACAGCGACGCCAGGATCAGGTAGATGAACACCACCGCGAGACCCAGCGCACTCAAGACGTAGCCCTTGGTCTCCTCGAGGTTCTGCACATCACCGCCGAAGACGGTGTGGTAGCCCGGCGGCAGGCCAATGGCGTCAACCGCCTCCTGCACGCGCTTCGCGACGTCGCCCATGGCGAATCCGGGCAGCACACCAGCGCGGATCTGCACCTGCTGCTCGAGCTGCCGCCGCTCGATCTGCTGGGGGCCCACGCCAGCGCGCACGTCGGCCACCTGCGACAACGGCACCATCGCGGGCAGCCCGCTCTGTGCGTTGCTGAAGGTGCTCGCCACGGGCAGCTGGGAGACGTCCTCGGACGAGCTGCGCAACGAATCGGGAAACACGACCATGACGTCATGCGAGAAGCCCTGCGGATCCTCCCACGTGGTGGCGCGTTGGCCGGAGAAGAGCGGCTGGAGGGTCGCGGCCACGCTGCCCACGCCGAGCCCCGCGCGCCAGGCTTCCTGGCGGTCGACGCGAACGTCGAGCTGCGGAATGTCGCCGTCGTCGCTGGAATTGGGCTCTGCTACACCCGCGACGGACTTCACCGCCTGGAGCGTGCGGTCCGCGGCGAGCTTCAGCCGCGACGATTCCGCGCCCTGCACGTTGACCACCAGCGGCTGCTGGCCCCGGCTGAAGATCGACGACTGTCCCTGGATCGTCGGGCGCACGCCCGGAATCTGCTTCAACTTGCCGCGCAGGTCGTCCTGAAGCTCGAACAGCGTGCGCTTCCGGTCATGCTTGAGCGAGACGAAGATGTTGCCGTTGTTCGGCGTACCGCGAAAACCGCCGCCGACGGACAGGTACGTAAACTCGGTCTCGGGCAGCTTCTGGAGGAAGGTTGCGATCTCCTGTCCCTTTTCCAGCGTGTACTCGAGCCGCGAGCCTGGCGGCGTGCGAAAGCCGACGCTGAACTGGTCGCCGTTCACGTCCGGCATCCACGTGAAGCCGAGCTTCGGAATGATGTAGAAGCTCGCCGCGACCGTCACAGCCGCCGTTGCCAATACGGTGATCCGGTGCCCAAGTGCCCACGTGAGCCACCGCGGATAGCGATCCGCCACGCGCTCGAACCAATCGTTGAACGCAAAGGCGCCGCGCCGGATGAAGTTCGCCTTCCGCCGCTGCGCCAGCTGGTGCTCGCCGCCGTCGTTCGCCGAGTGCTCCACCTCCGGATCGGCCCAGACGCTGGAGAGCATGGGGTCCAGCGTGAAGCTCACGAACAGCGACACGAGCACCGCGAACGCCACGGTCACGCCGAACTGGAGGAAGATCTTGCCGATGATGCCGCCCATGAACGCGACGGGGATGAACACCGCGATCACGGCGAAGCTCGTCGCCATTACGGCCAGGCCGATCTCGCTCGTGCCCTCGCGCGCGGCGGCATCGTGACTCTTTCCCATCTCCAGGTGGCGGACGATGTTCTCGCGCACCACGATGGCGTCGTCGATCAGCAGGCCGATCGCGAGCGACAGCGCGAGCAGCGTCATGGTGTTCACGGTGAAGTTGAACACCCACATGGTGAAGAACGCACTGATGATCGACACGGGCAGCGTGAGCCCGGTGATCACGGTGGAGCGCCACGAATTCAGGAACAGGTAGATGATCATGATCGTGAGCACCGCGCCGAGCACGATGGTGAGCTGCACGTCGGCGAGGGACTCGCGAATGCGGCGCGAATCGTCGCGGATGATCTTCATGTGGATGTCCGGCGGCAGCTGCTTCTCGAGCTCGGCGACCGCGGCCTTTACATTGTCCGCGACCTGCACGGTGTTGGAGCCGGAGATCTTCAGCACCTCGAGCGACACCGCTGGCACGCCCCGACCGCCGGTCTCCGTGGAGATCTCCGCCGCTGTCCGCCGGTTCTCTGCGCCGTCCACCACCGTTGCCACGTCGCCGATGCGCACCGGCGTGCCGCGGCGCACTGCGACGGGAATGTCGGCAAACGCGCGCGGATCGACGATGCGGCCGGTCACGCGCACCAGGCGTTCGGTGGCTCCGCGCTCGATGCGCCCCGCAGGCACTTCCTGGTTCTCCGCCGCCAGCGCGTTCTTGAGCTGCAACGGTGACAGCCCATAGGCGCGCATGGCGTCCGGATCCACCTGCACGCGGATCTGGCGCTTGTTGCCGCCGACGATGTTCACCCCGCCCACGCCCTCGATGGACTCGATGCGCGTCTGCACCACTTCGTTCGCGAGGTCAGTGATCTCGCGGATGGGCCGCTCGGACGACGTGAGCGCGAACGCCATGATCGGCGAGTCGTTCGGATCGAAGTGCTGGACGATGGGATCCTGGATGTCCTGCGGCAGGCTGCGCCGAATGCGCGCCACTTTCGACTGCACGTCCTGCTGCGCGACGGCGACGTCGACGCCGAGGTTGAACTGGAGGCGCACGATGGAGATGCCTTCGAGCGATGTCGACGTGATCTCCTTGATGCCCTGAACGGTGTTCAGTGCCTCCTCGATGGGCTTCGACACATCGCGCATCATCACTTCGGGCGACGCGCCCGGATACAGCGTCTGGGCGATGACGATCGGATAGGTGATGTCCGGATACTCGTCGATAGCGAGACGCTGGTAGCTCACGATGCCGAGGACGACGAGCGCCACCATCATCATGGTGGCGAAGACCGGCCGCTTGATCGAGACGTCGGAAAGGAACATGGTCGTGACCTGTTGAGTTATTGCTTCTTTCCGCCCTTCTCACTGCCGGCGATGATCGCCTGCATCCCGCGACCGAGCGTCCCGACGTTGCCGACAATCACCTTGTCGCCGTCCTGCAGGCCCTGGGTCACCTGCGCGACGCCCTGCCGCTCGTCCACCGCGCCGAGCTGCACGGGCGCGACGTTGATGGTCTTGCCGTCGAGCCGGTACACGAACGGATGTCCATCCTCTGCGGCCTGCCGCAGTGCGGCCGTCGGCACAATCAGCACGTTGGCGAGCGTGCGGCTCACCACCCGGCCGGTGGCGGAGGTGCCGCCGCGCAGCAGGCCACCGGGGTTCGGGATCTCGACGTACACGGTCACCGACCGCGTCGTGGGATCAACGGTGGGGCTCACGCGCGCGACTCGGCCGTCGAAGCGCCGGGCATCCGCGACGAAGTGCACCGTCTGCCCCACGCGCACGGTGCCCGCCTGGCGCGCGGGCACCGCGGCCGCGAGCTCGAGCGTACCGTTGCGCACGATCGTGAACAGGGGGGCGCCCTTGGCGACGTGCACGCCGCCCTCCACCAGCTTCTTGTCAATGATGCCGGATGCGGGGGCGAGCACGCGCGTGTCGCGTGCCTGGTTCGACATGGCGCGCAACCGCGCCTCGGTGGCTGCGAGGCGCGCGCCCGACGACGCCACCGCCTGCTGTGCATTCTTGTAATCGCGCTCCGCGATCGCCCCGGCCTTGAACAGCGACGCATCCTGTTCGAGCGTCCACTCCACATTCGCCAGATCGGCCTTCGCGGCCACACGGTCCGCCTCGGCGCTCTTCTGACTGCTCTCCTGCTCGCTCGACTCGAAACGCGCGAGCAGTTGGCCGGCAGCGACCTGTTGGCCCTCGCGCGCATACACGCTCGTGAGATCCCCTTCGATCCGTGCGCGCACGTCGATCGTCTCGATGGGCCGGAGGTCGCCGGTGAGCGCGGTGCCGTCCTCGATGGTGCCGGGCGTGATCGTCGCGAGATCAGTTGCCGCGAGCGTGATCGACGGCGCGGTGCGCGCGCCAGCGGCGCCTGCCTTGCCACCACTGGCCGCGGGCGCGCCGGACCGTTGGACGGATGCGCTCGCGGGCGCGGCAGATCCATCCGCCTCCTTGCCGCACGCGATGCCAGCAAGCAGTGCAGCGGAGAGCGCGAAAGCACGCGCGGTGAATGGTGTGGAGCGAACGAGCATGGCTATCTCGTGGCCGCCGGCGACAGGGCCGACGACGGAATGGGAATGGGGCGGCCCAGCGCGCGTGCGACGTCGGCCGAGGCGAGGAAGAGGTCGTACGTGGCGCGGGCTTCGGTGCTCTGCGCCGTGAGGAGCGCGACCTGCGCATCAGAGACCTCGAGCTGCGTGCTCAGCCCCCGGCTGAACCGTAGCGTGGCGAGGCGGAAGGCTTCATCGGCCTCCTGCGAGTTCTGCTGCCGTGCCGCGAACACCGCACCGGCGCGGCGGAGTTCTGCGCGCGCGCGGGCAACGTCCACCGAAACGGCCTCGCGTTGCTGTCGCAACTGGAGGTCGGCGAGTCGTGACTGCGCCTGCGCGAGGTCCAGGTTCGACTTCACCCGCAAGCCATCGAAGAGCGGCATGCTGATGTTCACGCCAGCTTGTCGATCGGAAAAAAAGCCACCATTCTGGCACACGCGACCCGCGGCGGAGCCAACGGGACAGGCATCGGTAGTGAGCGCACCAGATGATCGCGGAAAGCCCTGGCCAATACCGGGGAATGCCTGATAGCCGGATTGAAAGAAGACACTGATGGCGGGATAGAAATCGGCCCGCGCGACTGACACGCCGAGTCTCTTGGCGGCCGCGTTCAATTCGGCGGAGCGAATCAAGGCGCGGTCGGGAATGGCCGTGGAGTCGGCGGCCGCGGCGACGAGCAGCGCGGCGGAGGTCGAGTCGACCTTCGTCACCAGTGCGACGGGCTGGTCCACCGGCACGTTGAGCAGCCGCTTGAGTTCCAGGAGCGCCAGCTCGCGATCGCTGCGTGCCTGGATGGCGAGCGGCTCGATGTTCGCGCGCTCGACGCGCGACCGGAGCACATCGTAGCGGGCCGCACGGCCGGCGCGTTCGAACTGTTCCACCTGCGCAAGGCGGTTCGACGCCAGCGTGAGATTCTGCTGCTGCAGTTCGGCGATGCGGTCGGCGAAGAGCACCTGCAGATAAGAGCGCGCTACCTGGAGCGTGACGACGGACCTCTGCTCGCGCTCGTCGAAGCGAGCGGCCTGGCGGATGTTGTCGGCGGCCCGCTTGGCGGAGATGAGCCGTCCACCCTGAAATACTGTCTGCGCGAGGTTGAGGTTGCCGGTGTACGTGTTCGGCTGGTTGAACACCGTACCTACCGCCTGGCCTCGCGCGCTCTCGAACACATGCGTGTAGGCGGTGTTGAGGCGCAGCTGCGGCAGCAGGTTTGCGCGCGCGCCGCCATACAACGCGTCGGCAACGTCGACCTGCGCGGCCGCGATGCCCAGTTCGTCGCTCTGTCGCATCGCGATCGATACGGCATCGCCCAGTGACAGCCGAAGCGTGTCGCTGGAACGTGATTCGACAGGCGATTGCGCCTGTGCGACCGAAGTGATCAGTAGCGCAGCGACCATGTGGACGAACGAGCGGTGCCGAGCGAGGAGGCGAGGAAAAAGCATCGAGGAATATACGCGAATCGGCTGTAAACCGTTGTCAGTGCAGTATGTTGGACGACCGCAACCGCACTCTCTAAATCGTTCCAACCTACCGCAGAATGCCGAAAATCCTGGTTCTTTTCGCCGGTCAGAGCACCACGCTCGTCGATGCGTTGGCTGACGGCGCGCGCGCGGTGCGGTTCAGTGAGGTCGAGGTTCGGCGGGTACGTCCCGCGGATGAATCGACATCGGGCGCCCATGCCATCCTCGAAGGCGTGGTGCAGCTGGTTCCCTACGATGCGATCGTCGTGGGTTTGTCACAGGCAAGCGGCGAACTGGATGCCGAGCAGCGGCAGGTGCTCAACGCGCTGGCGTCCGTGGCATCGCGACCGGCGTTGGAGAACAAGATCGGCTCGGCCTTCGTGACCCATGCGACGACAGGGGTCAGCGCCGGCGGTGTGTGGCCGGCGCTGTCAGTCCTGGGTGATTTGGGACTGCTCGTCGTGGCGCCGGCGGGTTCGGATGCGGAGGCTGCGAGCGCCCTTGGCGGCCGTGTAGCGCAGTTGGCGGCGGCGATGGCGCATGTCCGATCGCACCACCATCACTGAGGACTAGCCGTCGATGAACGTGAGTGTCTGGCGGCGCTTGACCACACGCGAGAGCGCCGCGAAGACGAGCGGATCGAGCTTGGTGCCGACGTACGTCTCCAGGTGCGTGATGGTCTCGGCGGGCGACATGGCCTCGCGGAATGCGCGCCCCGAGGTGAGGGCGTCGAACGCATCGCAGGCGGCGAGAATTCGTCCACCCATGCTGATCTGCTCACCCGTGAGGCCTCGCGGATAGCCCGATCCGTCGAAGTGTTCGTGGTGCCCGCTTACGTACTCGATTGCGTCGGGCATGTGCTTGAGCGGGGCGAGGATCTCCATTCCGATACGAACGTGGTCCTTCACGTGCTCGAATTCCTCGGGTGTGAGCGGACCGGGCTTGTTGAGCACATCTTCGCGGATGCCGATCTTTCCCACGTCGCAGAGTCGTCCGGCGAGCCGGACGTTCTCGACGAGATCCGGGCTCAATCCGAGCGAATCGGCGACGGATGCGGCGAGATCCGCGACGCGTTGTGAGTGGCCGCGCAGGTAAACGTCCTTCGCTTCCATCGCATTGATGAGCGTGTCGGCGATGCCGAGTGCCAAGGTGCGCAAGGCTGTCTTCTCGCGTTCGAGCTCGTCGGTGCGCGAGGCGATCTCGTCGCGAATGATGACTTCGACGTTCCGGCGCTCGATCTCGAGGCGGCGGCGGTGTGCGACGCGCTGTACGGCGCGCTCGAGCTCCTCGAGCCCGACCGGCTTCACGATGTAGTCCATCGCACCGCGCGCCAGCGCATCCGTTGCTGTCTCGGCCTCGTTGACTGCGGTCAGCATCACGACGCCCAGGTCACCGTTCAGTGCCAGTGCCTGCGTGAGTACGTCGAGGCCGGACATGCCGGGCATGCGAATGTCGCAGAGCATGAGCTCGAAGGTGCCCTTTTCGAGTTGCTCGAGTGCCTCGGGCCCGGAGCCTACCGCGACCGCGTCGTACCCGCGACTGCGGAGGAAGCGGGAGAGTGCGACGCGCACCGCTTCCTCGTCGTCGACGACGAGGACGTGGATCAGCGTGCCTGCGGACGCCGGTCTCGGCGCGGTCGCGGGCTGCTGATTTGGCGGAATGGCGGCGAAGGAATTCATAAGAGAGCTTCCGGCAAGTATCGGACTTAGGGTCGCGATTCTTTAGACGCCTTGACGACGGGTCGGACAGTCCGACAGTCTGACCGCGCGCAGCGCGCAGGCTACTTTCGCGCTGCGCGCGCCGAGGCCAGGGCCGCGTCGATGTCGTTCTTGTGCAGCAGGTACTCCTTCAGGCCGAGGGATCGCTCGGTTGGCTCGGCGGCGAGGAGCTTCGTGTCGGCATCGCGTGCGCGCGCTTCGTTGCCCTCCATTCGCGCAGCCTTGCCCTTGAGGATGAGGCCGAGCAGGTGTGTCGGTTTCGTGGCGAGGATCGTGTCCGCCTGGGCGCGGGCGAGGGTGGAGTCGCCCCCCACTTCGCCAATCCGGCCAAGGTCGTAGCGCTGGTCGAGGTTGAGTGGGCCGAGCATCTCGTACGCGGCGATCGCCATGGGCATGAACGTCTTCACGTTCTCCGTGCGTCCCGCCTCAACCTCTGTCATGATGCGATCGTAGAGCCGCTCGGCGCGCTGCTCCGGGGAGAGCTGGCTGATGTCGGGCGCGCGTGGCATCGCGCCGGTGGGGACCGCTGTCCCTGGTGGAGCGCCGGCGTCAGCGATTGGTTCCGCGACGGAAGTGTTTCGTGCGCCGATGCGCTGTCCCACGACGAGCGCGATGAGGGCAACGAGCGCGATGGCGGCCACGGCCCAGGGGAGCACGCCGGCAAGCCC
Source organism: Gemmatimonadota bacterium (assembly GCA_030852985.1). Taxonomy (GTDB): domain Bacteria; phylum Gemmatimonadota; class Gemmatimonadetes; order Gemmatimonadales; family Gemmatimonadaceae; genus AG11. The sequence goes on along the minus strand of JALYVY010000014.1, from coordinate 28,402 downwards.
GCGCGATGGAGCGGAGGTCATGCCGGCTGGCGTTCCGCAGCGGTGACAGAATCGCGCGCCAGGCGTGAGCGCGGCGGCGCAGGTAGCGCAGGTGGCGCCGGCGAGGGCGGTGCCGCATGTGGAGCAGAAACGACCGGAAGCGGGCGCTCCGCAGGACGGACATGTTGTGGACATGCGGGCAAACTAATGGGTCTGACTATCTGACTGTCCGACTCTTGGACTGTCCGACTATCTTCACCGCTGTGACCGAACCCCGCGCGCTACTTCCCGACCTCAAGGGCGCTTCGCCCAAGGACGTGCTCGAGCTGACGAAGCGACAGAACGTCGCCTTCCTGCGGCTGCAGTTCACCGACATCCTCGGGATCAACAAGAACGTCGAGCTGCCGGCGTCGCAGTTCGAGAAGGCGCTCGCCGGCGACATCATGTTCGACGGCTCCAGCATCGAGGGGTTCGTGCGCATCGAGGAGAGCGACATGCTCCTTGCGCCGGATCTCTCCACGTTCCGCGTGTTTCCGTGGGGGGATCCGGAGCATCGGGTCGCGCGTGTCATCTGCGACGTGAACCTTGCCGATGGCTCGCCGTTTCCCGGTGATCCGCGTGGGGCGTTGAAGCGCGTCATTGCTGACGCGGACGCGATGGGTTACACGATGAAAGCGGGGATGGAAGCCGAGTTCTTCATGTTCAAGCGCGGGCCGAATGGTGAGACGACGACGCAGACGCACGACGTCGGCGCCTATTTCGATCTCGCGCCGGTGGACCTCGGCGAAGAGGCGCGGCGCGCCGTCGTGCAGGATCTCGAGGTGATGGGGTTCGAGGTGGAGGCGGCGCACCACGAGGTCGCGCACGGCCAGCACGAGATCGACTTTCGCTATGCAGATGCGCTCACGACGGCCGACAACATTGCGACCTTCCGGTTCGTGGTGAAGGTCGTCGCGCAGCGCTTCGGGCTGGCCGCGTCGTTCATGCCGAAGCCCATCTTCGGGCAGAACGGCAGCGGGATGCACACGCACCAGTCCCTGTTCAAGGGCAGCGCCAATGCGTTCTGGGACAAGGGCGCGCAGTGGGAGCTGAGCGAGACGGCGCTCCATTACATCGGTGGCCTGCTACGCCACGCGCGCGGCACGTGTGCGATCACGAATCCGCTGGTCAATTCGTACAAGCGGCTGGTGCCGGGCTACGAGGCACCGGTGAACGTCGCGTGGAGCATGCGCAACCGTTCGCCGATGCTGCGCATTCCCGAGCGGCGCGGGCTGGGCACGCGGGTGGAGCATCGCGTGCCGGATCCCGCGGCGAATCCGTATCTCGCGCTGGCGGTGATGCTGGCGGCGGGACTCGACGGCGTGCGGACGAAGGCAGACTACCGCGAGCCGGTGAACGAGAACATCTGGGAGATGAGCCACCGCGAGAAGCGGCGTCTTCGCATCGACGACCTGCCGCAGGACCTGAACGAGGCGTGCGACGAGATGGAGAAGAATGCCGTCGTGACGGCGGCGTTGGGCGATCATATCACGCAGCAATTCCTGGCGGCGAAGCGACAGGAGTGGAGCGAATACATCGCGCACGTTTCGCAGTGGGAATTGGACCACTACCTCGCGAAGTACTGACGACGCGTCCGGTCAGTCGGACGCGTCGTCGAACGGCATCTCCTGGATGAGGATCGTCTGGAGGCGCGGCGGCGCGGAGACGCCGTGCGTCGTGGACACATCCGTCGCGGGGCCGTCGATTTCCCGGATGGCGGCGAGCACTGCGCGTACGATCACAGGATCGAACTGGGTGCCCGAGCACCGTAGCAACTCCGCGCGCGCGCGCGAGACCGAGTAGGCCTCCTTGTAGCACCGGCGGTCGAGCATCGCGCAGTAGGAGTCGACCACGGCCACAATCCTCGAGGCGACGGGGATCTGCTCTCCCGCGAGCCCACGGGGATAGCCCGATCCATCGAAGCGCTCGTGATGGTACAGCACGGCCTCCGCGACATGCTCAAGCGCGGGAACCTCGCGCAGCATGTCGTACCCGATGCGGACATGGGTGCGCACGTGAGCACGCTCCTCTGGCAGCAAGGGGCCCGGCTTGTTCAATACGCTGTTCCGCACGCCTACCTTGCCGACATCATGCAGCAGGGCCGCGCAGGCGGCGACGTGCTTCTCGTCATCGGTGAGGGCGAGGCGTTCGGCAGCGAGTCGCGCGTATTGCGACACCTGCTCGCAGTGGTCGCGTGTGTACGGGTCCTGTCGCTCGACGCACTCGGAGAGCAGCGCGAGCACGGCGGCATAGGCGTGCTGGCGGGTCTCCCCCGCCTCGGAAGGCGTGCGACCACTGAAAGGTGTAAAGTTGGTCCGACGAGACTGTGTATTTTGCATGCGCCGGTTCGAGGAGGAAGACGCTCCTTGAAAAGGCATAAGACATACCGGTGTTCACGTTTGTGAGATGTGTCACGCGGGCGCAGTGTCGCACCGCATTCAGCGCGTGTGTCTTGAGTCGGCCGTTCGTTGCGCGGTCGAGCGGGAAGGCGCAATGACGCGCGCTGACGACTCATGCCGCGCGCGCCCGCGCTAACTCGCCGGGCCTACCGCGGCGTGCCGGGATAACGCGCCCACACTCGCTGCCGACTCACGCGTCCCACGGATCCGAACACGCCGACGCCGCCGGTCAGATGATTGACAACGCCCGAAGCGCCAAGCAACGAGGTACCCCGACGGTAGTAGTCGTAGTAGTTGGCATCGACGCCCAGCACGATGATGTCGTTCAAGAAATTGTTCTGCAGCACGTAGGAACTGAGCGTGCTCGATCGTGGCGACAAGAAGAACGAGGAATCGACGAAGGTGCGATAGATCAGCGTTGGCACAATAAAGAAGGCGCCTGTGTAGCTGATCGTGAGGTCATAGGCTTTCGCATACTTGCCGGGCGTCCACGACACCAGGATGGAGTCGCGCGTGGGATCGATGGTATCGAGCACACCCGCGGGCGGCGCAGGAACGGGATTGACCGGAATGATCGTGGTGCCGGTAACGACCTCTCCCGCTGCTGTCGTGACGCGCAGCGAATATTGCTGACCTTCCACAAGCGTGACCCCGTACTCGTCGAGTGAAAGGCGATACACCCTGTTCACCTTTACCTGATGGTAGCTCGATTGAAACGCGAGCGTGTCGGTCACCTCGCGCGCGAGGAGCGCACGCCCGTCGGGGCCGCTGATCGCCACCGTTGCTCCGGTCACCTGCGTCTGTGTGCCGGAGGCACCGTCGACCTGCTGGACAATGATGTACTGATTCCGCGAATCGACATCCAGCACGGCGTGCACGACGACGCTGTGGTTCAGGGGCTGGAATGGCGACTCGTCGAGACACCCACCGAAAAGCACGGCGCCGAGCGTCGCCACGACGTACGTCCTAGAACGCGACATTCATCCCCACGGTAGGCACGAACGGCAGGTTGGGGAAGCTCGTGCGCCTTGGTGGTATGTTATCGACGTTGTAGACGTATCCGGCAGGATTGCGTGCGTTGAAGAGGTTCACCACGCTGACGTATGGGGCGACCGCGGCACCGAACCACCGTGTGGAGCGCTTCACACTGACGTCCACGCGCTTGTACATGGGAAGGCGATCCGAATTCTGTGCGGCGTCGATGCCCTGGATCGGTTCTGAACCGGTGATCCAGCGTCCGGCGTTCGGATCGTAGGCGCTGCGGACAAACGACCCGATGATCGGCGTCGTCGGAAGTCCGCTCGCAACGCCGCCGCGAACGCCCAGCGTGTAATCGCCGCGACGCCAGCTTCCCACCAGGTCCAGCTTGTGACGCCGGTCCTGGCCCGGTGCGTAACGATACCCCTGCCCGTCCACACGGGAGCTCATGGAGAAGGCATAGGACAGCCAGCCACTGAAGTCGCCACCCTCGAGTTGACGGAGGAGCACGTCCACGCCATAGGAGTCTCCATTGCTCCGCGTAAACGAATCATCCGATACTCGCTCGTCGCTGTTCTTGTTGGGGACCAGCAGGTCGTCGTACCGCTTGTAAAACGCGCCGACATGCAGCAAGCGGCTTGGCGTCACCCAGCGCTCGACACCAATGAGCGCGTCGCGCACTGCAGATGCCGGCCTCACTGAATCGCTCATGACCCATAACTGCAGCGGCTCCAGCGGCTCTTCCTGGCGCCCAAGCGAATGCACCCACTGCGTATAGCGGCCACCGCCGGCGCTGAGCGCCATGTCGGGCGTGACGAAGTACTTCACCGAAACGCGCGGCGATAACCCTGAACCATCGACACGCTGGACGGCATCGAGGCGCGCGCCAACGTCAACCAGCAGCGAGGGGCGGACTCTCCACGAGTGATCGGCGAACAGCGCGACGAAACGCGCATCCTGCGCCAACGAATCGCGTGGGAGCAGCCCGTCAAAACTCTGCCTGGGAGAAGAAGTCAGATACGAAAAGTGCTGCCATCCGACTTCGTAGCCGACGCTCGTGCTCCCGGATGCGTGGAACGTGGTGGCAATTCCTCCCACCCGCACGTCGCGAACGTCGTTCCTGGCAGTCACCGGTTCATCGGGCGCGTCAAGGCGCGCATTGAACCGCGACAGCGACACGCGCTGCACAAGGCTGGCGCTGTCCCCGAGGGGGATGCGAAAGATGCGGGGTCCAGCGCGCAGGTCCCGCGCGGCGGTAAATCCCAGCACCTGATTAGCCCATCCGCCCGTTGTCGGTCGAACGTCCGTACCTCGGCCGAACACATCGGCGCCCGAGTATGCCGTCATCGAAATGCGCGCATCATCACCAAGCTGACGAGTGGCGTGCGCTTGAAAGTCCTGAAAGTGGTAGGGAAATGCGCCGGGCTTGAAGAGATTGACGGCCGCATCCGCATATGTTCGGCGCGCAGCAACCTCCCAGGCGCCAGCGCCCGACGCGAACGTCCGTCCAAGCGACGTGGATACCGAAACCAGCGAGACATCGGCCGACCCGTGCAGCGCGGGGCTCGTAGGGAGCGCAGAACCGACATCGAGCACACCGGAGAGGCGACCACCATAGCGGACAGGGAGCGCGCCGGTGAACAGGCTGATCTCGCCGACCGAGGAACTGATGAACGTGCTGAACACGCCCCCCAGGTGAAACGGACTGTAGATGGGATAGCCGTCGAGCAGAATGAGCGACTGATCCGATTCGCCGCCATGTACGTTGAAGCCGGCGGACCAGTCGCTGCGTGACTCGATTCCAGGAAGGAGTTGCACCGACCTCAGTACGTCCGGTTCAACGAACGACGGCACCGTGCGGAGTGCGGCCGCGGAAATCTTGACGGCGCCGGCATTGAGTGCCTGCTCGAAGTCCAGCCGCTCCATCCGCGCACTCTCGACACGCACCGCGGGCAGGTCGGCGGCGCCACGGGCGGCGCTATCCACCGTCACTCTCTGCAGCCGCGCAACAGGCGGTGGCGCCGCATCGATCACGATGTCGCCCCGCCGCGACACGCGCATGCGCAGTTCGCTCGCGGTTCCAATCTCCGTGAGTGCGACGGCGACGGTGCGCTCTGCTGGCCTGATCGAGATGATCGTATGCAAGCCGGCCAACTCGGGATCGTACGTCACGTTCAGGTGCGCTGTGGCAGCGAGCGACTGAATTGCCGCCTCCGCAGACACGCGCGCGAACCCGGCGCTCGTGAGCCCGCGCAACGCGGCCACCCCGTTTCCATCCGGACGCAGCGCCGAGAAGGCGGACGAGTCCGCGGGTTGCTGCGCCGCGGCGCTTGCAGCGGACATCACTACGGCGGAGACAAGAATGCAGAGGCATCGCCTCATTATCGGTCGCCCCGCCGCATCACCACGACGCGACCATTGCGCTCATAGCGCGCACCCGTGGTGGCACCGATGGCGTCCAGCACTCCAGCGAGCGAGGGACTCGCGTACGTCGCCGTCACGCGCTTTCGCGCCAGGACGCTATCGGCAATGCGGATGTCCACGTCGAACCAGCGATCGAGCTCCAGCACGACGTCACCCAGCGGCTGATTGCGGAAAGTGAGGCTGCCCTGCATCCACGCCTGGCCCATGGTAGCCGACACGCCGGCCACCTGGCTCGCGACACCCATTCGACTCACGTTGCCAACGTCACCCGCCTCGAGAGTGACCGCTCGCGCGTTGCTGGTGTCGGCAAGCCGCACAGCACCAGCCGTGACCGCGACCATCACCGCCGAATCCGATCCATAGGCCCGCACCACGAACTCGGTGCCGATGTCGGTCGTGACCGCGTTGCGTGCTCGCACGCGAAAGGGACGCGCGGCATCATGCGTCACGCGGAAGTCCGCGAGCCCATCGAGAGCAACGTCACGTCGCGACAGCGTGAGCGCGTACCGCAGCGTGGTGGAGGGGCCGAGCGTGACCACGGTACTGTCCTCGAGCCGCAACGTGGCGCGGCCACCCGCTGGCGTGGACACGACACGCCACTCCGGAACCTGGCGCGCAGTGTTGCGCACACCCAGGTAGCCCGCCACCGCGACCACGGACGCCGCCGCCAACGCGACGGCATAACGCCGCCACGGACGCCGCGGCTCGATGTCGTTGGACACCTGGTCGATTCGGCTGCGCAGCCTGTGCCACTCCATGTCCGTGCGCCACGGACGCCGGCTTCTCGGCGGAAGGTCTCTCATGCGGGTGCGACCCGCACCGCTCGAAAAACCCTACCTCGTGCTAGTCCAGCAGCGGCTGGAGGTCTCCTTCCCCGGCAAAACGCTCACGCAGTGCCCGCTTGGCCGAGGCGATCAGTTTCTCGACGCCCTTGAGGGAGATGCCCATGGCTTCCGCGATGCGCTGGTCGTTCATGCCATGATCGATGCGGAGGACCAATGCGAGGCGGGTCCTGGGCGGCAGCAGGTCGATGGCCGCGCGCAGGCGCTGGAGGTTCTCGTCGGGCTGCTGCGCAGCGTCCGATTCGTCGGCGACCATCGCCACGCCGGCGACCTCGGGGCGCGCGTCGGCGAGGCGGCCTATCCGGCGTACCACGGAGTCGTGCCGCACCTGGTGCAGCGCGCGATTGCGTGCGGCGCGAAAGAGGTAGCTGCGCATCGACTCAGCCTCCAGGCGCGCCCGCTTCACCCACACGGTGAAGAACAGGTCCTGCACGATTTCCTCGGCCACCGCCTGCGAGCGGACGAAGGAGTCCACCACCTCGCACAGTGGTGCGTGCAACTCGCGAAAGAGCTCCTCGAACGCGCTCACGTCGCCCGCCCGGATGCGGCGCGCCTGGTCGGCTGTCACCGGGCGACTGTCTCAACCTGAAGCGTGCTACGATGGGGATGTGTCTGGGATGTGATTCGCAATGCTCTCGTCAAATCCGCGGCCGGGCTGGTGTGAGCCGCCACCTATGCGGGGCGAGCGATGACGGCCTCAAGGAACCACGAAAACTTCCTATGTCCAAGGAGCGCCGAGGCAGCGCGACAGTGGGTAAGACAAAGGAGAGTAGTCCAGGGTTCCCTTGGGCCTCAAGCCCCCGTGCAGTGAGCGAGGCGCGCATCCAGAGGTGGATTGTCGAACGGCGCGCGCGCTCCTGCGGCCATCGCGCTACTTCGCCTGCGACGACACCAGGAGCATCTCGGCAATCGCCCACGTCGAGTCGCTCGTGGCGGTGAGGGCAACCCCCACCGTATGCCCGCACGTTGGGCCGCACCGCCAGTCCACGAACGCAACGGCGGTGTGTCCCGACCGGCTGAATCCCACCGGTGACATCCGCACCGCCCCCGACGCGTCCGCATGCGTTCGGCGGAAGCGAATCCACTCGGAGACGTCTGCTCCCGCCGGCGGCACGTCGCCAGCATCCGTCTCGAGCAGCATCGCGCGTCCGTGCGCAACGGTGTGCATGTCGAACGGCGCCGCGGCGCGGGCAAGGAGATCAGCACGCGAGCTGAGCGCTTCGACCGAATCGCCCTTGGCCCACCAGAGCGACTCCACTCCCCAACGTGACGCCAGGTCTCCGCACTCGAGCTGAGTGCATGAGCTGTCGAGCGACGTCGCCGCCACTGCAACCACGCGATTGGTCGTGTTCACATAGATGGACTCGGCAATCGCGCGATAGACCGCAATCGCTCGCGCCGAGGTGTTCGTCTCGGGCGTGGCCACGGGCGCCAGCACGTGATGGCTGCAGGCGCCGAGCGCCAATGCGCCGGCGATGAGGGCGAGGTGACGCAGGGAAGCCGGACGCTGGTAGGCTGCATTCGCCAGCCTCACAGGACGCGCCACACCAGGTGAGTCGCGTGCTCCTTCACGCGATCCATCGCCCCTCGCTTTCGAAAGGTGGCGAGATCGATCTCGTCGGCATGCGTGATGTCGTCGAGAAACTGGCGCTCGAGCTTACCGCCCAGCTCATCATCGAGCATCAGCAGCACCGTTTCCTCGTTGAATGACAGAGAGCGGTTGTCCGCGTTCATGCTGCCTGCCGCACCCCACTTGCCATCCACCACGAGCGTCTTCGCGTGCATCATCGTCTGACGGTACTCATACAGCCGCACGCCGGCCTCGAGCAATTCCTCGTAGCGGGCGCGACTCGCGTACAACGTGCTCTTCACGTCCGACGACATGCCCGCCGTGAGCACGCGTGTGTCGACGCCGCGGCGCGCCGCATCCGCGATCAGCTCGCGAAACTCCTTGTCCGGCACGAAGTACGAGTTCGTGATGTAGAGTCGCTTGCGCGCAGTCGCAATGGACAGCGCGAAGAACCGCTCGGCTTCGGTGCTGCCCACCGAGGGTGAGCAGTGCAGCAGGCCCGCGACCACGCCGCCGCTCTCCGGCTCCAGCGCCGGAAACAGCACGTCGCCCACCAGCAGGTTGCCGGTGGCCTCGGCCCAACAGGCAACGAATCCCGCTTGCAGTTGGCGCACGGAAGGTCCGGTGAAGCGCACATTCGAATCACGCCACTGATCCTTGTCGCGGCCATTGCCGAACCACTTGTCCGAGATGCCGAAGCCGCCGGTGTAGCCGACGCGCCCGTCAATGCACACCACGCGCATGTGGGCGCGGTTCTGCATGGTGCGCAACCCGAGGAGCTTGAGCGGACGAAAGGACTCGGCTTTCACGCCAGCGGACGTCAGGGCCTGAATGTACTCCTTCTTGAACGAGCTGCCGAAGGCATCGTAGAGGAGCATCACGGTAATCCCCGCGCGCGCGCGCTCGACGAGGATATCCCGCAGCATGTCGGCCATGCGGCCTTCCTCGCAGTAATACATCTGCAAGGTGATGGACTCGCGCGCCGCGCGCAGATCTTCCCACAGGCGCGGATACGTCTGGTCGCCATTGGTGAAGATCTCGACCTGATGCCCCGAGGCGATCGTGGTCTTGCTGACGAGCTCCATCGCGTCCCGAAAGGCGCGGCTGTCAACGGGCGGCTGCTCGCCGGGTGACAGGGTGCCGACACGACAGACCGGCGTTCCCTTCACGGCGCTCAGGAGACCCATGAACGCCAGGAAGCCGGCGAGCAGACCGAAAACCAGGAACGCGATGCTGGAAATATTCATGTCCCCTGCGGATGGCAAGAACTGTGGCGCACGTGCATGACGCTACCTCGGCAGCGCACCAGGACGGATGTCCTACTTCTTGTCGTTGCCGATGTCGCCCAGCATGCTGCCCTTCGCAACGAGTTGCGCGGCGAGCACGGTCTGGATGACGGAGGTGATCTGATTTGCCGTGCCGTTCGCCGCGCCACCGTTCTCGCCACCGGACACGGTAATGAGGCGCGCCTCCGCCAGCGCCGCCGCAATCTGCGGTGCGATGATCGGGAGCATCTCGATCTGGCGATAGCGGAAGTAGCTCTCACCACCCGCCGCGATGGCCTTGTTCACCTTCTCGATGCTTTCCGCCTGCGCCGATGCCACGACGCGAATCCGAATGGCCTCGGCGTCCGCCGCCGCTTGCGCCGTGATGGTGACGCGCTCGGCGTCCGCGCGTGCTTGCGCGATCTGCGTGGCTTCAAGCTCCGCGATACGCTGGACACCCATGGCTTCCTGACGCTTCGCTTCGGCCTGGGCGATGAGCGCGGCGTTGCCCGCCTTCGTCTGCTCCAGTTCCCGTTGGCGATCAGAGATGATGCGCTCGGCCTCGATGGTGGCTTCCTTCGCGCGACGAGCCTGCTGCGCCTGCACGATGTCCGCGGTGGCCTGCGCTTCGGCGGCCGACATTCGCCGGCGCGCATCAGCGACTTCCGACTGCACGACCTTGATGTTGAGCGAGTTGAAGATGAGGCCGAGGTCCGTGAGCTCGCGCGAGCACGCCTTGCGGATAATGACGGCGAGCGGATCGTCGTCGTCCTCAAGGGTGTCCATGCTGGCGCCGCCATTCGAGACCGTGAGCGCGCGGGGTGGTGCGACGACGAGCGCCGCGGTGGACGCGCCACCGGAGCCGACCCGCGGCGCGGTGCGCGCGGAGAAGAGTTGATCGTGCGTGAGCAGGTTGATGGCGCGGCGCGCGGAGCTCGAGAGGAGATCGGTGAGCGTGTTGACCTGATCCGCCTCTGGTTTGGCGAAGAATCGGTTGGCGGCCGTCTTGATGAGGACGTCCGTGTCGCCGACGGATACGATCGCGCTCGCAAGCACGCGAACCTTGATCGGTTGCGGCGTGCCGTTCTCGTCCAGGTCGGCGGTCTGGTCGGTGATGTCGAGGTCGACGTTGATCACCTTGCTCGAGATCGTGGTCCCGGTGGTGAGCAGCGGAATCTCCTTCGACTTGCCGGGTCCGCGGTAGATGACCGTGCCGCCGGCGAGCCAGCTCACCAGCCGGATGGTACCGGCTTCCACGTTGCGCAGGAACGAGGCAACGATGATCGGGGTGACGAACACCACCGCGACGACGACTGCACCTGCGACGGCAAAGGAGTTCATGGGTTGGGTTGGAAGGAGAAGTATGTCAACGCGTCGGCAAGGTTACGGTGCAACGGCCGCGTGCCGCGTCCACCTCGGCGATGCGCACCATATCGCCGGACCTGATGCGAATGCCGCGCGCGCGCTCGTCGGCCGCGAGCGTGGCGAGAAGCTGGATGACCTGGCCATCGACGTCCACGGCGACGAGTCCGCACCCGTTCGCATCGAAGCCGGTGACAGCCCGCGCCTCGTCCTCGATGCTCGACTCGAGCGTGGACGCCGCGCGCGATTCGAAGCGGAACAGGAAGCGCCAGAGCGGGCCGACGATGGCGGTCTCGAAGAGCGCGGCGCCAAGGAGGGCCGCGCCGAACTGCAATGGTTCGCCGAGTGGGGCGGACACGATGCCGGCGGCGCCGAAGCCCACCAGGAGCGAGAACAGCACACGCGGCGAGAGCAGGGACGTCCATCGCGACGGGGCGCTGTGGCTATGGCCAGCGTGCCCCTGACCGGCGTGACCATGACCGCTGTGGCTGTGCCCTGCGTGGCTGCCGTGCGACAGGCCGCCGATACCCATGATGCCAAGTCCCACGGCGCCTGTCGCCAGCGAGACCAAGTAGAGATCCATACTCTTAGAGATACAGCCGGGTGAGCCGGGAAGTAAGGATGGACGGCCTGACGTCATGCGAATTCGTTCGCGCAGTTCCATCTTCATTCGCGGCCAGCATGCTGATCGCTCAGTAGCGGCACCCCTACAGCGCGCGGAAGATTCGACGATGAACGATATGCACGACGGCACCAACGAATCTGGTGATCACTACGACCTGATCGTCATCGGCGCGGGCCAGGGCGGCGGACCGTTGGCGGGCGCCTTCGCGCGTGCAGGGAAGCGCGTTGCCCTCGTTGAGCGCGTGCATGTGGGCGGTACGTGCGTGAACGAAGGGTGCAGTCCAACCAAGACGGTGATCGCCAGTGCACGCATTGCGCACCTGGCTCGCCGAGCCGCCGAATACGGGGTCACGCCGGTTGGCGCGGCACACGCGGATTCGCGATCGCCGAGCGAGTGGCGGGTCGACCTGCACCGCGTACACGAACGCAAGCAGCACATTGTCGACGACTTCCGATCAGGTAGCGAGCACTCGCTCGCCGACGCCGGCGTGAACTTGATTCGGGGGCAGGCGCGCTTTACGGGCAAGCGAACAATCGAGGTCGTGATGGAGGATAGCGAGGGCCAGTCCCAGCCCGCCCGAACGCTCACGGCCGAGCGAGTTGTGATCAATACGGGGCTCAGGCCTGCCGTGCCGCGACTCAACGGGCTGGAGACGGTGCCATACCTCACGTCCACCTCGATCCTCGAGCTCACCGATCTTCCCGAGCACCTCATCGTGTTGGGCGGAGGCTACGTGGGGCTGGAGTTCGCGCAGGCATTCCGCCGCTTCGGCAGCCGAGTGACGGTAGTGCAGCGCGACGGGCAATTGCTCTCGAGGGAAGACGCGGACGTTGCCGAAGCAGTCGCCGACATCCTGCGCGAGGAGGGAATCGACGTCCTGCTGTCAGCCGAGGCGGTGAGGGTGGAGCGCGACGGAACCAAGCCCGGTGGCGTCCGCCTCGTGTGGCGCGCGCGCAAAGGCCCGGCAGAAGAGCAGGTCGTCACCGGATCGCACCTGCTCGTGGCCGCCGGACGTACGCCCAACACAGATGATCTCGGGTTGGATCATGCCGGCGTGACGATGGACGATCGCGGCTACGTGCAGGTGAACGAGCGGTTGGAGACCTCGACGGCCGGTGTGTTCGCCATCGGCGACGTGAAAGGCGGTCCGGCATTTACCCACATCTCGTACGACGACTTTCGCATCCTTCGCTCGAACCTGCTCGAGGGGGGCAGCGCGACCACCACCGACCGCATGATTCCCTACACGGTCTTCATCGACCCGCAACTCGGCGCCGTGGGAATGACGGAGCGCGAAGCGCGAGTAAGCGGTCGCCGCATCCGTATTGCGAAATTGCCGATGACCAGCGTGGCCCGCGCGCTCGAGGTGGACGAGACGCGTGGGTTCATGAAGGCCGTGGTCGACGCCGAGTCAGGGCTGATCCTTGGTGCAACCGTGCTGGGAATCGAAGGGGGCGAAATCGCGACGCTCTTTCAGGTCGCCATGATGGGCAAGCTCTCCTACACGGTGCTGCGGGACGGTGTCTTCTCGCATCCCACCTTGGCCGAAGGGCTCAACAACCTTTTTACGGGAATGGATCGCGACGACGGAGATGCCGGGTGACCGGTGAGGTTGTCGAGCCGCTGCACGAGGTGCGAGTTACGCCCTCAGCACCGGCCGCACTCCGGGCCACAGGTGTGGTGCACGCCTTCGGCGCTGCGTCCGGACGCGCCCTCGACGGCGTCGACTTCGCGGCGCCTGCTGGCGCGTGCGTGGCGCTGGTGGGCGAGAGCGGCTCCGGCAAGACGACGCTGCTGAGGTGCTTCAACCGCATGGTGGAGCCGCAGTCGGGTGTCGTCATGGTGGATGGGCGCAGCGTGCATGATCTCAACCTCGAGACGCTCCGCCGCACGATGGGGTATGTCCCGCAGGACGGCGGACTCCTTCCGCACTGGACGGTGCGACGCAACGTCGGGCTCGTTCCGCGGTTGCTCGCGATGGATGACGTGGAGCACCGTGTAGAGGAGGCGCTCGCGCTCGCGGGCCTTGCGCCCTCTGTCTACGCGGCGCGCTATCCGCACGAGTTGTCAGGTGGCCAGCGACAGCGGGTGGCACTCGCGAGGGCCGTCGCCGCGCGGCCGCCGGCGATCCTGCTTGACGAGCCGTTCGGCGCACTCGACGCCATCTCGCGGGCCGATCTGCAGACCGCCTTCGAGGAATTGCGTCGCGCGACCGGCGTGACGACGCTTCTGGTCACGCACGACCTGGCCGAGGCCGCGCGCCTTGGTGATTGGCTGGTGGTGATGCGCGCCGGCCGTGTTGAGCAGCGTGGGACTTTCGCCGAGCTGCGGCATTCGCCCGCGACGGCATACGTGCAGACGCTCGTGGAGCGCACGATGGCGGGCTTCGCACGACTGGAGGAGAGCGCGTGAACGGCCGCACGTCTCGCGGCGCGCTCGTTGGCGGTTTCCTGATCGCCATCGTCAACGCAATAGCCCCGCTCGCCCAAGCCCAGCGAGCGCCAGCAGCGATTCCGGCGACGCCCATCATCGTCGCGTCCAAGCCGTTCGGGGAGTCCTACCTGCTGTGCGAGCTCTTCGCGCAGTTGCTGGAATCGCGCGGCCTTGCCGTGGAGCGACGACCGGGACTCGGTGCGACAGAGGTCGCGTTCGGCGCAATCCGGTCCGGCGCGATTGACGTGTACCCGGAGTACACGGGCACCGGCCTGATCGCCATCCTGCACGACTCCCTGCCGGACTCACTCGCACGAAGTCCGAAGGCGGTTTTCGCCCACGTGACACGGGCAACCGCCGATCGATACGGGGCACGATGGCTGCCCCCGCTGGGATTCGAGAACACCTACGCCATCGCCGTGCGGAAGGAGACGGCGGCACGCTACGGGTTGCATACGCTCTCGGATCTCGCGCGCGCGGCACCGGTGCTTACGGGGGGGCTCACGGCGGATTTCATCGGCCGCCCCGACGGCCTCGCGGGACTTCGTCGCGCGTACGGTCTCGCGCCGCGCGCCGTGAAACCCCTCGCGCCAGGACTCAAGTACCAGGCCCTGGCCGCCGGCGCCGTGGACTTCATCGACGGCTACTCCACCGACGGGCTGCTCGCGAAGTACGACCTCGTGGTGCTCGACGACGACCGACGCTTTTTTCCGGCCTACGAAGCGGCCGCATTGGTGGGCGCGCGGCTCGCCCGCGACCGGCCGGACGCCATCGCGGCCCTCACACTGCTGAGCGGCCGGCTCGACGAAGGCACCATGCGCCGCGCGAACGGGCGCGTAGAGGTGAACGGCGAGGACATGCGCGTGGTCGCTCGCGACCTCCTCACCGGCCTTGGTCTCTCAGGCAGTTCTCATCCGAGTGACGCGATCGCAACGCCTCGTTCGGCGTTGGGATTCGGCGCATACCTCTGGAGCGTTCGAGCACCCATTGGCCGTCTTACCCTGCGGCACCTTTGGCTGGTCGTTATCGCACTCACGCTGGCCGTCGTCGTGGCCGTGCCGCTCGGCCTTGCCCTCGAACGGGCGCGCGGCGCAGCCGAACCGGTGCTCGGTGCGCTCGGCGTAGTGCAAACGATTCCGAGCATCGCGCTGCTCGTGTTCATGATCCCCCTCCTCGGCGTGGGCGTGCGGCCGGCGCTCGTGGCACTCTGGCTCTATGCCCTTTACCCGATTGCGCGCGGCACATTCGTCGGTGTGCTGGACGCAGACCCGAAAGCCGTGGAGGCGGCGGAGGCACTCGGCATGACAGCGCGCCAGAGACTGCTCCAGGTGCGACTGCCGCTCGCCGCACCGGTGATCATGGCAGGCGTGCGCACGGCAGCGGTGATCACCGTCGGTGCCGCGACGCTCGCGGCGTTCATCGGCGCGGGCGGCCTGGGTGAGCCGATCGTCACCGGACTCGCGCTCGCCGACACCCGGATGGTGCTGTCGGGCGCACTGCCCGCGGCCGCGCTGGCGCTGCTGGTGGACGGCGTCCTGGCAATCGTGGCGCGGCTGGTCACTCCCTCTTATCGACGCCCCGCGCTCCGAAAAGGCTCAATCCGTAGAGGCAATATCGGAGCTGAGAGCGGTACTTCTTAACGCACTCGTGCCTGGACGGACGACGGCAAAGCCGCCTCCGCATCTCAGGGTTCTTACGCCTCGAAGGCTTCGTCGAGAGCAGCCGCGCGGGAAGGCACGCGTGGTGAAGTTCAGACGCTTACCGCCGTGAGGTACGTGAGCCAGAACTGCTCGGCCGAATCCGTCCACAGACGCTCCACCCGGAAGCCCGCACTCGTGACCAGCAGGTCCAGTGCATCGCGGTCGTACTTGTATGAGCTCTCTGTCCAGATCGTTTCGTCCTTCTCGAATGCGATGCGTGCACCCGCCACGTTTACCACCTGTCGGTCGAGGCTCACGAGGTGCATCTCCACGCGGCTGGCCGTCTCATTGAAGAAGGCACGATGCGCGAAACGGGCGATGTCGAAGTCCGCACCGAGCTCGCGGTTCAGGCGGTGAAGCATGTTCAGGTTGAAGGCTGCGGTGACGCCGGCTGCGTCGTCATAGGCCGCGTTGAGCACATGGGCGCTCTTTCGGCGATCGACGCCGAGTATGAGTGCTCCATCGTTTCCCACAGTGCGACGTACGCGACGCAGGAACGCGGCGGCCTCGGTCGGGTGGAAGTTGCCAATCGTCGAGCCTGGAAAAAACGCGACACGACGCGCCCGGAGCGGGAGGTCCGGCAGGGTAAGCGGTGCCGTGTAGTCGGCGCAGACGAGATGTACCGGGACGTCAGGATACTCGCCGGCGATTTGCGCGGCGACGGTCGCAAGCTGTTCGCGTGAAATGTCGATGGGGACGTACGCCGCGATGGAGATACCCGCTGCGGCGAACGCGTCGAGCAGGAGGCGCACCTTGATGCCCGCTCCGCTGCCGTACTCCACGAGCGCCGCACGGGGCGCCGCCAGCGCAGCGATCTCGCCCGCATGTGCCTCCAGGATCTCGAGCTCGGCGCTCGTGAGGTAGTACTCGGGCAGCGTCGTGATGCGCTCGAAAAGGTCTGCGCCTGTCGCGTCGTAGAACAGCTTCGGCGGCAGGGTCTTCGGCTCCGCCGTAAGACCGGCGAGCACCTCGGCGCGCACGGCGTGGGAAAGGCCAGGGTGTTCGGTGATGTGCTCGCGCGCCGGCATCGAGGGCTTTCCGGGTGCGGTCATGGCCGACCCTTCCCGCTGCCGTCGGCCAACCGAATACCAGTGAACTGCCACCGTGTGTCGGAGGGGAAGAAGTTGCGGTAGGTGACCCGTGCGTGAGAGAGCGGGGTAGCGCACGAGGCGCCGCGCAGTACCCACTGGTCGGCCATCCACTTTCCGTTGTATTCGCCGATGGCTCCGTGCGATGGCCGGTAATTCGGGTAGCCAACGTAGGCGCTCTGCGTCCACTGCCACACGTCACCGTACAGCTGCGCGAGGCCCTCGCCTGCCTTGGCAGGACGCGGATGAAAGTGCTCTGCGTCGACAAACCGACCCGCCACTGGCTCGTCACGCGCGGCCATTTCCCACTCGAACTCGGTGGGAAGCCGGTAACCCGCCCATCGTGCGAATGCGTCGGCCTCGTAGTAGCTCACGTGCGTCACCGGCTCTGCGAGGGCTGCGCCTTCCAGCGCGCGCGTGCAGCCAAGTGTGAACTCTGCCCAGCGGCCGTCGGCGTCCCTTTCCCAGTAGAGCGGCGAATCCCAGCGACGGTCCTGCACCGTCGCGAGTCCGGCGGACAGCCAGAGATCCGGGCGTGAGTAGCCTGCGTCACGCATGAACTCGAGGTAGTCGCCGTTGGTGACGGGCCGCGCCGCCAGGCGGTATGGCTCGAGGAAGACCCGGTGGCGGGGTCCTTCGTTGTCGTAGGCGAAGCCGGCCCCGTCGTGGCCGATCCACGTGATTCCTTCGCTGAACTCGCGCCACTGCCGTGAGGCTTCGTGTCCGGCTGATGCCAGGCGGGGTGCGCGTGCAGCGTTCGCTTCGCGATACGTGGGGCGCAGCGGGTTCGTCCAGAGGACGTGCTTGATATCGGTGACGAGCAACTCCTGGTGCTGCTGCTCGTGGTGAAGGCCGAGCTCTATCAGCCCTGCCGCGGGATGGTCGACGTCGCCGGCGATGCGCTCGATGAGCCGGAGCATGGCCGCGTCCACGTGTGCGCGATACGCGAACACCTCGCGTACCGTGGGCCGCGTGACGAGGCCACGCTTCGCCCGGCAGTGGCGCTCGCCAGCCTGCACATAGTACGAGTTGAAGAGGAACGCAAACCGCGGATCGGGGCTGCGATATGTGGGGTCGTGCTCCGCGAGGACGAACGTCTCGAAGAACCAGCTGGTGTGCGCGAGGTGCCACTTGGTGGGGCTCACGTCGGGCATGGAGCTGACGACGAAGTCCTCCACCTCGAGGGGCTCGCACAGGTGTTCGGTCTGGGCGCGAACCGCCTCATAGCGGGCGACGCCGGCGCTGGCGGCGGGCGACGACGTGGAAGTCGGGAGGTACGAGAGAGTCATGGCGGTGAGTGAAGCGAGTCTTCAGGGCAGCGTGGTTGGATGGCATCGCGCCATCCGACACTGTCGTCAGGGCAACTCGCGCGCCCCTCGCAATGTTCCCGGGAATGCGCGCGCCCCAGACCGCTAGCACCGTTCGTTGCCCGCCTGACCACAGAGGGACTTGCTTCCATGCGGATAGCTTACCCGATCGTCCGGACGTTGTCAGGACCGTCGCGGCTCCCGCTCAATGGCAGGAAATGAAGTCGCATTCACCTCGATGCTCATGATGCGTTCACCATTGCGGCACCTTGGGTCCCTCGCTTGGAGGGAAAGCCGCATGGCGCGACGGCGGCTGCTTCTCTCGATGTCGTCCATCATGCTCGGGGTCGCGGGGCTCGTGGCCATCGACTCGCTGGCCGCCAATGCGACGAGTGGTGTGCACGACCAGGCCCGCAGCCTCGTTGGCGGCGACGTGGCGATGTCGCCGCGCGACACGCTCCCGACGGCAATTGCGCACGTGCTCGACTCGCTGTCGACACACGGAACCGGGGTAGCCACGCAGACGAGCTTCATCTCCATGGCGAGCGGCGGTGCCGAGAGTGCGCTCCGTCTCGTGCAGGTGAGAGCGGTCAGTGTGGACTATCCCTTTTTCGGCGGCGTGCGGACCGAACCGGAAGCTGCGTGGTCTGGACTCCACACCGGCCGGAACGCCGTCGCCGATGCCGCCGTGCTGTCGGGACTGGGCATCCATGTCGGTGATTCCATTTCCTTGGGCGGCGTAACCTTCGCGCTCACGGGCATCATCCGCGATGTCGCGAGCGACGTGGCCATCACGACCACACTCGGTCCACGCGTCTACATCCCCGCGCAATACCTGCCGGCAACGCATCTAGTCG
The DNA here is from genome assembly GCA_030852985.1 of Gemmatimonadota bacterium. Classification (GTDB taxonomy): domain Bacteria; phylum Gemmatimonadota; class Gemmatimonadetes; order Gemmatimonadales; family Gemmatimonadaceae; genus AG11. Next base: position 9,534 of record JALYVY010000014.1, on the reverse strand, counting down.
TCACCGGCAGCCGCGCGCAGCGGGACATCGTGCTGCGCCTCCCGCCAACGATGAATGAAGAGACCTTCGCCACGCGCTTTGGCCCCAGCTTCGGACGAGCTGGCGTCCGCATACGAACCGCGGAGCAGAATGCAGATCGCGTCAGTGAGACGATCGGCTACCTGCGCAACTTTCTCGCGCTCGTGGGCCTGATTGCATTGCTGCTCGGTGGCATCGGTGTCGCGAGCGGTGTCCGCGCCTTCGTCCTCCGAAAAATCGACACGGTAGCGGTGCTGCGTTGCCTTGGTGCCACGGGTAGGCAGGTTCTGCTCATCTACGTGACGCAGGCAGCGGCGCTGGGATTGTTTGGCGCCGTCATCGGCGCGGCGGCGGGCGTCGTGCTGCAATTCGTCCTAGGTTCCGCAATCGGTCGCTACCTGCCGGCGGGGATGAGCATCCACCTCGCGCCGGCGCCCATCCTCTTCGGCGTACTGACCGGCGTGTGGGTGGCGCTGGTCTGCGCGCTGCAGCCGTTGCTGTCACTGCGCCGCGTGTCGCCACTCCAGGCGCTTCGCCGCGAGGAGGACAGCGTCGCACTCGGACGTCATGCAGACTGGGCATCGCGATTCGTTGGGCTTCTGATGGTAGCGAGCCTTCTCTTCGTGACGGTCGCTCGCGCGCGACGGTGGCAGGAAGGTGTTGCCTTCGCCGTGGGCATCCTCTTCGTGATGGGCGCGCTCTGGGTGGCGGCGGCAATCCTGTCTCGCGTCGCGCGTGGGATCGTGCGTCCCTTCTGGCCCTTTCCACTGCGACATGGTGTCGCAAGCCTCCACCGCCCCGGCAACCAGACGCGTGCCGTGGTGGTGTCGCTCGGCTTCGGGGTGTTCCTCATCGGCACGCTGTACCAGACGCAATCGAGCCTGCTCGCAGTGATGGCAGACCGGCTTTCGCAACTGCATGCGAATGTCGTGTTCTTCGACATTCAGTCTGACCAGGCGGACGGTGTCGACTCCGCACTCGCACTTCACCATGCGTCCGTGTTAGCGCGCATACCGATCCTCACGGTGCGCATCGGCGCCATCAAGGGAAGGACTATCGCCGACATCATGGGCGATACGACGCGGGACACGCCTGCGAGTGGAGGACGCGGAGGACGAAACGCGCAGGGCTCGGGTGGTGGTGGAGGCGGTCGTGGCGGCGAGTTCAACCCGCGGCGTGCCCTGGGCCGAGAGTGGCGGGCGACCTATTCGGATACGCTTGGGTCGTCGGAAACGGTGGTCGCGGGCAAGTGGTTTGGCGAAGCGCCGAAAGGCACCGGCGAAGTATCGCTCGATAGTGCGGCAGCAGCGCGCCTGCGCGTAAAGATTGGCGACGAGATCCAGTGGCAGCTTCAAGGTGTTCCGATCCTGACCCGCGTCACGAGCTTCCGTTCCGTGGATCGCACCCAGCTTCAGCCGGCATTCCAGGTGGTGTTTCCGTCGGCGCTCGTGCGTGGCGCGCCAATGCAGTTCGCCGTGCTCGCGAATGCTGTACCGGACACCGTGCCGGCCATTCAACGTGACGTGGTCGGCAAGTTCTCCAACGTGTCCACCGTCGATCTCAGCCTCGTTGAGGCCACGATCTCCGCCGTGCTCGCGAAGATCCATGCGGCGATTCAGGGACTCACGATCATGTGCGTCGTGCTCGCGATTCCCGTGCTCTTCAGCGCGGTCGCGGCCACCCGCCGCGAGCGCCTGCGCGAGGCGGTGCTGCTGAAGGTTCTTGGCGCAACGCGCAAGCAGGTGGGGCGAATGCTCGTCACTGAATACCTCGTCGTCGGCGCGCTCGGCAGCATGGCCGGCATCGTGCTGTCAGGACTGGCGGCGTGGTCCATCACGCACTTCATCTTCAAGGTGCCCTTTGTCGGTGCGCCGCTCGCGTCGCTTGGCATCGCGGGGCTGATGATTGGTGTCGTGGTCGCGATCGGGATGCTCACGGGGCGCGAAGTGTTCATGTCCACGCCGATGGCGGCGCTGCGGGAGTGATGTCCTCGGCGGGCACATTACATGGCTGACGATGTGGCGTTCCTGATCTCGCCGGCGCGGTGCGATGGACGCCGCGCGCAGGTTCTGATGAATCCTTCCGCTTCGTTCGACCTCGCTCGGAATCTGCGAGGCGATGCGGGCGCGCCCATCGGGGAGGTATTTTCGTTCCTGAGTGGCCTCTACTTCCGTGGAAAGCTCTCGTATGCGCGTGCGCTCACACCCACGCAACGCGAGGCATCGCACATCAGGATCATCACCACGGAGCGCGGCCTCATTCCGCCAACCGAACATGTGAAACGCGATGATCTCGTCGCGTTCGGCGACGTCGACATTGCCAACGGCGACGCGCGCTACCTGATGCCGCTTCGCCGCGATGCGGAGTTGCTTGCACGAAAGCTTCCGTCGACAACCGGCGTCGTGCTGCTGGGCAGCATCGCGACGGGCAAGTATGTCGACACGCTACTCGAGGTATTCGGCGACCGTCTGCTGTTTCCGGCGGCGTTCGTGGGTCGCGGCGACATGAGTCGTGGCGGATTGCTGTTGCGTCACGCGCAGAGCGGCATGCCGCTGGACTACATCCCGGTTGCGGGCGCGGTGCGCCGAGGCAAGCGTCCGCCGAAGCTCGCGCCGATCGGGCGGGAAAAGTAAAGGCGATCAACCACAGAGGCCACGGAGGCCACGGAGGACTGCCAAGGAGACGGCGCTGATCTAACGCAGTTCTCCGTGTCCTCGGTGACCTCCGTGGTAAAGCTCTTCAGGATCCTGTCGGCGCCTGCGGAATGGATCCGCACGAATCAGGTGCCGCCGACTACTGCTGGCACCGCGCGAATGGGCTGTCCGGCTTCGGCTTGTCGACGACGACCCGGTGGTCGAGGTTTGCCACGCGTTCGGCGATGTCGAACACCAGCTTGTCGACACGCGCCATGTGATCGTACTGGATGTACTCCGGCTCGTCCGTCACCTGGTGATAGTCCGCGTGGCCACCGGTGGTGAAGAAGATCACCGGGATGGCATACCGGGCGTAGTTCGCGTGGTCGCTGCGGCAGTAGATGTTCTGCGGATGGCCATTGGCGTCCGTGGCATAGTCGAACTTGAATGGCATCGACTCCTTCGCACTCACCTGCTCGGCAATGTCGCCCAATTCTGTCGACAGGCGGCGCGAGCCGACGAGCTGGAGATAGTTCGCGGCGCCGACGAGCTCGTGATTGTCCTTGTCCTGCCCGGTCACGTCGCTGGGCGCGCCTCGGCCAACCATGTCGAGGTTCAGGTCCGCGATGATCGAGTCGCGCGGCACCGTGGGGTGATTAGTGAACCACTGCGAGCCCCAGAGCCCCTTTTCCTCACCGGTCTGCCAGATGAAGAGGAGCGAGCGCTTCGGTTTTACTGGGCCCTTCGCGAATGCTTCGGCGATCTCAAGGATCGACACCGAGCCCGAGCCGTCGTCGTCAGCGCCGTTGTTGATTGAATCCGCACGAGCCGGATAGATGCGGCGGAGCGAATCCTTGATGGCGTTGATGCGTGTCCACTGCTCCGGAGTCGGCGGCGGTGCGTTGCGCGAGTCGGCGCCTTCCACGCGTGAGACGATGTTGTACGCCTTCACGGAATCGTGTTCCGCCGGTGGTGCGTTCGACACGCCGATGTGGTCCGAATGCGCGCCGATGATGATGTACTGGTTCTTCAGCTTCGGATCGGAGCCAGGCAGGATCGCGACGACACTGCGCGTCGGTTCCGCGACGTTGTCGACCTTGATGTCGATCGAAACCGGTCCGCCCTTGTCGCCGCGGGCGGCGCTGGCGACTGGCTTGCCGAGCATTGCCTCTGCGACGGAGGGCGACACTGTAAGCGTGAGCGGCGCAACTCCGCCGCCAGCGCCACCGGCGCGACCACCTCGACCAGCGGCGGTGCCCGCCGCTGGATGCGCTGCAGCGTAAGCCACTCGACCCTCGTTCTGCATCGTGTCGTTGAGCACGAACTGGATACGCGGCCGACCGATGGTCGGTGCGACGGTGACGACGGCGGCGGCCGATGCGAGTGCATTCATCGCAGCGCCACCACGGCCGCCAAAGCCGCGCCCTACGCCACCAGCCGGCGCCATCATGACCACGACCTTTCCGCGGACATCGTCGGCGGCCAGCGCGTTGACGGTGTCGCCGAGTGTGCCGCCGTAGATGGCGTCGCCGGTGATGGTGCGGTCTGCGGCGCCCGCGGCGGTGAAGTCGACGTCGGGGCGGAAGGTCCGGCCACCGGCGGTGAGGACGGACGCGGCGCTCACGATGCGGGCGGTGACGGGCATGTCCTGAAAGAACGTGCCGTTGTCACCGGCGGGGCGGAGTCCGAGCTTCCGCACTTCGCGCTCGATGTAGGCGGTGGCGCGGATGGCCCCCGCGGTGCCGGCTTCGCGCCCCTGCATGGAATCCGCGGCGTAGATGTAAAGCCGCGCCATGAGGTCGCATGGGGTGATGGCGACGATGGTGGTGCCGCCTTCATACGTGAGGGGCATGGTGGCCCCGGGCGTCGTCGCTGGGCATTTCTGCTGTGCGGCGACCGGGGCTGCGGTCGCGGCGAGCGCGAGCAGGGCCGCGGCCGCGTGAGGAGTGAATCGATGTGTCACGAGTGAGAGCGGGCGTTGGGGAATGGTGCGGATCATTGGTGTCAAATGGTATACGTGTCGCCGACGCGCGGGGTTGACGACAAGGGAGGGCGCCATTCAGGGAAAGACGGCAAACAGCGTCGAGCCGTGGGGCGAGATGGCGTGTCAAGGAGCTGCGTCGAACACTGACGCAGTGTCTCTTAACGCTTGTCGTGATCGTGGAATTTCCGTCCAGGATATCAGAGGCGTGATTCGCCCTCGCACTCCGGACGTGTGCCATCATTGGGCGGCCTCGCCATTGATCACCTGAAGCAGGCGACGCTACTGAACGGCCATTCGGTGACTCCATACGACAAGATGTCGTGGTTGGTCCGTCACCCGGCGATTCGGACAGGGCCACCACGCAGCTCGGCATGAGCCAGCTGAATGCGAGGGGCGACACCTCGCCTGATTCGCCAGGCACATGGCGGCTCACCGGCATCGCGCGACAATACATGGATGCACAGCAGCCGTGTGGACGCACTCACCCTCCTTGCCTCGTCGCGCGCGCGATGTCGCGCGAAGGACGGCCGAGGATGCACGGGCTGACATCGAGCACAATAGGGATGCGCACCGAGGATGACACGTGGCATCATGCCACCCGCACCCTGCTCCACTCGCCTGGCACCTGGCGCTGCGCCATGGGGCGCGATTCTCACGTCGTAGGGCTCAACGTGTAAGAAGGATGCACGCGCCTCGCTGAGGCATCCCCGCGGTCGCGTCGAGCATGGCTCACGCATCCACCTCAGTTGCACAGTCGCGCATGGCACATCGCGTCGCACGGGTCCACCAGGCAGCAGGTGCGTTAGGCACCGTGCTTCTGTGGACCTGACTCGATTCGGCGGACACCAACATAACCCCGGTTAGGTTCGGGGGTGGAGGTGTTTCGATGGGAGTACGACAGACGAAGGCCGTTAGAACGCGCCGGACGTTCAGCGCGGAGTTTAAGCTCGAAGCCGTCCAGCGCGCGGACGAGCGGCGCGCGGCGGGTGTTCCCCTGAGGCAGATTGCGCGTGCGCTGGGGGTCACGGATGATCTGCTGCGCGCTTGGAAGCGGCAGGCGGGCGCGCGACGGGGCGCCCACGCGACGGATGTGTTCCCGGGCCATGGGAAGCTGCCGAGCGACGAGGCGGAGGTGCGGCGCCTGGAGCGCGAGGTGCGGCGCCTGACGCAGGAGAATGCCTTCCTAAAAACCGCGGCGGCGTACTTCGCGAAGGAGTCGCGATGAGCGACAAGTACGCCGCGATTGCTGCCGAACGTCCCCGCTTCCCCGTGCGCCTGATGTGCGCGGCGCTGGGGGTGAGCGTGGGTGGGTTCTACGAGGCCCAGAGCCGTCTCCGTGGCGCGCCGCCTCCCCGCGTCGCGCGCGATGAGCCGCTGCGTGTGGCGGTGCGGGTCGTCTTCCGGCGGTTCCGGACCCGCTACGGGGCACCGCGCGTGCATGGGGAGCTGCGGAAGGCGGGCGTGTGCATCGCCAAGCATCGGGTCGCGCGCTTCATGCAGGAGGATCAGTTGGTCGCGCGCCCCCGACGCCGTTTTGTGCGGACCACGGATGCGAACCACACCGAGGCGATCGCGCCGAATCTTCTCAATCGAAACTTCACCGTACGGGCGCAGGTAGCCCTCGACCGCGTGTGGGTCAGCGACATGACCTACGTGCCGACGCGGAGCGGCTGGCTCTTCCTGGCCATCGTGCTGGATCTGGCGAGCCGGCGCATCGTGGGGTGGGCGATGAGCGACACGATGGACGTCGCGCTGCCTCTCGCCGCGCTGCGCATGGCGCTCGCGACCCGGCAGCCCGCGGCGGGGCTGATCCAACATTCTGATCGCGGCAGTCAGTATGCTGCGGGGGCGTACCGCGCCGCGCTGGAGGCCGCGGGCGCGATTGCCAGCATGAGTCGGACGGGCAATTGCTGGGACAATGCCGTAGCGGAGAGCTTCTTCGCGACGCTCGAGCATGAACTCATCGAGCAGCATGACTGGGGAACGCACACCCAGGCCCGTCGCGATATCTTCGTGTTCATTGAAGAGTGGTACAACCGCGAGCGACAGCACTCGAGTCTCGGCTATGTGAGTCCCGTGCGGTACGAGCAGGTTCGCTTCGCGCATTCGGCGCTGGCAGCGTAAACCACGTGTCCGTCAAATTGAGTCAAGTCCATCTGAGCGATCACATGTCTCCCATGGCTCATATCGCCAAGGCGGATCTCCGCGCTTCTAGCGCGTTAGCGCGTCGTCGCGCGCGCGGGCGATGGCCGCGCCAATGCGATTGCGGGTAGCCGGGCGAAGGTCAAATGCGGCTGCGTGTATTGCCCAATGTCCCACCGCTCCGGCCACCTCGTCGACCACGGCCTGCACGTCCACCACCGGGATACTCGCCGCTGCCCCCACGGCCAGGAAGTTGGCCATGCTGGGACGCGCTCCCTCGGTGCCGATCATCATGGAGTGCTCACCGTTGGGACCGTTGGTATACGTCAGGTCATACGCCGGTGTGAGTCGCCACGTCCCGTCTGGGTCCATCAAGAAGGCGAAATTCTTTACGTGATCGTCTCGATTGTGCGCAAGGACGTTGAACACCATGCGACGGAATGCCTGGACCACAGCCCGCTGGTCTCGTGTGAGGCTGCGTGCTGCATCCAGGTAATGCTGGTACGTCGCGCCGAACTCCCGATGACTTGCGTGCAGCAGTCCCCCCAGCGTGTGCACGTGCCGCCGTTCCCAATGGCTCGCTTCGCCGGTTGGCACCACGCGGTCGAATCGTTGCACGCCGAAGCATCGCCGCCCATCACGTGTTTCAAAGAGCATCGTCTTCGGCATGATTACTCCCGCTGCTCGAGCCATGGCGGCGTACGCCATCTCGACCGCGCCTGCATCCTTGCCATCCTCCAAGGTTGGGAACTTCACGAGATAGGGCCGATGACCTGAGAGAATATCCGCGGCTCCAGAACGCATCTCACCAGTCTCGGGATCGTAGTCGACCAGGACCTTGGGACGTGCGCCAGCCGGAGAGCTGCCGGCTTGCAACAATGCGGGAAGCACGTCCTCCGCACTCCCGGCATATATGCGCTCCGACTGCTCGGCCAGCTCATCCAGCTCGAGCATGAGCGGCGGGGTGTCCTCCGCGGGGTGGTACGTGAGCGCGCCCATGGCGCGCGTACCAACCGCTTGTAAGCGCTCGACCGGCGTCACGGTCGCGGGATTCATCCCGCGTTTGGCGAAATCCCGATCCATGAGACGCAGTCCCCATCCATCGGGGAGCGAATCGGCGAACACGCCAGGGAGTCCCGCAAATACTCGGTCCGGATCCCCGTGAAGTCCGGGGCGGAGTGGTACCCCTAAGGGCGAAATCTCCAGGCCCGTGGCGAGGAACGAGCTGTCATACTCAAAAAGAATATCGTGTCCGCGCTGCGCAATTCGCCCGACGACTGGTCGGTCCGCCCTGTCGTCGAGGCGCACCTCGACAAGCGCATCAAAAGCGGCCGATGTGCGCGCCGCCCGGGTGGAAGCTGAGCGCTTACGCGCCATGCTTCCGTTGACGGACCCGACGCGGCGCCATTTGCGAAAGGTCGGACCTGTCCGTCGGCACAGTTTCGCTCATGGTCCGTCCCCGCACACGGACATGAGCCGCCTGCGTTACTTCCAACTCCGCAAGGCTGTTCGCCGACGGTCCCGCTGCCAACAGGCGCTCAAAGTCGCGCAGTACATCGAGCGCGGCGGCGAGTCGGAGAAGTCGTTCCAGAGAGATTTGTCCCATCTGCTCGAACTTCTGAAGGGTGGCGAGCGCGACACCCGAACGAGCGCTGAGCTCCAACCGGCTCCATCCCTTGGCTAGACGACGCTGCCTCATCCGCTCGGCAAGCTGACGGCCAACCATCTCGACAGATGACGTATTAAATGATAGCATGGTACCAGTTATAAACATTAAACAGCATAACTGCTATAAAAATAACATTTATTGTAATATGTGGCAACTGACGCCTCGTAGCGATGTCGTCATCGCCCCGCAACGGAGAACCGGCGGTCAGGCTCGTTCCGGTGAATGCGCGCGCGCGGGGCCGGGCGTTCGGGGTCTTCGAGGGCCGCATCGCGGTCCCGGAGACGTTCTTCGAGCCGCTTCCAGATGACGAGCTGGCGTCATGGGAGAATTAGCGGCGCATGCGGCTCCTCCTCGACACACACGCGTTGCTCTGGTGGCTCGCCGACGATGCGAAGCAGCTGTCGCGCCGGGCACGGGCGGCCATTGCGGATGAGGACTCCGCGGTCCTCATCAGCGCCGCCTCCGCGTGGGAGATAGCCACCAAGCGACTGTGGTAACGTCAGTCGCAAAGGCTTTACGCTCTTCGAAGTCCTCGTCGTCGTCATCATCGCGATTCTCGCCTCGCTCGTCGCGCCCAACGTCTCAAATTCGCTGACTTTCAGCGCCATGTGAGCGGTAGTGCACCGATAGAGGCACAAAGGCAAAGGCGAGCACGGTCGGCGCGAGGCCGCATTACGGGCGGATGAGGCGGGGGCGCTTGGGCATGCATGACGCCCATGGCGCCACAGCCTCGTTCCGGAGCATCAAGATCCGCGAGCCTACTTAGCGCGATCGGCAACAAGTTACATATTGAGCCCAGCGGTCGTCCTAAGACGACAGCCGACGCGGGCTGTCCGGTAAAGGCAGGTTTCTCCGACTCAAGATGAGACCGCTACGCCGATCTTTCGCCTGCCTGGTGCCCAACCGCTTGCGGTGCGGGCGCACGATTGGGTGTAACCAAACCCACCGCTCGACTCAAAATACATGTCAGTCCAGCCACCGGAGCACGCGCGCCGTTCCTCACGGCGTGTCCCGATGTACGCTGTCGTCCTCAGCGTGCTGCTCACGCTCGCCATCACGGGTGGACTGATGGAGGCGCATAGCGGGCC
>JALYVY010000100.1:1286-15612 GCA_030852985.1 Gemmatimonadota bacterium | reverse complement strand
GAGCTGAAGAGCGAGGCGCGGAGCGCCGATGCGGGCCCCACCCTGAAGAGCCGCGCGCAGCGCGGCGGGCGCTCTAGCAGTGGCCGACCTCCAGGACCTCTACCAGTCCATCATCCTCGACCACAATCGCAAGCCAAAGAACTACGGCGCGCTGGAAGGGGCCAACCGCAGTGCGGAGGGACGCAATCCGCTCTGTGGCGACGAGGTGAAGGTCGAGCTGCGGCTGAGTGACGATCGGATCGAGTCGGTTGGGTTCACCGCTTCGGGTTGCGCAGTGTCGCGTGCGTCGGCGTCAATCATGACGCAGGCCGTGAAGGGCAAGTCGCGCGCGGACGTCGAGCAGCTGTTCACGCAGTTTCACGGCCTCGTGACCGGGCAGCTCAAGCCCGACGAGAAGGCCGCGCGCGCCATGGGAGAGATGGCGGCATTCAGCGGCGTGTCACGCTTCCCCATCCGCGTGAAGTGCGCAAGCATGCCATGGCACACGCTCCAGGCGGCGCTGAAAGGGGACGCTCCGTCGACATGAGTGAGCTCGAGGACGTTGCGGCAGTGGCGGACCTCCCGGAGGGTACGATGCTCGGTGTGACTCTCAGCGGTGGTGAACCTGTCTGCGTGTTCAACCACCGCGGCGTGATCGGCGCGGTGGGCAACCTGTGCACGCATGCGGAGTTCCTGATCTCGGACGGTGTGCTGCATGGCGACGGTACGCTCGAGTGCATCTTTCACGGCGCGCGATTCGACTGCCGCACGGGTGCCGTGAAGCGACATCCCGCCGAGCGTCCGTTGCCAGTCTACGAGGCACGGTCAGTAGCGGGGCGCGTCCTTGTTGCCCCATCGCCGGCATTGCCATCGGAGCGCACATCATGACCAATTCGCGCCGCGCGGACTTTCCGCTGCTCGTCAACAACCCGGGGCTGCACTACCTGGACTCGGCGGCCACGTCGCAGAAGCCGCGCGTCGTGCTGGACGCGATGCGCGACTACTACGAGCGCGACAATGCGAATCCGCATCGTGGCGCGTACGATCTTTCCGCGCGCGCAACGGAGCGCTACCACGCCGCGCGTGCACGCATTGCGCGATTCATCGGTGTGGCGGATTCGGATTGCCTGATCTTCACGCGCGGCACCACGGAGTCGCTGAATCTCGTGGCGACCGCGTGGGGGTACGAGAACGTGAGCGCCGGCGACGAGATCGTCGTCACGGCGCTGGAGCATCACGCGAACTTCGTCCCGTGGCAGCAGCTTGCGCTCGCGCGTGGCGCGAAGTTCCTCATCTGCCCGCTCACGGAGGATCAGCGCGTCGACCTCGTGGCGCTGCAGTCGCTCATGAGCGCGCGCACGAAGGTTGTCGCATTCAATCATGTGTCGAACGCGGTGGGGACGCTCAACCCGGTGCGCGACATCGTGCGCATCGCGCGGACGACGAGCGCACTGGTCGTGTGCGACGGTGCGCAGGGCGCACCGCACCTGCGCGTGGGCTTCGATGATCTCGACGTCGACTTCTATGCGTTCAGCGGCCACAAGATGTGTGGACCGATGGGCGTCGGCGGACTGGTGGGCAAGCGCGCCCTACTCGAGGCGATGCGGCCGTACCAGTTTGGCGGAGACATGATCGACGTCGTGCGCGACGACGCGACGACGTGGAACGTGTTGCCGCACAAGTTCGAGGCGGGGACACCGAATGTTGCGGATGCCATCGGCCTTGCCGCCGCATGCGAGTATCTCGATGGCATCGGGATGGACAACGTGCTTTCGCACGAGCGGGAATTGGTTCAACTGGCGTCGGAGCGGCTGGCGGAGATCGACGGTATCCGAGTTTACGGGCCGCCGGCCGCGGAACGGAGCGGTGTCGTCAGTTTCACGGTTGCTGACATCCATCCACATGATCTCGCCACCATCTTCGACGGCGAAGGCGTCTGCATCCGCGCAGGACACCACTGCGCGCAGCCGCTGATGCGACGGCTTGGGGTGTCTGCCACGGCGCGTGCGTCGTTTTACGTCTACAGCGATGAGTCGGACGTGGAGGCGATGGTGAGGGCGCTCGAGCGGGCCAGGGTCGTCTTTGCTGGCTGAAAGAGCCCCATGACCAGGCTCCCGCACTGAGTCCTTGGTGCTCTGTCCAGGGTGCGAAGGACCAAAGCGGACTCACCCACCGCACGCGGAGCAATCGAGTTGCGCGAGCATCAAATCTGCCATGTAGCTGCGCGCGGCCTTCAGGCCGCTCCGTGCAGTGTACAGGCACGTGTCTTCTCCGACCCATCGACTGCGCGCAGATCTGCGCAACGAGCGCGGACTTCATGACGCGACACTCGCCGCGGCACGCGGCCACCTGTCGCACCTGCGCCGAGATCTGCCGCGCGTGTGCTGCGTCGTGTGAAGCCATGGCCGACGACGCCATGATGCAGGAGTGCGCGAAGGAGTGCCGACGGTGCGCGGAGAGCTGCGAGAAGATGGCGGCGATGGTGTGAGCCGCTGCTAGAACTCGTGGCGAGCAGGCGTCTGTTCAGCGCCCACGCGACCCACCACAATGTCCGCCTTCGCGTAGTTCTCGGCACGAATGGGAGCGCCAGCGAGACGCCGCAACATCGTCAACTGACCCGTATGCGTCAGGGCGTCTGCTACGGCGCCCTGAAAGAGCCGCTCGGCAGGCATGCCGAGCGGTGCGTCGGTCGAGAGTTGGGCGTCGAGTGCTTCCAGCGCACGGAAGAAGCGCTGGGTATCTGCCTCCCACGATTGCACCGGCGCGTCTGCCCATTGCTGCTTGCCGCGCGCTAACGACAGCGCCCAGTCGAGCAGATCGGACATGTGGGCGAGCAACTCGCCTGCGGTCCTGCTGTCGGGTGCGGCGCGCACCGCGCTGAAATCGGCGGGTGTGGCGCGGATTGCCTTGCCTGCGCGATACGCCAGCGTGGCCAAGGTGTGACGAAGGAAGGCGGAGGCATCGGTCACGGCACCACCGCCACCTTGATGGTGAGATACGTAATCCGCTCTCCTGCCGCGAGCTGCATCTGATGCGGCGTGCCAGCCGGAATGATGACGACGTCGCCTGGCTTGAGCATCGCGAGCGCGCCTCCCGTGAGCACTCCGTCGCGTAGCTCGCCAGGACTCCCCTCTTTCGCACCCGCGAGTACACCGCCAGTCATCAGCGTCCCGGATCCTGACTGGACAACGAACACGTCGTTCCACGCCATGTGTACCTCGATGCCGCCCGTGGTCTCGCGACGTGTCAGCGAATACGTGTAGCCGGAGCCCCCGCCGAGCGCGACCGAGGTGAGCGCGGCGTGTGGAAGCGAGTCGTCAATGGACGCGAGGTGCGATGGCGAAAGCACGGTGGCCGCTGGTGCGTTGATGCCCTGCGCCATTGCTGGATGCACGTGCGTGATGAAAAGTCCGGCAGCCAGGGCGCAACGCAGCTTCGCGCGTTTCATACGGTCCCCGTCGCCACACCTGCCGCCGAAAGACGCGCGACCGCTGCCGCCGGATCGGCGACCTCGATCACCAGTCGCTTATAGTGCTCGTGCTCCAACTCGAGCACGATGGTGTTCTCCGGATTGTGCACGTCGTAGAACACCATGCCCTTGTCCTGATAGAATGACCCCGCGGTCAACAGGCCCGGAATCTGGGTACCTGGAAGCCTGAGGCCGTGCCACCAGCCTTTCGCCGGTTCGGGATCGACACGCGCGGCAAGAATGTGCTCCACCGGGATCTCGAGCCGACTGCGAAACGCCCACAGCTTGTCCCACCCCTGGACCTCGAAGTGAACACGTCCGTTCTCTATGCTGATCTCGACCATGGTGTGCTCGGGTTGTGTGGTGGTTTTTACTTCACTCCGCGATCGGCAGCTCCAGGCAGAACACGGAGCCCTTGCCCGGCGCGCTGGTGGCGCGCAGCTCCCCGCCCATGCCGCGCGCGAGCTCGCGACTGATCGCGAGCCCCAGTCCAGTTCCCTCTGCCGTTCGCGTAAACGCCGACTCAAGTTGGACGAAGGGCTCGAAGATGGAGTCGAGCAGCTCAGACTTGATGCCCATGCCGGTGTCGCGCACCTCGATGCGCACTCGGCCCGTCACTTCGGTTGCGGAGAGTGTGATGTGACCGCCGCGCGGTGTGAACTTCACGGCGTTGCCGAGCAGGTTGATGAGGATCTGCTCGAGTTTTTCCCGGTCCGCCGCCACCGCGATCGTGGGAGACACAGCCAGATATTCATACACGATCTCACGCGCACGCGCCTGGGGCTCGATCACACCCTCCATTCGCTCGAGCACCTCACCGAGCGCACAAGGTCCAATCTCGTACCGAATGTGTCCGGACTCGATGCGGCTGAAGTTGAGGATGTTGGTGATGATCTCGAGCAGGTGCTTTTGATTCTGGCGAATGCGCGTGAGGTCGCGGAGCTGGTCTGGCGTGACCGGCCCCCGCACGCCCATCGCCATGAGGTCCGCGTATCCCGCGATGGCGTTAAGGGGCGTCCGCAGCTCATGACTCATCGTGGCGAGGAACTCGCTCTTTGCGCGGCTGGCAGCCTGCGCAGCCGAAAAGAGTCGCGAATTCTCGATGGCCGTCGCCGCGCGCGCCGCGATCTGTTCGACGGCGGCGCGCTCCTCCGGGCCGTAGATCCGCCCCGAGCTGGAGTACACGAGCGCCAGCGCGCCGAACACGTGACCATGCGAAATCATCGGCACGCTCAGGAACGAGCGCGGAGCGAGGGCGAGCAGCATGTCACGCTGTTCATCGGTCTGCGCATACGCCACCACCTCTCCGATGTTGAGCAGCGGTGTCATCTGGGTGGCTCCGCTGCGCACCACGGTCGGCACGCCGCGATCATCCTTCCGATACGGATACTTCCGCCACAGGTCGCGAAGGATTTCCTCCTTCTCGGGATCCGCATGCGTCGACGACACGCGCCGCAACTCGCCCGCTTCGTCGACGAGATCGATGCTGCAATAGTCTGCCAGCGTCGGCACCACGAGCCTCGTGACCGCCGCCAGATTCCACTCGTAGTCGAGCGACGTGCCGAGCACGCCGAGTGCGTTGTCGACCGCGGCGTGCCGTTGGCGCGCGAGGTGCTCGTCCTCGATGTCGTCGAAGACACCAACCCATTCGCGAATGGCGCCGTTCTCGTGGATGGGAACCGCGCGTGACCGATACCAGCGATACGTGCCGTCGCGCTGCTGCAGCCGGTACTCGGTGGTGTAGGGCGTGCCGGCGGCGAGCGCCGATTGCCAATCAGCGGCAGCCCGGTCGCGATCGTCCGGATGGATCGCGTCCGAGAGTCCAGACGTCCGCAGCTCCGCGGTCGACTGCCCGGTGACTTCACGCCATTCGGGCATCTCGCTCACTCGGCCCGTGGGGTCGGAGCCGAAGACCATCACCGTACTGGCTTCGGCGAGCGCTCGATAACGCTCCTCGGTGCGTCGGCGTTCCATCTCCGCGCGCTGTGTCGCGGACACATCGCGGATGAAGAGAGCGACGCCGCCATCGCCGGTCGGCACGCATCGGACGCGTACCCAGATGTCCACGTTCGGAAGCTGCGCTTCGTAGCTGACGATGACGCCCTCCCGCTGGGCGCGGCGAGTCTCAGCTTCGAAGACTGTCCCGGGCGCCCCCGTGGCGACGTCCCAGATCTCGCGGCCCTTGAAGTCTCCTTGCGTGAGGCCGACGCGATGGATCAGCGCGATGCCGGCCTCGTTCACGAAGCGCAGGTGCCATCGCGCGTCGAACACCACCATCGCCTCGGTCATTCCGTTCGTCGCCTGCGCGACGCGGAGCTGTGCTCTCCGCAGGTGATCGACGGTAAATCCCAGCCCGATCGACGACAGGACGTAGACGGCCATCGAGAACAGCTCGATCGTCGTTATTTCGAAGGGAGTGCCCGCAGCCCGGGCGAGCACGAAGTCTGAGCCGATTGCGCCGACCAGCGCCGCGATGGCCACAGGTCCCGCACCGCACCGCCACGCGACCGCGACACTCATCGCCCAGAACAGCAGGAAGCGCGTACCGGTCAGCGCATCGCGAAGCAGCCAGGTGAGAATGACGGCAACGAGGCACGACATCAACGCCTCGGCATAGAGCTGCCAGAGGGGTCGACTGTGCACCTGAATGACCTGCATACCTCCTGACGAGCGTCGAAACTCCAAACGTCAGCTCCCGTGCGGTGTGTTCCATCTGTCCAGCTGAATGACTGCCGAAGGCGACGCTAGGCACAGATCGCACCGTCATGATGTCAGCAGAGATGCACCGCGGTCGCCTTTATGGTCGCGACCGCCGGCGCGCCCGGTGAGAATTCCATCTCGGTCGCCGCGCCAGCGGTGATGACGGCAGCCAAGGTGCTGCTCCCGACATCCAGGGTGATGCGCGCAAGAATTCCGTCATTGGCGACGGACAGCACCCGTCCATGCAGGACATTGCGCGCCGAGCTCGGTCCCGGAGCATCGCGCGCAAGAACGACGTCCTCGGCGCGGATGACGGCGTGTCCTTCACCACCGGGGTGCTGGCCCAATCCGATCAGCTCGATTCCAGAACCCCGGAACTCCAGTACGCCGTGCCCAGCGCCTTCGGATGTCCCGGCTGAAACCTGCCCCGAAAACACGTTCTCGAAACCGAGAAAGTCCGCAACAGCCACGTTCGCCGGCTTCCTGAACAACACACCGGGCGCGTCTACCTGCGCGAGCGTGCCCTCGGCCAACACGATCGCGATGTCGCCGAGCGTTCCCGCTTCGATGAAATCGTGGGTGACCTGGAGGATGGTCATCCGATGCTCGCGCTGCATGCGACGCAACTCGGCGCGAATCGCTGTGCGGCGTCGGGGATCGAGCGCCGCGAACGGCTCGTCGAGCAGCAGGATGTCAGGCCGCCGCGCGAGGGCACGCGCAAGCGCCACGACCTGTCGCTCTCCCCCGCTCAAAGAGGCGACCGGCCGGCCGGCAAGCGAGTCCGCTCCAAGCCGCTGGGAAACCTCGCGCGCCGCGGCGACGTCCCGGGTGCCGAAGCCGATATTCCCGTAAACGGAGAGATGTGGAAAGAGGTAGGCATGTTGATACACCATGCCGATGCGGCGTTGCTCGGGCGCGAGTGTGGTGACGTCGACACCACGGAGTTCGATGCGACCGCTCGTCGTCCGCCGGATTCCCGCGATGGTTTCGAGGAGCGTCGTCTTGCCCGATCCCGCCGGCCCCAGCACGATTCCCCACGCTTCCGATGGGACGGCGAACGAAATGTCGCGAAGGGTAAAGTCCCCCGCCCGCGCCTCGACCCGATCGAGCGCGATCACGACGACCGCTCGGCGACCGCACCCTCGCCGCGCAGTGCGCGCAGGAGCATCAGCGGAATCATCGCCAGCACCACGAGCACGGCGGCGACCGGCAGCGCCCCGTCGAGGCCAAAGGCGGTGAAGCGGTCGTAGCTCAATACGCTCGCCACCTTTGGATTGTAGGTGAGGATGACGATGGCGCCGAACTCGCTCACGGCGCGCGACCACATGACCACGGCGGCGGCCGTGAGTCCGCGCCGTGCGAGCGGAAGCGTGACGCGACGGACGGCGGTCCACTGCGCGTCTCCAAGCGTGCGTGCGACGGATTCCAGTCGCGGATCCACGCGCGCAATCGATTCACGCGCGGCGCTGACGTAGAGTGGCGCGGATACGAAAAGCATTGCCAGCCCGATCCCGAACGGCGATCCGATGACGCTCAGGCCGGCGGTGGCGAGCGCCGCTCCGGCGTGACTCGCGCGTCCGAACGCAAGCAGCAGCGCGATGCCGGCAACGGGATGCGGAATGAGCAGCGGGAGCTCTACGAGGGCGCCAACGACGGCTCGGGCTGGCATGCGATTCCGCGCGAGCAGGTAGGCGAGTGGCGTTCCCAGGAGAATGGTGATCACGGTGACGGTCGTTGCTGCGGCGGCGGTGAGGTATAGCGCGTGTTGCAGCTCGCTGTCGTTCGTAAGCTGCCGCAGGCCGGCCACGCCTCCACGCAACAGCAGGGCGCCGACCGGAAGCACGAGGACGGCGACGAGCAGTGCGGCCGCGCCAGCCAGGCCGAACGTCAAAGCGCGCTGCGCCGGCCTGTCGCTCACGGTGCTCGCGTAGTCGCCAACGCCGACGGCACCCTTCCCACGAACGCCGGCGAGTCCAGCGCATCAACCAAGGCCGATCGAAGCATCGACCGGCCGTCTGCGCCGAGGAGGAACTGCACGAAACGCAGGCCGATGTCTCCGTGTGGAGCATGATCCGGAACGCTGATGCCGTACAGGATCGGAGCGCCGCGTCGCATCGTCGTACCGCGCGCTGACGTTACGGCGACCTGCGCCTTTGCATACTCGGCGGCGCGCGACTGATCGCCCAGGTCGATCTCGGGCGGGAGGTGAACAATGCGGAAGTGCTGGGAACGCGCGAGCGACTCGTACTCGATGATGTAATCCAGCTCGCCCGCGGAAAGCAGCGCCGCCAGCTCGGACGCGTTACCGCGGATCAATCGTGGCGGCGTCTGCGACTCGAGTCGCTTCGCCAATCCGGGCTCGTGATAGAACGACTCCGCAAGCTGGTAGGCGAGTAACGCGCGATAGCCGGCCGGGGCGAGCACCGGGTCGGTACGGCCGAGGGCGACGTCGGGGCGAAGGGTGATGGAGCGCCAGTTGTCGGGTGTGATCTCCGAGGCATGACGCGACCGGTCCGTGAACGCCACGACCATGCGATTGCGCGCAAAGGTCGCGTACCAGCTCGCCGCGGACGGAATGAGCAGCTCGGGAAAGACCTCGTGGTCAGCAAGCGCGACCACGTCCGGCACGCGATGGAGGTCGGTGATGCGTCGCGCGAGCTCCAGCGAAGCGCCGTGTTCCTCGAGCACCGTTGCGCCGGTGCGGCGGGAAAAGGTGTCGAGCAGTGGTCGCATGGGCGCGGATAGACTCGCGGCCTCGAAGATCACGAGTGTATCACGCTTCGAGACATCAGCCCCGCGGCACGCGACGAGCGAGAGCAGTGCGATGCAGGGAATGACGGTCCGAATCATCCCGCGAATCTCGTGGTTGCGCGCGGCAAATAACAGGTCTCTCCAGGCGTTGCAGCGGCGGGCATTGGATCGTCTGGCCTCATGCTCACCGAACGATTCAAGCGACGCGCGCTCCGGCATCACTTGCCGATCGGCGCCGCGGCCGCACTTGGCATGGTCCTCATGCTGCCCCTGGTCCACAGTGATCGCGGTGTCCAGCGGTGGAGTCTCGCGACGGCGTACGTGGCGTTGGCGCTCCTCGCCGCGACGCTCGTGACGGGACCGTACTGGGTGTTGAAGGGCCGGCGTCACCCGACGTCGAGCGACCTCCGCCGCGACCTGGGCATCTGGGCTGGAGGGTTCGGGCTGGCGCATGTCGTCTTCGGACTGCAGGTGCACCTGAAGTACCGCTACCTGTACTGGTTCCGGGAGCTGAATGGTTCGCGATTTCTGCGTCCGCGCACCGACGCGTTCGGGCTGACAAACGACCTCGGCGTCGTGGCAGTCGTCGTGGTCGTCGTCCTGCTGGCGATCTCGAACGACATGTCGCTGCGTCGGCTCGGCGCGGCACGGTGGAAGAAGATTCAGCAGTGGAACTACTGGTACCTCGGCCTCGTGGTCGTTCACGCCGCGATCTATGAGCTGCTGGAAAAGCGGATTATCGGGTTGGTGATTCTGGGGCTCGTGATCGCCACGGGCGTCGTGGCGATTCAGCTCGCGGGCCTGGGCGCGCGGAAGGGCGACCCCTAGCGTCCGCCCTCCGGCCCAGTGAGCATCACCGACGACGCGGACGTGCGCCCATCCGGCCCCCGCATTCCGATGACGATCACGTTGGCACCGAGTGCAAGCTTCGTCTGCGTCGGCGCGATGATGGTCACCGCCACGTTGGCTGGCACCATGATCTTCTGGGTACCGCCCTGATACTGCACGGTGTACGTCCCACCGATGCTGCCACCGACAGTTCCATTGGTCATGCGGGAGATGGAGACGTTGCCGTTTGTCATGCGCGCAGGTGGCAGGGCGCCTTTCATCATGGTGCCACGACCTCCGGTTCCTGCGGGCACCGCCATCATTCGGCTGCCCTCGCCGGTGCCGCGGAGCTCTTCCGGAAAGACGTGAATCTCGGTGGCGCGCTCTGAGCCGTTTGGCTGTTCCACGGACGTAATGCCGACGAAGGCATTCGGAGTGACGTGCGCGAGATCGGAGGACGTGCGCGCATACACGCGCAGCGGAGGTACGATCCTGATCACTTCCGGACCGGTCGCGGTCGTGATCGTCAGAGCGGTATCACTGATCGCCGCGATGGTGCCACGCACCGGTGTGAGCGCGAGGCTCGCGGTCGCATCATGCGGTGCGGCCGAGTCGGGCGGAACGGGAGCGAGCGTCGACGTTGCGTTAGCGGGGGGAACGTCGGTTTTCGCACAGGCCGTGGTCGCGGCGATCACCGCAACACTCAGGGAAGCCAGGCGAAGGCACGGCATGAAGCGAGGTGTCAGGATCGAGTGGCGCATGGCCGATCACCGGATATCGAGAGGAGTTGCGGGCGTAGCGGCTGGACCTGCAAGCTTGTGACCGTGCGCTACGGGTGCTGCGCCGCCCTGCCCCCTGCGTCCAGCCACAGCAACGCATCGCTGATCAATACGGCATCGAGGTTTCGCTCGCCGCGAACTTTGCCTTTCTCACGAATGCGCGTCGCCCTGACGATGCGCCGCATCCTCGGGACCGCAGCATCCCCCACCATCGCCCTGCATAGGCGGACACACGACGCTTCCGTAGGAGCAGAAGACGCAGCAGTCGCCGGCCTTTGGCCGAAGCAGGACGCCGCACGAACGACATGCATGAAAGAACACGCACGCATCGAGCGGCATGTCCAGTTCCTCGGCGAATCCGCACTGCACACAGGTCAGCAGCGATACTGTCTGCGGCGTCGAGGCGCCGCTGGCATTGGAGCTCAAGGATCACCTTCCGTGTTGTCCGCGGCCGTGCGCGGGTTAGAGCGGCGCCATTCGAGTTTACTGCCTGCTCCAGTGAAATGCGCGCGCCGTAGCAAGGCAGCCATGTATTCCGGTGGCTCAACAGGAGTTCGGGGGATACATTCGCCACCGCGCCGGACAGACCGCTCTTCCGTGCCGCGTCCCAACCCGACACCCCGTTTCCAGATTGAGCCCCGACCCCACCCACGTCGCACCGATCGACGCCGGCGACCCTGTGGCCCCCCGCATCTTCGAGCCGGATTACTACGAGCGGATGCGGCGACTCGAGAGCGAGTCGTGGTGGAACGCCGGGATGCGCCTGGTCGCAGCGCGCTTGCTCAACCCGACCCAACTCCCCGCGCAGGGCACCTTGCTCGACGTCGGCTGCGGATCCGGCCAGACCATGGGGTGGGCCCTCGACCTCCTCGGCGCTGGATGGCACGCTGTCGGTCTCGACGTCGCCATGGACGGCGTGGCTGCCGCGCGGGCGGCGGGCTTCAATGTGCTGCATGCCTCCGCGCTCGATATTCCCCTGCCCAACGAGAGCGTCGACGTCGTCATCACGCTCGATGTCCTTCAGCATCTTCCCCTTGGCGGCGGCGACGTGGCCGCCCTTCGCGAGATGCGACGCGTGCTGAAGCCGGGCGGCACCCTCTTCATCCGAACCAACGCGCAGTCGTTCCCGCGCACCCGTGACGACGCGGCGTTCAACTTTCGGAAGTACGAGCCGGGCCACCTGCGGCTCGCGCTGGTGGCCGCGGGCTTCCGCGTGCGACGCCTCAGCAGGATCAACGCACTGCTCGGCCTCGCGGAGATTCCTCGCGAGCTACGCGCGAATCGCGAGCAGCGCGACGATGGCTACCACGGCCTGCTCGCGACTCCGTCGACCGGCAGTCCATGGGGGCGTGCCCTCAAGCGGTGGTGGCTGTCGCTCGAGGGACGGATCATTGCCCTCGGCATTCCGCTCCCCATCGGCCGCACCATCGTTGCGGTGTGCGTCCGGCCAACGACCCCGGCCTGACAGCTAGAAGATCGTGTAGAGGAAGGGCGCCAGCGCCGAGCCTTGCGCGAACACGAGCAGCCCGCCGACGACGACCATCACGACGATCACCGGTAGGAGCCAGAACTTCTTGCGGACCCGCATGAAGGCCCACAGCTCCGACATCAATCCGCCCTTGGCCATTTGAACGGTTCCTAGAACTGGTGTTCCATGTCGGAGCGACCGCCCGACGGCGGATCGGTCCAGAAGCTGTCCTGCGTCGCCTCGTGGCGCATGGCGTTGCGGCCGAACAATCGCATCACGAGCCCCATCGGCGTGAGGATCACGAAATAGATGACCGCCATGAATATGGGCGTCGTGATCTTCGAGAGCACATGGGCAAACCCCATCCACGCGCGGGACACCGGACCAAGGCTGCGCGGCACCAGCGCACCTGCCATGAACAGCGCCGCCGCGAGTGAGGCGAAGACGCGCCACGACACCGGATGATGCCGCCAGAACGCCACGCCTGAGAGCAGGGTGAACGCACCGCCTACGGAAAAGGCGAAATCACGCCCTTCCTTCGTCGTCAGTCGAGCGGGGATTCCTTCTGCCAATTTTCAGTCTCCGTCCAGTTGGGCTGCTGATTCTTCTGCAACACGAATGATCCTAGCACCAGTGTGTCGATATGCGTGCGCATGAAGCAGGTGTGTGCGTCCTGCGGCGAGCAGACGATCGGCTCGCCGCGCACGTTGAATGACGTATTGATCACCACGGCGCAGCCGGTCAACCGCTCGAACGCCGCGATCAGGTCGTAGTAGTCGGGACTCACGTCGCGCGACACGGTCTGCACGCGCGCGGAGTAATCGATGTGCGTGACGGCGGGGATGTCGGAGCGCGGGACGTTGAGCATCGCGATGCCCCAGAGGCTCCGCTCCTGTTCCTCGGTCATCGGAATCTGCCGCTCCTTCTTCACCGGTGCGACGAGGAGCATGTACGGCGAGTCGACGTCGAGCTCGAAGTACTCCGACACACGCTCACGCAGCACGCTCGGCGCAAAGGGACGGAATCCCTCGCGGAACTTGATCTTGATGTTCATGTCGGCCTGCATGCGCGGGCTGCGTGGGTCGGCGAGGATCGAGCGAGCCCCCAGGGCACGCGGACCGAACTCCATGCGCCCATTGAACCAGCCAATAATCTTGCCGTAGGCCAATCCGGCCGCGGTTGCCTCCATCAGCACGGCGCGGTCGAGTCGCTGATACACTGCGCCCACGCTATCGAGAAACCCCTGGATCCCGGCATCGGAGTAACCGGGGCCGAGGTACGCGCCCTGCATGCTGTCACGCCCGGGTGTGACGGTCCGCGGCTGCTTCAGGTGACGATGCCATATAAGCTGTGCGACGCCGAGTGCGCCGCCTGCATCTCCGGCGGCGGGCTGGATGAAGATCTGCTTGAACGGTCCTTCGCGAAGGAGACGTCCGTTGGCGACGCAGTTCAGCGCGACGCCGCCCGCCATGCAGAGATTCTTCATGCCGGTTTCGCGATGCACCGTGCGCGCCTGCCGCAGCACGATCTCCTCACAGACTTCCTGTACGGAGCGTGCGAGGTCCATCTCCTTCTGTGTGAGGTTCGACTCCGGCACGCGCGGCGGCCCGCCGAACAGTTCGTCGAACTTGCCATTGGTCATCGTCAGTCCGCCCAGATAGTCGAAGTATTCCTGATTCATGCGGAACGAGCCGTCGTTGCGGAGGTCGATGAGGTGCTTGTAGATCAGGTCGACGTAGGTGGGCCGGCCATAAGGCGCGAGGCCCATGACCTTGTATTCGCCCGAGTTGACCTTGAAGCCGGTGTAGTAGGTGAAGGCGGAATAGAGCAGGCCGATCGAATCGGGCCACCGCAGCTCCTTGAGCAATTGCAGGTCAGCACCACGTCCGATGCCGTATGACGTTGTCGCCCATTCGCCCACGCCATCCATCGTGAGGACGGCGGCTTCCTCGAACGGCGACGGGTAGAACGCGCTCGCGGCGTGCGACTCATGATGTTCGGCGTACAGGATGTCGCCCGCATAGCCGGGCAGCGCGTCACGGATCTGTCGATCCATGAACAACTTCTCCTTCATCCACAGCGGGCCGGCCATGAGGAACTGCCGGAATCCGCGCGGCGCGACGCTGAAGTAGGTCTCGAGGATGCGCTCGAACTTGAGAATGGGCTTGTCGTAGAATCCCACGTGCGACAGGTCGCGCATGGTGATGCCTGCTTGGGCGAGACAGAAGTCCACGGCGCGCGAGGGAAAGGCGGCGTCTCCCTTCTTGCGCGTCAGGCGCTCCTCGGAACAGGCCGCGATGATCTCGCCGTCGCGGAGGAGGCAGGCGGCGCTGTCGTGATAGAATGCCGAGA
>JALYVY010000100.1:0-1276 GCA_030852985.1 Gemmatimonadota bacterium | reverse complement strand
GGCCCAGGATGTACGAGCGCTCGCCTGATGCGGGCGCAGGTGTCAAAGCGCGAGCGCGATCGGCGCGGCGAATCGCGTAATGCCCTCCCAACACCACGGGGCATGATCAAAGTGGGGAACGCGGTACTCAATGAGCGCACCGGGCGTGGCATGCACGATATCGAGTGGCGGCGGTCCGTCCGATCCGTCATCCACGATCAGCACGCTGGCCGTGAGTGACGCTGACAGCAGCGCCCGTTGGAGGAGTGGCAGCAGGATGCGCAGCGATTCCCATTCGTCGAGTGCGGGGATCACTTTCACGTACGATTGCGAGGAGCTACGCACCATGCTTCACGCCGAGCAGGAGTGACGAGACTGGGCAGGTCCCGGAAGTCACGTCGTCGGGTGACTGCGGCAATGGAGTACCGCGACGACGGGACCGGACACTTTATGGGTCGCGTAGGCGCCGAATGAGCGAAGCACATGCTCGGTTAAGAGGAAATCCTCACCACCGGTCAGCAGGCACTCGGGCTTGATGCGATCCGCCTCGCGCTCGGCGGCGGCGACGTCGGCATCGGTCCAGATGGACATCATCGGCTCGATAAACGTCGTGCCGACCCTCAGGTCGCCAAGGAAATAGACCGCGGACGCCACTGGACCGAGCGCACTGTACTTGTCTCGCGTATCCACGAGCACGGTGCGGCCGGCCGCCGCCGCATGGACGTCCTTCATCACGAGCGCGAGGTCAGCATACGTGAGCTTGTTGGCTCGGCAGCAGCCTTCGTCGGGAGCCGGTTGATAGCCGAGCCGAGGCAGGAGCGTGGCGCTCGCATTCGTGGGTGCACCGTGCCAGAGCGCACGCGCAATCCGCACGCCTTCCACCGCACGTCCCACGTTCGCGAAGCGAAACTCCGTGTTCGCGGACAGGAAGGGATACACTATGAGAAACACGGCGATAAGCAGGACGCGTGACCGTACCTGTCGCCTGCGCGTAGCGAACACGCGCGACGGCAGGTAGACGATCCCAAGCACCATCATCGGTGCGAGCGCCAGTGACATCCCCACGAAATGCGTGGCGTCGGCGCGAAAGAACGTCAGCAGGTCCAACGCTGCAGCAGTGGCGAGCATTCCGACCAGCGCCAGCACGTTCCTGT
Source organism: Gemmatimonadota bacterium (assembly GCA_030852985.1). Classification (GTDB taxonomy): domain Bacteria; phylum Gemmatimonadota; class Gemmatimonadetes; order Gemmatimonadales; family Gemmatimonadaceae; genus AG11. The sequence goes on along the minus strand of JALYVY010000100.1, from coordinate 143 downwards.
CACCGGCGGTGGTGGCGTCCTTGTGCGGTGGATAGAGGGCAAGCGCCGTCAATCAGACGATGAGCAGCGGCGTGAAGAAGTAGGCTGCACGCCATCCGGAGAGGTTGCCGGCGAGGAGCCAACCGATCATACGGTACGCAGGT
>JALYVY010000099.1 GCA_030852985.1 Gemmatimonadota bacterium | reverse complement strand
AACTCCTTCCGCGTGTATTCCTCGACCTTCTCCTTCAGGTGGCCGGTGATGTAGACCACCTGCTCCACGTTGCCGAGCTTCTGCAGGTCCTCGAGGATGTACGCCATCACCGGCTTGCCGGCAATCTTGAGCATCGGCTTCGGAACCAGGTGCGTGTGCGGACGAAGGCGTGTGCCCTTGCCGGCCAGCGGAATGATCACTTTCATGGTGCGCTCGTACCCTCGCGTCCGTAAGCGTCCTGGAGGCGGACGACGTCATCGAGGTGCGGCGTGCTCGCCTCGAGGACATCACAATCCGTAACCGCCTCCATGTAGTGGATCGTGTTCGGGGTGATCCGGAAAGCTTCGCCTGTTGCAAGCTTCATGTCTACAGGGCGGTCGCTCCCCTCGAGCTGGACAAAGTATTTCAGCTCGCCGGAAAGCAGGTAGACGGTCTCGTCCTTCTGCACGTGGTACTGCACGGACAGCTTGTTGCCCGCCTTGATGTGCAGGATCTTGCCCACGTACAGCTCGTTGGCGGCCCAGATGGTCTCGTGGCCCCAGGGTTTCGGGACGTGCTTCACGGGTGTTCTCGCGCTCATCTCAGGCTCGCTATGGGTGGGCTGCGACACCGGCGTCGCGCACCAAATATCACACCGGCGTGCGCGCCACCACAGTACCGCCATGAAAAGCGGGCCGGATTGCGACGTCGGTGATGTGGGCGCATACCTCAACCTGCGCTTCTCACTGCGGCGGGCCACCTCCCGCTCGTCAACGCTTGAAAACATCCATGCCGTACTCCTGGCCAGGAGGCTCTTCCTGAATTGGCGCGGGCGGAGTGATGCTCGCCAGGCTGCATGCGCGCCGAAGTCTCGAGGCGGCGATGCTGGCGCACGCGCCGGAACACGTGGCCTTTGCCATTTCTGCGCTCGCCGGTCTGGCTATGCACGGCAGCTGACGCGAAGAGCCGAAACCTGTTCCCGAACGACGGCCACCCTCGGGTGCGGCGCACCAGCGGGCGACGACGCAAAGCGCCGCCACCCGCTCCACACTCAGCGCCCGTGCAGGTGCATCAGAGCCTGATGCAGCGGTCCGTTCGTGTGCGCGGCGATCGCCAGCCCCGCAATCGCGAGACCCGCGGCGAGCCTCAGGGTGAAGAACTTCATCCCGGCTACCCTCCTCTCATGAAATGGTCGCGCTCGGCCCACAACGAGGATGGCTGAACGCACCGAACGACGAGAACCCCGTATGCCCGCAGTCTACGCCCCACGCGCGAGCCGAATGTCAGAGCACCGTGAGAATTGGCGCTATGCGATGCGGTATCCCGCGCCACGTATCGTCGCGATCAGCGCGGCATCGTCGCCCAACCGGTTGCGGAGCGCCGCCAGGTGCGTCTCGACCGTCCGGCTCTCTGCGCCCTGCGCATAGCCCCACACCTCTCGCAGCAACTCTGTGCGCGTCACCACGCGCCCCCGATGACGCAACAGGGCCGCCAGGAGGTCGAACTCCTTTGGGCGGAGCGACAGTCGCTGACCGTTGCGGCACACCTCGCGTGCGTCGAAGTCCACCGACAGTGAGCCCAACATCACCTCACGGCGCGACGTGGATCCCGGAGACCCTCGGCGCAACAGGGCACGTACTCGCGCAAGAATTTCGAGCAGGCCGCACGGCTTCACCACGTAGTCGTCGGCGCCCAGCGCGAAGCCGCGCAGCTTCTCCTCTTCCGTCCCCAATGCGGTCATGACGAGCACAGGCGTCGCCAGCCCAGCATCGCGCAGCCGCTGCAGCACGGAGTAGCCACTCATCGTCGGCAGCATCAGGTCGAGGACGATGAGGTCGGGGCGGCTCGCCTTCGCACGCTCCAACCCGTCCGCTCCGGAGTACGCCAGCTCGACCGCATAGCCCTCGTGCTCGAGATTGGCTCCCAGCGTGCCCGCGTAGGTGACATTGTCCTCGATAATGAGGATGTTCGTCATGCAGTGCGACCCGCGGAGGGTAGCTCGATCACGGCGCGTGTGCCACCGCCGGTCGCACTCTCCAACCACACCGTGCCACCGAGTGCGTCGGTGATCGTCCGGACCACGGCGAGACCCAGCCCCGAGCCCGTTCTCTCTGACAATCCGTCGCGCCCGAGTCGCTCGTACGGCTGGAAGACTCGCTCGCGACTCGCCTCCAACACGCCGGGACCGCTGTCGTCCACCGTGAGTCGCACGCGCGCGCCCACCCGCGCCGCTTCGAGCCGCACCACCTGTCCCGATGGCCCGTACTTGATCGCATTGTCGGCAAGATTCACCAGCGCATGCGTGAGCAGGCGAAGGTCTCCCATCACCATTGCTGACGTATCGCCCTCGGTTTCGATGGTCTGGCCAGCCGCCTGCGCGACAAGGCGCAATCCGTCATGCACGCGCCCGAATAGCTCGTCGACGTACACTGGTTGCACCACCGGCTTCATCGCGACGGCACCGGCACGCGAGAACAGCAGGACGTTGTCGACGATACCCATCAGCCGCTGCGTCTCGCGCACGATCGACTCCGCGAGCGACACGCGGTCCGCGGCGCCCTGCTCACGCTGCAGCGCCAGGGTCTCCGATGCGAGGAGGATCTGCGCGAGGGGCATGCGCAGCTCGTGCGACACGCCAGCGACGAAACCGGCACGCGTGCGCGCCAGGATCATCTCGCGCCGGCTCGACGCCACCGCGATCACCAGCGCGATGACCGTCCCCATCGCGAGCAGCATCATGTGCCACCGCTCGTGCATGGAGATGCCTTTGTGGCGGTCGTGCAGGAGCAGCATGAGCGACCAGAGTGCGGCGGCGCCGAGTACGCTCGAGAGCAGCCACCATTGCAACTGTCGTAGCTGCGCGATCCGGTGCTTCGTTGCCGCCGACCGTGCCGACATCAAATACCGTCGATGACCGGATCGTCAGCCGACATGCTCACGGCACGAGTGCCGTGGTTGGTGCCTTCGCACCCGCGTTCTTCACGTACAGGTCAAGCCACGCCACCCACCGGCCCCACTGGTCCAGCAGTGTCTCCTCAATCAGCGGCCCGTGATCTTCATACGGGTACATGTAGAGCGACGCCTGCTTTCCCATGCCCTGCAGCGCGTGGAACAGGCGCACCGAGTTGGACGGATCCGTGCCGGTGTTCTGGTCCTCCAGCGAGTGATACATCAGCAAGGCGCCCTGCAGCCGGTCGGCGTACAGGAAAGGCGACATCGCGAGATAGGTCTCCCGCGCCTCCCACAGATCTCGGCGCTCGCTCTGGAAGCCATTCGGTGTCAACGTGCGGTTGTAGTTGCCATCGCCCGCGATGCCCGCCTTGAAGTACGGCAGGTTTACCATGGCGTTCACGGTGCTGAACGCTCCATACGAATGTCCGCCAATGCCGAGCCGTCCGCGGTCGATGATGCCGCGCTTGTCCAGCTCGTCGATCACCGCCGTCAATCCGTTGCGGAGGTCGTTCACGTAGTTGTCGTTCAGGCGCCCCGCCGTGCCGAAAATCGGAATGTCCGGCTGCACGATCGCGTAACCCTGCGTCGCCATGATCTCGATCGATCGCGGCGCCGCCGTCGGGAACTTGTGCTTGTTCAGCGTGCGCTTCGTGTGGTCGTACGATTCCTGGTCCGCGTACTCGTACGGATAGAACCAGAACATCGCGGGCAGCCTCGTGCCTTCGCGATAGCCGGGCGGGAACGTCACGTTCACCCAGAGCGTCTTGCCATCGGCGCGCGTCACCTGGATCGAACGCCGCGTCATCCCCGTCACGTCGGGCGTGACATCCTTGTTCTCGGTCAGCTGCTTGAGTTGCCCCGTGTTCCGGTCGCGCAGCCACTGGTCGGGAACCACCTTCTCCGTCTCGCGCGTCACCACGAACTTCGAGAAGTCATTGTCGACAGGAACGGGTGCGCTCTCGAACAGGGCCGTGTCGCTCTCGAAGAGTCGGGTCTTCGTGCCCGTCGCGAGATCCACCTTGTCCACGAAGGTTCGCGGCGCCACGTTGGCCGCGTCCTTCGCATAGTGCGTCCCCTCGAGGAACACGGACTTTCCGTCCGCACTCACGACCGCCGTACGTCCTCCGGCGGTTTGGCGCAGCACCACCGTTCCCGGGTTCGCGTAGAACGCATCATCGCTCGCGCCTCCTCGCCCACCACCACCTGCGCCGCGCCCACCCCCAAAGCCCGCCTGCGCACCCACCGCGCGAAAGATCGTGTGACGCTTGGACGGATCGGAAGGCTGAATCGCATAGGTGTGCGTCGCCGTGCCTGCCACCTCGCTGAGCAGCACCCACTTCCCATCCGCAGTGTAGACAAAGCCCGCAATCCGATTGTCGCTCTCGGCAACGGGCTTCGCGGAGCCGGCCACGAACGGTGCGCTCCACACGAACAAACGATCCTTCCGGCGCGGTCCGCGCGCACTGTCCGTTGGCGCCGCGTCGCTCGAGTCCGTGACCGGCGCAGCAGTCGCCACCGCTCCTCGCGCGCGCCGCGGCGCGGGATCCTGCGCGAGGTATGCCAGTCCACCACTCGGCGCCCAGGTGAATGCGCGTTTCGCCGAATCCGACGCCGCGCCGCCACGTCCACTCGCTGCATCATCTCCGCCACTCGCGTCACTCTCTCGCAGCGGCCGGCGCGTGAGCGTCGCGATCACGCGCCCATCGCTTGACCACAACTCCTCATGCGCGCCGAACGCGGTCACCGGCACGAGATACGAAAACGGTTTCTGGATCAGCCCCACTCGCAAGTACTCGCCATCAGGCGCGACGTCGATCGAATCGATCAGGGCCGGCGCCCCAATCGCCTTCACGACCCCTTTCATGTCGACGCGCGCAAGTTGGCCGGTGGCGTAGTACTCGAGCTGCGCCTTCTCGAGCGGCGTCTGCATGAGGCTCGCGTACGTTGGCGTCTTGTTCTTGGCGCCACCGGTCATGCGAACGATGGGACCTTCCGCCTCGATCGCTTCCTTCGGCATCGGCATGCGCGGGCTCGGGATCATCACCGAGTACACTGCATTTCCATCCGGCGTCCACGCAAGGCTGGTGCTGAGTACGGGGAGTGCCGCGCGTCCGCTCAGGCGACGCGACGCGCCCGACCGCGCATCGGCAACGTAGACGTAAGACGCATCGTCGAAGTTGACGAAGTACGCCAGCTGCATCCCATTCGGCGACCAACTCGGCGACGACATCGTGGTGCCCTCCGGTGCCTTCACACTCACCCGCGCGCCCGACAGCGCATCCACGATCTCGAAGCTCCTCTGTCCGCGCGACGTGAAGCTCCGTAAGCGATTTGCCCGGTAGTCCACCTGCAGCCCACCGAAGTAGTAGTGCGGCTTGGCGAACTTCGCTTCGATCCCCAGACCCTCGCCATGCACCACCAGGAAGTGCGCCTTGTCGGGGCTCTGCTGGGTCAGCGTGGAGTTGAGCTGTCGAGGCGCGGTCACCAGCTTCGCGACCTCCGCGGGCGGGCGGATGTAGCGCTCGGTCGCCAGCAACGCCTTGTCCGCTTCAACCGATTGCTGAGCGGAAAGTCGCGCGGCCGCGAGCAGAATTAGGCCGAGCGCGCGGCAAGTCGAACGCATCATGCTGGGGAACTCCAGAAGGCGGGATGACGAAAGGCTCCTCCAGTATATGCATGTGGGGTCCGCGGCGTTGTAGCAGGTAATAGAAAGGGCCACCGGTTACGGTCGCCCTTCGCTTGCGGCGGTGAGCGCCTTACGCGCCCTTGAGCATCCGTCGCCGCAGTGACATCAGCCGCTTGCGCACCGATCCGTCAAGCACCGTGTCGCCGACGTGGACGATGACACCCCCCATGATCGCCGGATCGATGGAGACGTGTGGAATGACATCCTTGCCGAACATCCGCGACAGCTGCGCCGTGATCGCGCCCTTGTCCGCGTCCGACACTTCGCGCGCCACCGTGACGCGCGCATGCATGCGGCCTTCCGCCGCATCCACGAGATCGAGGTACTCACGCGCAATCTCGGGAATCAACATCTGCCGGCGATGCGTCACCAGCGACTGCAGGAAGCGCAGAAAGTTGCGCGGCATCCGCTCGGTAAACGCCGTCGCGAGCACCGCGTTCTTCTCCGCCGCGCCAACCCTCGGCGATTCCAGGAAGAGGCGCAGCTTCGGATTTGCCCCAATCGCATCGGAGAGCTCGGTGATCAGTGTGCCCCAGCCACGCAGGTCACTCGCGCGGCCTGCCAACACGATCAACGTCTCGGCGTAATTGCGCGCAATCGTCGTGTCGCGCATCGCCTAGCGGCTCGCCGTCACGGCAGCCGGTGTCACGCTCGCAAGAAAGCTCTCGACGAGCTTGCGGTTGCTGTCCTGGTCGAGGTTCTTCTCGATCACCTTCGACGCACCCGCAATCGACAGCTCCACGGCCTCGCGGCGCAGCTCGGCGATGGCGCGGGTCTTCTCGCTCTCGATCTCCTGGCGAGCGCGGGCCAGCATCGCGGCCTGCTCCGCGTGCGCCTGCTCCACGAGCTCGGCGCGAACACGCTCGGCGGCGACACGCGCGTCGGCGATGATCTTCTGCGCCTCGCCGCGCGAGGCGTCGAGGTTGGCGCGGTGCTCGGCAAGCAGCGTTGCCGCTTCCTCACGATCGCGCTTCGCGGCATTGATCGCATCCTCGAGCGCCTGCTCACGGGCCTCGACTGACTTCAGGATCGGACCGAACGCGAAGAACTTGAGGATCAGGAACAGGCCGACGAAGACGAACAGCGTCCACGCCATCAAGCCGTAGTTGGGGTCGAGCAGGTTCGTGTTCGCCGGCTCGGCGAGGGCTGGCGTGGCGGCCGCGGATAGCAGGACGAGCGAACGAAGCAGTGTGCGCATCGGAGTCGATTGAAGAGAGCTGCCCGCCGCCACCCCTGGGGCGGCGACGGGCCAGGGGTTTACAGCTTGCCCTGCATCTGGAACGCGATGACGACGCCGAACAACGCGGCGCCTTCGATGAGCGTCGCGAAGATCAGCGCCGCCGTCTGGATCTTGCCCGCCGCTTCCGGCTGGCGTGCCATGCCCTCGACCGCCTGACCGCCGATGCGGCCGATGCCGATGCCCGCGCCGATGACGGCGAGGCCCGCGCCAAGACCTACCCCTACACCGATTAGGCCGCGGCCGTTGTCAGTTGCTGCCTGAAGCAGCGGAAGAATTCCGTGAACCATCATGCTCATTCTCCGAAGTCGTCCAACGTGATCCTGCGCATCAACGCCTGCGGCAGTCGCCGCCGTTCCGTCACCGAGACCCCGGTCTCAACGGATTTCCCCTAGCCACTCGGCCGGGTACTGCACACCAGGCAGGCGATTCCCGGTGTGTCCTGAGTTGTGTTTTGATCTGTGCCATCTTCTGGCTTTCAGTCAGACAGTCAGACAGTCCGACAGTCTGACTGTCCGACTTTCTCAATGATGGCCTACCCGCATCTGCCCGATGAACACCGACGCCAGCAGTGCGAAGACGAACGCCTGCAGGAAGGACACGAACAGCTCGAGCAGCATGATGCCCAGCGCCATCGCGAGCGGAACGAGGCCGACCGCATAGCTATTGAATGCGAAAACCAACCCGATGAGTCCCAGCACCACGATGTGTCCCGCCGTCATGTTCGCGAAGAGTCGAATCGCCAGCGCGAACGGCTTCGTGAGCTTGCCCGCCGCCTCGATCGGCGTCATCAGCAGGAACATCGGGAACCGCATGGCCGCCGGCAGGTCGTTGTTCCAGTAGAAGATCGTGCGAAGATATCCGAACCCGTTCTCACGGATGCCCGCAATCTCGACCACGAAGAAGGTGATGATCGCGAGCGTCGCCGTCACCGAGATGTTGCCCGTAACCGTGGACCCGAATGGGACGAGGCCCAGCAGGTTGGCGAACAGGATGAAGAAAAAGAGCGACAGGATGAACGGCGCGTAGCCTTCTCCATGTGGGCCGAGATTCGGGATCGCGACCTCGTTCCGAATGTAGAGCACCATCGCCTCGATGCCTGAGGCAAACCCTTTCGGTCGCCCGACGGCATCTGTGTGACGGACGTGCGCGCGCGCCGCGGTGATCAGGATGATGCAGCACAGCGCCGCCGCGAGCAGCATGAACACCACGTGCTTCGTCGGCGAGAGGTCAACCTTGAACTTGCCGAGGTAGAACGGAGCCCAGCGTGGCAGCTCGACTTCTCGCGTCTCCCAGATCTTCAGGCCGTTGGGAACCTCGAGACAGTGCGAGTCCGTGATGTGGGGCGAGATGAAGTCGCCCTTGGGGTATTCTTCGCAGCCCCCTTGGTGCTCGCCTTCCGGCATGGCCGCGTGTTCGGACTCGGCTGCGACAACCTGGTTGGCGTGCGCGGCGGCGCTGTCCAGCGGCGCTGCGGGAACCTGCGCGACGGCCGGCGAGGCCGCGACCAGCAGGGCAAGAAGTAGGGACCCGGTCTTCATACGTTGAGCAGCGGCGGTTCGATCAGTTCGGTCAAGAAGAAATATGTCGCAAGGCTCAGCAGCGCCGCATTCGACGGCAGCCCGAGCGCTCGACTCGCGAAACCAAAAACAATCAGCGCGACGAAGCAGATCAACGCGCCCAGCCCCCATCCAGCGATCCCCCGGCCCACATCCACCATGCCCCGAGCGATCGTGAACGCTCCCACCTGCACCACCAGCGCGACCAGCGCCCCGATCCAGATCGCCGACCTCTCCGACGGAGATCCGAATACGACGGTGAAAACTCCACCCGCGAGCCCGATCACCACGACGCAGGCAGCCGCGTACAGGATCACCGCCCTCCACATGCTCTTCGGCGCTGTCGTCATGTCTGTCCCTCGCGCCGCGCATCCTTAGCCGCGTCCTCGCGGCGCTGAGCCGCCATCAGCTTGCTATACATGCTGTAGAAGCTCAGCCCCGCTCCGAGAAACACCCCGATGATGAGGAGCCACGGCGCCGAACCAAGCTTCTTGTCGAGCCACTGTCCGGAATAGACGCCGGCCAGAATCGAGATCGCAAACTGGAGTCCGATACCGGCGAACTCCGCACCCGACGGTCCGTTTTCCGACGCCCTTCGGCTGGCCTCGGCACTCGGTCTCGGGTCCTTCGGAGTTCCTGTCATGCGGGGCTGAATCTAGCGCTTGTGAAATTTTTCGCAAGCGATCCTCGAGGACGGCGAATGCGCGGAGATCATCGTCGTAAGTCTATACCCCACAGCGACATTCACACTAGATAGGGAACGCGTGTGGATGCAAATCCGTTCGGGCCACCAGGCGCGGTTTGCACGTTGCTCGCAGCGGCCCGCCGCGGGCTAGGCGCCCACAACGCGGCGCCCACCTTTGCGCGCGATAGGACGTGAGGGCATGAGTCGTGACGCGCACATAGCCGGTGAGTCAATCCGCCCCGGCCAGTCGAGCCGCACGCTCCCGCGCAGCGACACGGCGCCTCCCTTGTGCCGCCGAGCACGCCCGTGTCAGATGTCGGGCACCCCTGAAATCCCCGTGAGCCGGCGCCGATACCTGTAACAAGGATGCGGAATCTCAACTTCCGCTACGGTACCGCCTGCTTCACAATTGTGCGCGGCGTCACGAACCTAATAAGCGAACTAAACATCTGCATGCCGAAGGCACGCCGAAGGTGCGTCGAGCGCTCGCAAGTGTAACCCACATCACAACTTTCCTTGTGACGCTTCATGTTGACTATTCGTCGTGTTGTTGATAACTTCGGCCCCCGTGAGATGTGTGAGCGGATGCCCGCTCGCTTCTCCCGATAAGCCCCGATCGGTCCGCAAATGCATACCCGCCTCCTCATCTCCCTGCTCTGCGCCGGTGCCGTCGCCCTCGCGTGTGGTTCCTTCACGCGCCACGACGCTCCTGCAACACATGTAACCGTCTCGCGCGTCGCGCCCGCGAGACACGTAGCGAGCATCGCCGCGCCTTCGGCAGCACCCAACGTCAACGGCAATTTCGCCGTCAACGTGGAGCCGCACGCACTGCACTTCGCGCTCAAGCTCACGAACGACGGCAAGAAGCACGTCGAGCTCGCGTTCCCGAACGGGCAACAGTACGAATTCGCCGTGCTCGATTCCGCCGGACGTGAGGTGTATCGCTGGGGTGCGGGTCGCATGTTCACGCAGTCGGTGCAGAACAAGCTGATCGAAGGCGAAGACACGGTGAAGATCGATGAGCGCGCGGAGCTGACGCTGCCACACGGCAAGTATGTCGCGGTCGCCACGCTCAAGAGCTCCAACTTTCCCATCAGCGAGCGCTCGGCCTTCGAGCTTCGTTAGAGGGTGGCCGCGCTGGTGTGACCGCCGCCGGGCTCGAGAGGTTGAGCAGTGAGAGCCGCCGCGCGCGCGCTCACCGTCACCTCGTGGATTCGCGCATGTTGACACTTCGCCGTATCATCCGCCACACCGCCATCTGGCGTGTGGTCATCGTCGGAACGGCATGCCTGGTCGCTAACGCGTGTGGTAGTGACACGGGCTCTGGTCCACTGTCCGGAGACGATGCCGCGAAGGCGGCGACTGTCTTTACGCAACTCTCCGATTCGATTGCAAAAGCCGGCGGCGACAGCAGTATCGCGCGTGCGTACGGCTCGCTCGCGGATGCACTGCGCATGGGCCTCCGCGTGTCACCCGTCGCGATCACGATCGACGGCGTGGCCACGCCGTTCATGGCCACCGCACAGCAGACGATGCTGTCGAGTGCATGCAGCGGATGCGCTTCGCTGCCACCGTTCGTGCTCCGCTCCTTTATCGCCTGGCAGGCCAGCGACCCAGGCGCCTCGTGCAGGTGTCGTCCGAAATGAGCGGCGATTCCATACGCGCCTTTCTCAGTCCAACGTTCTCGGCATACACCGGACGTGTCGCGTCACTCGTGTATTTCGACGGCAAGGGCGGCGCGTACTTCGGCACCAGCGGCACCCAGAACATCACGGTAACCGCCACGAACCTGCTCTGCGCGTCCTCGGCCGTCATCCAGATCTACCCCGCACCCCCGTCATGCACGAACGCGGAGTTCGCCGTCGACTTTTCCGCGAAAGCCGAGCCGTCCACGTTCCGGGCGGCGAAAAATCCGGCGACGGGCATCCACACGTTCGCCATGTCCACGCAGACCGTACTCGGCGTCGGCATCGTGTTGACGGGCACATTGCCCCCTCCGCCACCGATCGACCTTCAGCCACAGGTCACACTGCCCGCCGTGCTCGATGTGAAGGTGGACAGCATCGTGACGTTTACCCTCACCGTCACGAACCCCGGCACCACACCAGCGCCTGTGATGTTCTCGAGCGGACTACACGCGGATTTTGCCGTGTACGACGGCGCCACTCTCTCGGAAGTGTGGCGCTGGAGCGCGGGCAAGCTCTTCACCCAGTCTGTAAGTGTCGACACCGTGCCGGCAAAGGGAAGACTTCTGTACACGCAAACGTGGCAGCCCACTCGGAATGGAACCTTCTCGGCCCTCGGGAAACTCACCAGCCGTTCGCATTTCGCCGCCGACACCAAGGCATTCACCGTTCCCTGAACGGCAACGGAAACGACCGCTCGTCGTGCACGCTGTTTGCTGATACGGCGTGCATGGCATCCATCTGGAAAGGCGCCCTGGCATTCGGGCTCGTGAACATCCCGGTCGAGTTGAAGCCCGCGGTTCGCAGCGCGGAGAAGCTCTCTTTCCGGCAGCTGGACAAGAAGCATCACAAGCCAATCAGGATGGAGCGCGTGTCCACCGTCGATGGGAAGGCCCTCGAGTGGGACGACATCGTGAAGGGCTACGAGATCGCCAAGGGCAAGTTCGTCATCGTCGACGACGCGGACTTCAAGGTGGCCGCGGTGCAGATGTCGCGCGTGTTGGAGATGACGGACTTCGTGCCTGCGGAGTCGATCGACCCGCGCTTCTTCGACACGCCGTATTTCCTCGTGCCGCAGAAAGGTGGCGAAAAGACGTACGTCCTCTTCCGCGATGCACTCGCGGAGACGGGCAAGGTCGGCATCGGCACCTTTGCCCTGCGACAGAAGCAGCATCTCGCCGCCGTGAAGCCCATGGGTGACGCGCTCGTGCTGGAACTCATGCGCTTTGATGAGGAGCTCGTGGATCCCGGTGAGCTCGACTTCCCCACGGCCACGCAGGCGAAGGTGCGGCCCCAAGAACGCGCCATGGCGATCCAGCTCATCGAGAACCTTGCCGATGAATTCGATCCGTCGAAGTACAAGGATGAGTATCAGGACAAGCTGAAGGCGATCATCAAGGCGAAGGCCAGGGGAAAGCCGTTGCCGGTAGATGAGGATGACGAGCGCGAAGACACGAAGGTCGTTGACCTGGTCGCTCGGCTTCAGGAGAGCCTGGCCGCAAGCAAGCGAATTAAGGGCCGCGCCAAGAAGGCAACGAAGAAAGGCGCGAGCAAGGCAGCGAAACGACGGACGTCGGCGTAGGGCATCGACAAAATGCTCGTGTGACGTGTCACCTCGGACTGCAATGAGGGCAGAAAGGCTTGGCGCGTTCGCCGGGCCTTTCCTGTCTTCGGGTGCTAAACTTCATGCTTCCGGCAGCGCCGTCCTTCGCCCGCACCCAGCCCTGTGACCAGTTCCCTGAAGGCTTCCACGCCGCGCGAGGATGATCGCGACCTTGCCCTGCTCGACCAGTTGGCGACCGCGCGCACTGCCCTGAACGAACAAATCGCGCGCCGCATCATCGGCCAGCGTGACGTCGTGGACAATCTCGTCGCCGCGATCCTCGCGGGTGGGCATGCGCTGCTCGTGGGCGTGCCTGGACTCGCGAAGACCCTCCTGGTGCAGACCGTCGCCCAGGCACTCGACCTCAATTTTTCGCGCGTGCAGTTCACGCCGGACCTGATGCCGAGTGACATCACGGGCACCGAGATCATGGAGGAGGATCATTCGACCGGTCGTCGCTTCTTCAAGTTCGTGCAGGGTCCGGTGTTCGCGAACATCGTGTTGGCCGACGAGATCAACCGTGCGCCACCGAAGACGCAGGCGGCGCTGCTCCAGGCCATGCAGGAGCACGCGGTGACCGCGGCCGGAACGACGCATGTATTGCAGGAACCGTTCTTCGTGCTGGCGACGCAGAATCCCATCGAGCAGGAGGGAACGTATCCGTTGCCGGAGGCGCAGCTCGATCGGTTCATGGTGCAGCTGACGGTTGGGTATCCGAGCCGCGAGGAAGAGGAGCGGATCGTCCTCGAAACGACGTCGGATCGGTCGGTGTCGGTGACGCCGGTGCTGACGGGCGAGCAGCTCAGCGCGCTGCTCCATCTGGTGCGCCGGCTGCCGGCGGCGCCAAGCATCGTGAGCTATGCGGTGAAGCTGGCGCGGTCAACGCGGCCGGATAGTCCGGAGGCATCGGCGGCCGTCAGGAAGTATGTGAGCTGGGGGGCGGGGCCGCGGGCCTCGCAGTATCTGGTGCTCGGGGCAAAGGCCCGAGCGGCTATGGACGGGCGGGCTATGCCGGATATGGATGACGTCTCGGCGATGGCGCTGCCGGTGTTGGGGCATAGGGTGGTTTTGAACTTCCAGGCTGAGGCGGAGGGGGTGAGTGCGGCCACGCTTATTGGGGAGCTCGGACGATCATAGTTCGCCTCCTTGACGCAAGGGCGCCTGCACAGGGCAAAGCCACGCCATAGCCAGCTCGCGCGATTTCTTGCGATGACGCGGAAATGACGGCCCCGTCCATTATGTCGACGGGCAACGGAAACAGGCACCGCGATATCAGGAACACTCCATGACCATCCTTCGGCCGTCCCTTCTTGGTGATTGTGTCATTCACGTGGGTGATGCATCCGTCGATCCGAGCTCAACGCACCTCTTTGCGCTGCTACTGACTCTCACCCTCCATAGCGAACGGCGCACGCATCGATCCGAGCTGCAGCGCATTCTCTTTGCGCCTGACATCGAACCACAACAAGCGTCGCACAACCTGCGACAGTTGCTTTATCGCGCGCGCCGCTTGGGAATCGTGGTTGATGAGACTGCGGTCGGCCTGCGTTTGGCGTCTGGAAGTGTGGTCGCATATGAGGAACAACTCAACGCGCTGACGAGTGGCGAATGTGAGCAGTTGGACGGGGCAAGCATAACCTTTCTTCCTTCATACTACCCACAATTACCCAACGCATTTCACGAATGGCTGGATTGCCAGCGCGCTCAAGCTGACAACATCATTCGGACCAGTCTGCGCGTCGCGTCGACAAGACTTCGCGACACGCATTCATGGAATGCTGTACATCGCGTGAGCAGCATACTCCTCACTCTGGATCCTCATAGTGAGGAAACCGTCGCTGTTGTGGCCGAATCACTTGCCATGCTGAGCCGTCGCGATGAAGCACTGTTACTCATTGCCTCATTTGGGGCAAGGTCCGGCCAGCCAGGCTCGCCCGCTGATAGTCTGCGGGCGCTTCGCGCGAGAATTGTCCGCCTTGGCAACGTCAAACCTGAGGTCATTCTACGAGGTCGCGACGAATGCTTCGCGTACCTTGACGCTGAGTGGGCGAAGATCGGGGGCGACGGCGCAAGGCGCGCGGCGCTCGTTGGCGCAGCTGGAGTAGGAAAGACGCGGATAGGAGAGGCATTTGCCACCCGCATCAGTCTGCGCGGTGGGCGTGTCACTCGGTATACTTGCACCCCGGCGTCTTCGCACCAGCCTCTCGGGCTCTTTTCCGACATACTCCCTGAGCTTCGTCGCCTTCGCGGAAGCATCGGCGCATCGCCCGACTATGCATCTGCGCTCGACCGCCTCCGGCCTATGGCAGCACCAGCCGGAATGGACGGACTATTCGATATTTCGGTCGAGGCCGTTCGGACGCAGGTGCAGCGGGCGCTCATAGATTTGTTGGAGGCGGTCAGTGATGAGCGTCCTCTTCTTCTCCTGGTCGACGACGCCCAATACCTCGACCCCGTTTCGATCGACGTTGTGCGCGCGCTCTGCGCAAAGCCAAACACTGCGCAACTCCTCGTCCTCGTCTGCATTCGGCGTTCACATCTCGGTTCGTCGCTCCTAGAGCAGGCTAAGCGGGGTAACGCCTACGTTCTTGAACCATTGTCGCCCGACGATAGTCGGCAAATAGTGCTTGATGTCGCAGGTATCCACTGCGCGCAGGAGCACATCACCTGGTGCGTGTCGCAAGCTGCTGGCAACCCCTACTACCTGCACACACTCGCGTCCCAACGGTTTTCCGACTCAGGTCAGGTCCCGTTTGACATACGCTCCCTTGCATCTAGCGCGTACTCGTCCCTCTCAGCGAGCGCGCGTAGCGTCTTGGACACCTGTCTGCTGTTGGGAAGACTAGCCTCGATAAACCGCGTAACCCGCGTAGCAGCTGTAGCAGATCCTGAATTGCTCCTGGCACTCCGAGAACTAGAGGCTGTAGAGCTACTTCAGTTTAAAGGCGGATTGCTATCCGGGCCACATGCTCTTCTTCAAGACGCGTTGCGCGCATTGATTCCTAGTTCGGTGGCGGCTCTCCTTCACACACGTATCGCGACGCAACTAGAGCACGAGTGTGCAGTGGAGCACTATATGTTTCCCATTGCATGGGCCGCTGCACAGAGCTGGCTGGCCGCGGGAGAGCCCCATCACGCCGCGCACCTTGTGCGTCAGTGTGCTCGGCAGGCGGCGCTCGTCGGCGAGCCCACTGCGGCTACCTCTCTCTTGTCAGTGATCGTCGACGCGAGCTTGCCTCCTGCCTTGCACGCCGAACTCCTTGACGAGCTAATGGCTTACGCGGAGG